>JAQBQF010000091.1 GCA_028287115.1 Myxococcales bacterium
CGATGTGTCGGGATCTCGGTCGGGCGCACGCAGATCTTCGTCATGCTCGGAGCGGGCGCGCTCGCCGGACTTGCCGCCGCGAACTTCGTGCTCGGTCACAAGCACGCGATCGACGCCGCGCAGGTGCTGAAGACAATCCACGTCACGGCGACGGGGCTTCCCGTCGACATCCGGCTACTCGACGATGCCGAGATCGCGAAGGACAAGACGCTGTCGAGCATCGCCCTCGCCGCGAACAAGGACGAGCAGCGCGGTCGGTGGCTCGCGTTCCGCGCGATCAAAGAGTTTCCGAAGGACGCCGCGATCTCGGTGCAATTCGCGCCTGGAACGCCATCCGCAGAAGGGCCGAACACGACGCAGACCGCGCAACAGTTCGACTTCCGCACGTTCGCGCCGCTGCGGGTCGAGCAGGCGATCTGCGACATGTGCCGGCCGGGCATGGCCTTCGTGATCCGATTCAACAATCCGCTCGATGCCGACAAGTTCGACGAGTCACAGCTCGCGATTTCGCCGGAAATTCCGGGCGTCAGGATCGTGCAGAACGGCGAGACCCTCATCGTGCAAGGCGACACGACGGCGCGCACGACCTATCGCATAGGTCTGCCGGCCGGCCTCACCGACGAGCTCGGCCAGACGCTCGGCAAGGACACGACGCTGACGTTCGCCGTCGGTGATCCGTCCCCGACGTTCTTCGGACCGTCGGGGATGGTCGTCCTCGATCCTGCCGCGCGAAAGCCGACGCTCGACTTCTTCACGACGAGCTACGAGCAGCTCAAGGTCCGGCTGTATCGGGTCGAGCCGAGCGACTTCGACGCGTTCGGCAACTACATGCGCAACATGTGGAACCACGATCACCCGCCGGTGCTGCCGGGCAAGAAGGTGTTCGATCAGCTCGTCAAGATCTCGTCGGGAAAGGCCGATCTCGTCGAGACCTCGATCGATCTGTCCAGTGCGCTGCACGGCGGCCTCGGGCACGTGATCGCGTTTGTCGAGCCGTATCCGTGGACCGAGAGCTACGAGCCGCCTCGCATGATCGCGTGGGTCCAGTCGACGAAGCTCGCGGTCGATGCGTATGTCGACTCCGATCACCTCGTCGCGTTTGCGAGCGAGCTCGGCACCGGCAAGGCTGCCGGCGATCTCGCACTCGAGATCCGGCCGTTCGGGACCAAGGCGAAGACCGATGACAAAGGCATGGCGACGCTGCCGCTCGGCACGGGCGGCGTCAAAGGCCGGCACTATCTCGTCGCCAAGCGTGGCGATGATGTCGCGTTTGTCAGCGACGACGGCGGATGGTGGAACGAGTACGGTAGCTGGACGAAACAGAGCCGGCCGGTGCAGCTCGCCTGGTACGTCGTCGACGATCGCAAGTTGTACAAGCCGGGCGAGGAGGTCAGCCTCAAAGGTTGGTTGCGCACGATCGATCACGGTAAGAACGGCGACATCGGCGGCATCGGCGGCCAGGTCGCGTCGGTGAGCTACAAGGTGCTCGATGCGCAGGGCCGGCAGATCGCCGCGGGCTCGGCGCCGGTGTCCTCTGTCGGCGGGTTCGACACGAAGTTCACGCTGCCGAAAACGCCCAACCTCGGCTCCGCGCGCATCGACTTCGAGTCGCAGGGCCCGATGAGGGAGCACTACGAGCACAGCTTCGAGATCGAGGAGTTCAGGCGACCCGAGTTTGAAGTCTCCACGCAGACGAGCCAGGGCCCGTTCCTCGTCGGCGAATCGGGCGATATCACCGTGAGCGCGAAATACTTCGCGGGAGGGCCGCTGCCCGGTGCGCCGGTCAACTGGTACGTCACCGCGACCCAGACGAGCTTCACGCCGCCGAATCGTGACGACTACATCTTCGGAAGCTGGCAGCCGTGGTGGGGATATCGCGGTTGGGACGAGGACGACGCGGATCGGTCCGCGAAGCCGCAGAAAACGTTCTCACTCGAGGGCAAGACCGACGCGACCGGCGCGCACGTCATGCACATGGACTTCCTGTCACTCAATCCGGCGATGCCGATGTCGGTGATGGCGAATGCCAGCGTCACCGACGTCAATCGCCAGACGTGGTCGGCCTCGTCTGCGCTCGTCGTCCATCCTTCGACCGAGTATGTCGGCCTCAAGATGAAGCGGCCGTTCGTCGACAAAGGAACGCCGATGGATGTCGACGTGATCGGCGTCGACCTCGACGGCAAGGCGGTCGTCGGTTCGAAGATCGAGCTGACCGCGGCCCGCCTCGACTGGGAATTCAAGAAGGGCAAGTACAAGCGCGTGCAGGCCGATCCTCAGAGGTGCGAGGTGATCGCCGCGATCGATCCCGTCGCTTGTCACTTCGCGACCAACCAAGGTGGCACGTACGAGGTCGTCGCGACGGTGTTCGATGCGAAGGGGCGCCCGAACCAGACGAAGCTGTCGTTCTGGGTCAGCGGCGGTGGTGCGCCACCGGTGCGGGACGTGGCGCAAGAACAGGTTCAGCTGATTCCGGACAAGAAGGAATACGCGGGCGGCGACACCGCCGAGCTGCTCGTCCAGGCGCCGTTCTATCCGGCCGAAGCGGTGATCAGCTGGCGCCGCAGCGGCATCGTCAAGACCGAGCGCGTCGCGGTCACCGGGCCGTCGATGACGATCAAGGTTCCGGTCACCGACACGATGGTGCCGAACATGGTCGTCCAGGTCGATCTGGTCGGGATGGCGGAGCGCACCAATGACCAAGGCGTTCCGGATGCGGCGCTACCGAAGCGGCCCGCGTATGCGATGGGCTCGATCGATCTGCCGGTGCCTCCGAGACAGCGCACGCTCTCGGTCAGCGTGAAGCCGAGCGCGACGAAGATCGGACCCGGCGAGCAAGCGCGCATCGCGGTCGAGGTGAAAGACGCGATGGGCAGGCCGGTCGCGAATGCCGAAGCCGCGGTGATCGTCGTCGACGAGGCGGTGCTGTCGCTCACGGGTTATCAGTTCGGAAATCCGATCGACACGTTCTACAACCAGCGCGACGCGGGTGCGCGTGACTACTACTCGCGCGGCTACGTGAAGCTCGCGAAGCCCGACGCGTCGAGTGTCGCGATCAATGAAAAGCCGGGAGACCCGTGCCCGAGGTGCATCACGGACGCCGCGATCGTGGGCGGCGTGATGCCGATGCCGCCGCCTAGTGCAGCGCCGATGGAGCCGATGAGCGTGAGGGAACCGCGGAAGAAGACGCGGCTGAGCAACTTGAAGGAGGAGCTCGACGAAGACGGGGATCGCACCGGCGGCGAGGCCGGCGGCAAGCGGCCGATCGCGATCCGATCCAACTTCAATCCGCTCGCCGCGTTCTCACCGGCGGTGCACACCGACGCAGCCGGCAAGGCGATGCTCGACGTCAAGGTTCCGGACAACCTGACTCGCTATCGAATCGTCGCGATTGCCGCGGCCGGCGACAAGCAATTCGGTAAGGGCGAGAGCTCGGTGACCGCGCGGTTGCCGCTGATGGTGCGACCGAGCCCTCCACGCTTCTTGAACTTCGGCGACACGTTCCGGTTGCCGGTCGTCGTCCAGAACCAGACCGACGTGCCGATGACGGTCAAGCTCGCGGTGCGCGCGACGAACGCCGCGATCACCGATGGCGCCGGACGGCAGGTCACCGTGCCCGCGAACGATCGCGTCGAAGTTCAATTTCCAGCGGCCGCGGAGATGGCCGGTACCGCACGGTTCCAGATCGTCGGCAGCTCGGGAGGCAATTCCGATGCGGCCGAGCTCGCGCTGCCGGTGTGGACGCCGGCGACTACCGAGGCGTTCGCGACCTACGGTGTGATCGATGAAGGCGCGATGAAGCAAGCAGTGAAGCTGCCGGAGCAAGTGATCAAGCAGTTCGGCGGGCTCGAGATCACGACCGCGTCGACCAATCTGCAGAGCCTCACCGATGCGATGCTCTACCTCGTTCACTATCCGTTCGAGTGCGCCGAGCAACGGTCCTCGCGGATCCTCGCGATCGCCGCGCTGCGGGACGTCCTCGAGTCGTTCAAGACCAAGGACATGCCTTCGAAGGCGGCGCTCGAGAAGAGTGTCGCCGATGACATCGAGCACCTGTCGCAGATGCAGAACTCCGACGGCGGTTACGCGTACTGGGATCGCGGCCGTCCGTCCGAACCGTATCTGACGGCGTTCGTGACCAACGCGCTCGCGCACGCGAAGGCGAAGGGCTTCACGGTGCCACAGGCGATGCTCGATCGTGCGAAGCCGTACCTCCATAGCATCGAGCAGCACTATCCCTGGTACTACAGCAAGGAAGTCCGCTGGGCGATCAGCGCGTACGCGCTCTACACGCGCAAGCAACTCGGCGATCTCGACATCGCGAAGGGCCAGAAGCTGCTCCAAGAAGCCGGCGGCGTCGACAAGGTCTCGATGGAGACCGATGGCTGGCTGCTCGGGTTGTTCGCCGGTGATAAAGCGGCCGCCGGCGAGCGCAAGGTGATCGTGCGCCACGCGCTGAACCGGGTCAGCGAGACCGCGGGCGCGGCGAACTTCGTGGCGAGCTACGGCGACGGCAATTACCTGCTGTTGTCGTCGGATCGCCGCGTCGACGGCGTGATGCTCGAGTCGTTGATCCAGGAGCAACGCGATAGCGATCTGATTCCGAAGATCGTCACCGGCCTGCTCGCGCATCGTAAGGCAGGGCGCTGGCTCAACACGCAGGAGAATTCATTCATCCTGCTCGCGCTCGATCTGTACTTCCAGACCTACGAGAAGGCGACGCCGGACTTCGTCGCGCGCGCGTGGCTCGGCAACGACTACGCCGGCGATCACGCGTTCAAGGGCCGGACCACGGACTACTTCCAGATCGACATCCCGATGCGAGATGTCGCGTCACATGATCGCTCCGATCTGACACTGGAGAAGGACGGCAAAGGCCGCCTCTACTACCGGATCGGCATGACCTACGCACCTGCGAGCCTCAAGCTCGAGCCCGCAGATTACGGGTTCGTCGTACTCCGCCGTTACGAAGGCGTCGACGATCCGAACGACGTGACGCACGCGGCCGATGGCTCGTGGCACATCAAGGCGGGCGCACGCGTGCGCGTCAAGCTCGAGATGATCAACGAGAACCGGCGTTACATGGTCGCGCTCGTCGATCCGCTGCCCGCCGGCCTCGAGACACTGAACCCGGCGCTCGCGGTCACGGGACCGATTCCAGCGGACCCGAACGAGCAGAAGGCGCGTGGTGCGTACTGGTGGTGGTATGGCGCCTGGTACGACCATCAGAACATGCGCGACGAGCGCGTCGAGGCATTCACGTCGCTGCTCTGGGAAGGCGTCCACAAATACGACTACGTCGCGCGCGCGACGACGCCTGGAAACTTCGTCGTTCCGCCGCCGAAAGCGGAGGAGATGTACATGCCCGAGACATTCGGTCGTGGTGGTAGTGATCGCGTGATCGTTGAATGAGGAGATACCCTGTGAAACATCGTTCGCTTCGGACGCGCGCGCTCGCGCTCGCCACTCTATTGCCGTTCATCACGACGTCTTGCGGAAGCAAGAAGACGCAGACTGGTGGGGACGACACCACTGCAGCGCAGCCGACCAAGCCGCGGCCGATGTACAACGCGAAAGATCTGCCGCCCGGGCTCGAGCTCGCGGTGTCGAACGGCACGCAAGGCAAGCCGGCGTTCGATCATACGAAGCTCGCGCCCGCGACGAAGCTGAGCGATGTCGCCGCGCAAGCGCTCCTCGGACGCGCGAATCCGATCGCCGCGGATGCGACCGATACACAGAGCTTCGCGCTGCGGCCCGGATCGCAACCGCCGCCGCGGACCGGCGAGACGATCAAGGACAGCTTCCCGCCGCCACCGTCGAGCTTGTTGCCGCCGCCCGCAAACGACGCCGGCAAAGATCTCGAAGTGCTGCGCTTCATGCCGAAAGGCGAAGTGCCGCTGGCGCCCGAGCTGTCGGTGACGTTCAGCCAGCCGATGGTCGCGGTGACCTCGCAATCCGACGCGGCCACGACCACGCCCGTCAAGCTGACGCCGCAGCCGAAGGGCAAGTGGCGGTGGATCGGGACGCGCACGATCTTGTTCGACCCCGAAATCCGATTTCCGCAGGCGACGAACTACCAGGTCGAGGTGCCCGCCGGCACGAAGAGCGTCCAGGGTGGCGTGCTGAGGTCCGGCGTCAAGTTCACGTTCGAGACGCCGGCGCCGAAGCTGATCGCGGACTTCCCGAGCGACTATGCGTCGCAGAGGCTCGACGTGCCGTTGTTCATACTGTTCGATCAGAAGATCGATCCGCAGACCGTGCTGTCGACGATCCACGTCACGGTTGCGGGCGCTGGCTGGGACTCCAAGCCAGCGCTGCAGATCCGGCTTCTCGATGCCGCCGAGATCGAGCAGGACAAGCGGCTGCAGGCGACCGTCGCCAACGCCAAGAGTGACGAGAAGACCGGGCGCTGGCTCGCATTTCGCACGGTGCAGCCGTTCCCGAGGGATTCGGTGATCACGGTAACGGTCGACGCGGGCACCGCGTCGCTCGAGGGTCCGAACAAGACGAAGAACCCGCAGTCGTTCTCGTTTCGCACGTACGCGCCGCTGAAGGTCCTCGAGGCCCGGTGCAACTGGGGAAGCGAGTGCCCGCCGGGATCGCCGTTCGTGTTCCAGCTCAACAACCAGCTCGACGAGGAGAAGTTCGACGATCAGATGATCAGCATCACGCCGGAGATCCCGAACGTGAAGATCATCGAGCAAGGTTCGAACCTGCTTGTTCAGGGCATGACGAAGGCGCGCACGAAGTACAAGGTCGTCGTCGCGGGCACGGTCAAGGACGAGTTCGGACAGGCGCTCGGCAAACCCGAGACCCACGAATTCTCCGTCGGAGATGCGTATCCGACGTTCTACGGCCCCGAAGGCATGGTCGTGCTCGATCCGGCGGCGCCGAAGCCGACCCTCGACTTTTTCTCGACCAACTACGATCAGCTCAAGGTCAAGCTCTACCAGGTCGGCACTAGCGACTACGACGCGTACATCAAGTACATGTCCGAGCAGTGGAATCACGATCACCCACCGCGCATGCCCGGCACGAAGAAGCTCGACACGCTCGTGATGACCACCAAGGGCCACAACGAGCTCGTCGAGACGTCGCTCGATCTCCAGGCCGCGCTCGCCAAGAGCGGGCTCGGGCACGCGATCGCCGTCGTCGAGCCGTATCCGTGGAAGCAGGACTACGAGCCGCCGCGGATGATCGCGTGGGTGCAGTCGACGAAGCTCGCGGTCGACGCGTACGTCGATGCCGATAACCTGATCGCGTTCGCGAGCGAGCTTGGCACTGGCAAGCCCGCGGCGAACGTCGCGCTCGAGATCCATCCGATGGGGATCAAGGCGACCACCGATGACAAAGGCATGGCGACGCTGCCGCTCGGACCCTCCGGCCCGAAGGGCAACCACTACCTGACGGCGCAACGCGGTGACGACATCGCGATGCTCACCGAGAACCAAGGCTACTGGAGCGAGTACGGCACGTGGATCAAGCAGACGCGCAACAAGTCGCTCGCCTGGTACGTCGTCGACGATCGCAAGATGTACAAGCCCGGCGAGGAAGTCACACTCAAGGGCTGGCTGCGGCTCGTCGATCAAGCGAAGAACGGTGACGTCGGCGGAATCGGCGACGCCGACAAAGAGGTCACATATACGGTCACCGACTCACGCGGCGTCAAGATCGCCGACGGCAAGGCCGCGGTGAGCGGGCTCGGTGGCTTCGATACGAAGTTCTCGCTGCCGAAAACACCGAACCTCGGCTACGCGAACATCGCGTTCGTCGCGCCCGGCGGCAGCTATAACCACCGGTTTCAGATCGAGGAGTTCCGCCGGCCGGAGTTCGAAGTCTCGGCACACGCGAGTCAGGGTCCCTTCATCGTCGGCGATGACGGCGACGTCACGGTCGACGCGAAGTACTACTCCGGTGGACCGCTCGCAGGCGCCGCGCTCAACTGGTACGTCACCGCGAGCCAGACCAACTTCACGCCGCCCAACCGCGACGACTTCATCTTCGGCAACTGGCAGCCGTGGTGGGGCTATCGGGGCTGGTACGACGAAGAGTCGACCGCGCGCAATACGCCGCCGAAGACCTGGAGCTTGGCATCGAAGACCGACGCGACCGGAGCTCACATCCTCCACATGGACTTCTTGTCGGTCAATCCGGCGATGCCGATGTCGGTGACCGCGAACGCGAGCGTCACGGACCTCAATCGCCAGGCGTGGTCCGCTTCATCGACGATGATCGTGCATCCGTCGTCGCTGTACGTCGGGGTCAAGACGAAGAAGCCGTTCGTCGAGAAGGGCAAACCGTTCGACGTCGATGTAATCGGTGTCGACCTCGACGGCAAAGCGGTGACCGGCGCGAAGATCGACCTCGAGGCGGTTCGCCTCGACTGGGAATACAAGAAGGGCAAGTACGCGACGAAGGAAGTCGATCCGCAGTCGTGCACGGTGACGGCGAGCAAGGACCCGGTGCCGTGCTCGTTCCAGACCAAGGAGGGCGGCACCTATCAGATCACCGCGTCGATCATCGACTCGCGAGGTCGGCCGAACCTGACGAAGCTGACGTTCTGGGTGTCCGGTGGTGCGAATCCGCCCGCGCGCGAGGTCTCGCAAGAGCTCGTGCAGCTGATTCCGGACAAGAAGGAATACCGCGCCGGGAACACCGCGGAGGTGCTGATCCAGGCGCCGTTCTATCCTGCCGAGGGCATCGTGAGCTGGCGGCGCAGCGGCATCGTCAAGACCGAGCGGATCACGATCGATGGACCGACCAAGGTCATTACCGTGCCGATCACGGAAGCGATGGTGCCGAACCTCTACGTCCAGGTCGATCTGGTCGGCATGGCCGCGCGCACCGATGACAAAGGCGATCCGGATCCGAAGCTACCGAAGCGTCCCGCGTATGCGGTCGGCACCTTGAACCTGCCGGTACCGCCGAAGCAACGCACGCTGACGGTAACGACATCGCCCAGCGTGCCGAAGCTCGCACCGGGAGAGCATGCGAAGATCGCCGTCGAAGTCAAAGATGCGGCGGGGCAGCCGGTCGCAAACGCGGAAGCCGCGGTGGTCGTCGTGGACGAAGCGATCCTGTCGCTCGCGGCGTACGACTTCCCAAACCCGATCGATGCGTTCTATCCCCAGCGCGGCACCGACGCGCGCGATTTCCAGCCGCGCGCGTACGTCAAGCTCGCGAAGCCCAAGGTGGTCGTGCCCTCGGCGAACGGCATGATGCGGCGCGGCGCCGGGATGGGAGGCAATCGTCGAGCGACGGCCGACACCGAGATGTCCGCCATGGCTGCACCGGCGGAAGAGAAGGAGCTGGTAATCGCCGACAAGACGGTCGCACTGCTCGATCGCGACGACGGCGGCAAGTACAAGCAGAAACCCTCGGCGCCGGGCCCGCAGGACACTCGACCCGCGATCGCGGTGCGGTCGAACTTCAACCCCCTCGCGGCGTTCTCCGCCGCGATCAAGACCGATGCGGCCGGACGAGCCGTCGTCGATATCAAGGTCCCCGACAACCTGACGCGCTATCGAATCGTCGCGCTGGTCGCCGCCGGCGACAAGCAATTCGGCAAAGGCGAGAGCTCGCTGATCGCACGACTGCCGTTGATGGTGCGGCCGAGCCCACCGCGGTTCTTGAACTTCGGCGACACGTTCCGGCTGCCGGTCATCGTGCAGAACCAAACCGATTCGCCGATGACCGTGCAGGTCGCGGTGCGTGCGACGAACGCGTTCATCACCGACGGCGCGGGCCGCGAAGTCTCGGTGCCCGCCAACGATCGCGTCGAGGTGCAATTCCCTGCGGCCGCCGACCTCGCGGGGACCGCACGGTTCCAGGTGATCGCCGCGGTGGGTGACAGGACCGATGCGGCCGAGGTCGCGCTGCCGGTGTGGACGCCGGCGACGACCGAAGCGTTCGCGACCTACGGCGTGATCGATCAAGGCGCGGTGAAGCAGCCGGTCGCACTGCCGGGTCAGGTCGTCGAGAAATTCGGCGGTCTCGAGGTAACGACGGCATCGACGAATCTCCAGTCGCTCACCGACGCGCTGCTCTATCTCGTGCATTACCCGTACGAGTGCTCGGAGCAGCGATCGTCGCGGATCCTGGCGATCGCCGCGCTTCGCGACGTGCTCGCCGCCTTCAAGACCAAGCAGATGCCGAGCGCGCAGGCGATGGAGCACAGCGTCGATGTCGACGTCGAGCACTTGTCGCAGATGCAGAACTACGACGGCGGCTATGCGTACTGGGATCGCGGCTTTCCGAGCGAGCCGTACCTGAGCGTCTTCGTCACGAACGCGCTCGTGCACGCGAAGGCAAAAGGCTTCTCGGTGCCGCAGAACCTGTTCGACAGCAGCAAGCCGTACCTGAAGCACATCGAGAATTACTACCCGTGGTTCTATCCGAAAGAGGTCCGCTGGGCGATCAGCGCGTACGCGCTCTACACGCGCAAGCAGATGGGCGATCTCGACATCGCGAAGGGCAAGGCACTGTTTCGCGAAGCCGGCCTCGCCCATATGACGATGGAGACCGCAGGCTGGCTGCTCGGGCTGTTCGCGGGCAATGCAGGCGCAGCCGACGAGCGCGCTGCGATCGTTCGCTACGCCATGAACCATGTCTCCGAGACCGCGGGCGCCGCGAACTTCACGACGAGCTACGGCGATGGCAACTACCTGCTCCTCGGCAGCGATCGCCGCGTCGACGGTGTGATGCTCGAGTCGCTGATCCAAGAGCAACCGGGATTGGATCTGATCCCGAAGCTCGTCACGGGGCTGCTCGCTCACCGCAAGGCAGGACGCTGGCTCGACACGCAGGAGAACGCGTTCATCCTGCTCGCGCTCGATCTGTACTTCCACACCTACGAGAAGACGACGCCGGACTTCGTCGCGCGCGTGTGGCTCGGCAACGATTACGCGGGCGACCACACGTTCAAAGGCCGGACGACCGAGTACCACCAGATCGACATCGCGATGAAGGATGTCGCGGCGCACGACCGCAGCAAGCAGAGCGATCTGACGATCCAGAAAGACGGCGCGGGCCGGCTCTACTATCGGGTCGGGATGCGGTATGCGCCCGCGAGCTTGAAGCTCGATCCGGCGGACTACGGCTTTGTGGTCGAGCGGCGTTACGAAGCGATCGATGATCCCAAGGACGTTGCGCGCGCACCGGACGGCAAGTGGCACATCAAGGCGGGTGCACGCGTGCGCGTCCGGATCACGATGGTCAACGAGAATCGGCGGTATCACGTCGCGCTCGTCGACCCGATGCCGGCCGGCCTCGAAGCGATGAACCCCGAGCTCGCCGTGACCGGACCGATCCCGTCCGATCCGAACGAGCAGAAGTCTCGAGGCGCGTACTGGTGGTGGTATGGACCCTGGTACGAGCACCAGAACATGCGCGACGAACGGATCGAAGCGTTCGCGGCATTACTGTGGGAAGGCGTGCATAACTACGATTACGTGGCGCGCGCGACCACCCCGGGCGAATTCATCGTTCCGCCGCCGAAGGCCGAAGAGATGTACATGCCCGAAACCTTCGGAAGGGGCGGCAGCGACCGCGTCATCATCGAGTAGGTGTACCGATCCTGCATAGTGACGCGGTCTTTCACTCGGTGGCGATCGGACGTACGATCCAGACGTGGTTACCGTGAACCAGGCGAAGGCCGTCTGGTGCTGTTCGCAGTGCGGCGCGATCTATCACAAGGATTATCCGCGCTGCCCTAACGACGGCGCGGAGATCGTGATGACGACCGGCGACCCGCTGGTCGGCAAGCGGATCGATAACTACGTGATCGACGACCTGATCGGCGAGGGCGGCATGGGCCGCGTCTATCGCGCACATCACGCGAACCTCCCGGGCAAGCACTACGCGATCAAAGTCTTGCTCGGCGATGTCGCGGCGACCGCCTCGATGCGCAAGCGGTTCGTGCAGGAGGCGCAGATCGCGAGCAAGCTCGATCACCCAAACCTCGTCGGCGTCGTCGACTTTGGCGCGACTCCGAGCGGCTTGCCGTACATCGCGATGGACTTTGTCGATGGCGAGGTGCTGACCGACATCCTCGATCGCGGCCCGATGCCGTGGCCGCGGGTCGTCGAGATCGGGCGGGCAATCGCGGAGGGACTCGCGTACGTGCACGAAGCGGGGCTGGTTCATCGCGATCTCAAGCCCGACAACGTGCTGGTCGTGAAGTCCTCGAAAGGAGGCGAGGTGCCACGCCTCACCGACTTCGGCCTGGTGATGAGCCAGGAGCCGCAAGGCGAGGGACGACTGACGAGCACAGGGATGGCGATGGGCACACCGGCGTACGCGGCGCCCGAACAGATGGCGGGCAAGCCGCTCGATCACCGCGCGGATCTGTTTTCGCTCGGGATGACGATCTACGAGATGCTGACCGGCGGCAAGCTGCCGTGGGAAGGCACCGCGATGGAGATCGCGACGGCGAAAGCCCATCGCGATGCGATGCCCATTCGCGCGCGCGCGCCTGACATTCGGATTCCGCACGAGCTCGACGCGCTGCTCGTCAGCCTCCTGTCACGGCGCGTCGACGAGCGCCCGGAAACCGCACGGGCGGTGATCCGGGTCCTCGCTCAGATCGCCGACCCATCGCACGTCACCGACGCGACTGGGATCATCAAACGCCCGCGGTCGTGGCTCATGCCCGCGGCGATCGTCGCGCTCGCGGCGGCGGCCGCCGGTAGCCTGGCGGTACGGAGGCTGCTTCGAACGCCGGATCCGGTCGCGCAGGTTTCGCCGTCGCCGGTCGCGGTCGCGCTCGCGCCCGCGCCGCCGGTCGTCGCGCCGGTACCCGCACCGCCGGTCGTCGCGCCCGTCGCCGCAACGCCGGTCGTCGCACCCGATGCGATCAGCGCGGCCGATCCGACCGCGGAACCGCAACTCGATCCGCCCGCGCAACCGAAGCAGCGCCCACGCACCAAGCACAAGGCGCCGCCTCGGCGCGTGGTCGCCGTCCCAGCGCCTCCGGTAGAGGCAGTCACCGTGATCCCGCCGAAAGATCCGCCGAAAGATCCGGTCCTGGTCGCAGCACCGCCGCCCGTTCCTCCGGTTCCCGCACCACCTATCCCGCCGCCGAAGCCCGTCGAGCTTCGGGCATCTCTCGTCGGCGTCGACGTGCACGGATCGCTGCCCGAAGCGGATGTCGAGCGTGCCGTGCGCCGTACGATGTCGTCGATCGAGCGGTGCATGCCCAAACAACCCGAGCACATCACCGCGCGCCTCACGATCGGCGAGTCCCGCCGCGCGCAGGGCGTCGGCGCGTCGGGTGGGAGTGCGAGCGGATGTGTTGCCGCCGCGCTCGCCGCGGTTCGCACCGAGTCGGCACCTGACGTCGGAGACGTGACCGTGGTCGTCCACGTGTCATTTGCTGCAAAGCTATGACGGCGACAAGCATGCTCGCGGCGGTCGCGCTCGTCGCCACCGGGTGCATCAAGTCGATCGGGCCGGACGTCGGGCCCGCGGGGACCGCGCCCACGACCTGTCAAGGCGCGGCGTGCCCCGACGCGGCTATGCTCGGATCCTGCGATGTCGACCACGATCCGGCACACGACGTCAGCTTCAGCACCGACATCATGAACGGCATCTTCGTTCGTTATAAGTGCAAGAGCTGCCACTCGGGTGGCGGCGCGGGCAAACAGGATGGCAAGCTCGACATGGCCTCCTATACGACGCTGCGAATCGGCGGCGCCAAGGGCGGCACGAACGTCATCCTCAATGGCCAACCGTGCGAGAGCGTCATCGTCCAGAAGGTCAGCCCGACCCCGCCGTTCGGGCTGCGGATGCCGCGTGACAGCTCGACGTTTCTCACCACCTTGGACGACCTGCTCCTGCGCGATTGGATCTTCGAAGGCGCGCGTGACAACTAGCCAACGCTCGATCGTTCTCGTGGTGCTCGCACTCGTGATGCTCCTCGGCACCGCGAAGAGTCGGGCCGACGACAGCTCGAGCGGCCGCACGTTCGCGGGCTCGCTCCAGCTCGACTACCTGAGCGTGCCGACCGACAGGCACGCGCGCGACACGACGCTCGATGGCGCCACGGTCGAGCTGTCACTCAAGCTGACCAAAGACTTCAGCAAAGACTTCTCGGCGAGCGTCAAGGTCTGCTTCGCGTGTCACGGGTTCGAAGCGGGGATGGCGTTCGTCGAATATCGCGCGGCCGACGAGCTGCGCATCAAGGTCGGCCGGATGACGCCCGCGTTCGGCAGCTTCCCGCTCCGTCACGATCCGGCCAACCACCTGACGAGTGACAAGCCGCTGCCTTACGACATGGGCCGGATGATCCGCCGCAATGACTGGAACGAAGGGATCCTGCCCGCACCGTGGGTCGATAACGGTATCGAGGTCGCGGGCACGCACTTCATGGACGGAGGTCAGCTCGACTATGCCGTCTACGCGGTCAGCGGGCCGAAAGGGACGCCCGATGCCGTCGACTTCGACTTCGTCGAATCGCGATCGCCGTCGCAGTACTACGTCGATAACAACTCGGAGCCGTCGCTCGGCGCGCGGATCTCGGGGTCGATCGATCTCACCGACTCGAGCATCCTGGTCGTCGGCGCCTCGGGGATGGCAGGTCACTACGACGCGGAACGCAAGCTCGGTTTCATGATCGCCGGCGGTGACGCGGTCCTGCAGGTCGGCAGCGCCTATCTGCGCGCGGAGTATCTGATCCGGCGCACCCAGATGGCACTCGGCGACAACCCCGCGACGACGTTCAAGTACGGTCCCGGCGCGAACGGCAAGTTCGACGACTGGTTCCTCAAAGACGGGTTCTATGTCGAGGGCGAGCTGCCGGTCGGGAGCACGAGCTTGATCGCGCGCTGGGATGGCCTGCGTCGCGACGGCAACGTGCTCGCCGCAAGCCCGCTCAGCTCGTACAGCCGGATCTTTCGCTACACCGCCGGCGTCGCCGTGAAGCTCAAGTCGGGAATTCGGATCAAGTCTTCCGTCGAGCTCTACGACTTCAGCGATTTTCAGGACGAGCTGGCGGTGCACCTCGGAGTCGCGACGCCGTTCTGATAGGGTCCGCGTGTGGCGGTGATCTTCATCGATGGCAACGATCTGCGAGCGGCCGAGATCAAGCTGATCGTCCCGACACTCGAGCTCGTGATCGAGCCGCTGCAGACCGGCTTTGCGACCGCGGCTCCCGACCCCGAGACCAAGGCGCGCGACAAGGTGCTCGCGCATGCGGTCGCGAGCGGCTGCTTTGCAGAGGCCGTCGATCTCCAGACGATGGACGGCAAGAGCTTGCGTCTCGAGCTCGATTCCGGAAACGAGAATCGGTTCTGCAAGTGGTGGCGCGAGACGCCGGCACAGATGCACCTCAGCGTCGCGGTGCGTTGCGCGGGCGGCGAGATTCAAGTCATCGCCGCGACGTGCAAAGGCCGGATCGCCGACAAGCCCGCGGGGCCGCACTTCCTCGGCTGGGATCGCCTGTTCGTCCCCGAGAACCACACGATGACGCTCGCGGAGCTCACGGCCGCAGGTGAAGTCGTGGAGTTTCGACGCACCGCCTACGCGAGCGTCGGCCAAGCCTTCGGCCTCTGAGATGGGCAAGTTCGACGAGCGCGCGACCCAACCGATCCGCGGGTCGGGCGACATCCTCAAGTGGAAGGTCCTGCGCAGGAGCGATCCGCGGCGCGACGATTTCGCGGCGCTCGATGCGGTGCGCCCCGGTGCGCGTGACGGCGGCGCCGCAGCGCTCGCGAGTGGCGAGCCATGCGCGGTGTGGATCGGCCACGCGACGTGGGCGTTCAGGCTCGGAGGGCAGGTCGCCGTCACCGATCCGGTGTGGTCGCGCGCGCTGTCGGGGGTCGTGACGCGGCTCGTGCCTCCAGGCGTCGCGCTCGAGGCGATGCCACCGATCGATCTCGTGCTCGTCACGCACGATCATCGCGACCACATGGATCTGCCGACGCTCGCCAGGCTCGGGCCCGCGCCGCTGTACATCGTGCCGCTCGGCAACGGCGCCCGGATCGCGAAGCTCGGGCATCCGAACATCGTCGAGCTCGACTGGTGGCAGACCCACAAGGTGGGCGCACTCGAGATCACGCTCGTGCCCGCGCGACACTGGTCGATGCGCTCGCCGTGGAATCGCAACGACACGTTGTGGGGCGGCTACGTCGTGCGGGGTCCCGAAGGCGTCGCGTACCATTCGGGCGACACGGCGTGGGGCGATCACTTCGCAGAGATCGGCGCGCGGATGGGGCCGATCGACTGGGCGATGCTGCCGATCGGTGCGTACTCACCGCGCTGGTTCATGGCGTCGCAGCACATCGATCCCGATGAAGCGCTGCGCGGTTATCAGGCACTCGGCGCACGCAACCTGCTCGCGATGCACTGGGGAACGTTTCGCCTCACCGACGAAGCGATCGGCGAGCCGCCCGAGCGATTACGGGCGCTGTGGGCCGAGCGCGGCTTGCCGGATGATCGCCTGTGGATCCTCGACGTCGGCGAATCGCGCCCGCTGCGCTAACCCGACCGCGAAGGCGCAAACCCGGGCAGATTTCGTACGCATCAGAGACGCCGGATCGGACGAACCGCCAAGGCGCAGAGGCGCCGAGGTCAGAGTAAGAGATCATCCATTGAATGGATGACGCCGCGTGGACATCCATGACTTGTCCGATCAAAGACCGCTTGGATCTGTCTTGGCGCCTCTGCGCCTTGGCGGTTGATCTGGGTTCGAGGTCGTGGTGGATCGATCAGTGGTGCATCGTCGTTCGATCGTCTGCGGGCTCCGTCAGGGGGCGAGCGCGGTCGCGACGGCGCGGACGTCCGGATCGGGATCGGTGAGCAGCGCGCGATCGAAGCCGAGCTCACGAGGATCGATCACGCGAGCGAGTGCGGACGCGACATCGAGCGAGTGCACGCGGACCTCGACGAAGTGATCGGAGGACAGCGCGAGCGTGCTCCATTGTGCGCGCCAGGTCGCGAGGTCGTCGGGCGCGAGATCATCGGGCAGGTCGTGATGCGCGAGCTCGCGTGCGATCGCGGCGGCGGCGCGAGCGGCCGGAATCGCCGTGCGGCGATCGGGACCGGCTGCGATCCGCGCGAGCGCCGGTAACAGCTCCGCGCGATCTTCAACGCCGGGCGCGCTGACGATCCCGGCGAGCACCTGCGAGCGTGTGGTTCCGCCGAGCGCCTTTTCGACCACGACCGGCCCTGCGAGGGCGCCCTTGCGAGCGACCTCGTCGAGATCACCTCGATCGAGCGCCGAGGTCAGCGCGGCGATTCCGGCGGCCAGCACGAGCACGTTCACCACCGAGATCGTCTCCGGTCGGCGGGCTCGAGCGTCAAATCTGCCCGAAATATTGGAGAAAAAATTGACATGGTGATGATGCGTTCAGTACCGTCAATGCGTTCAGTACCCAAAGGGTGGCCATGGCCGAAGCATTGACTCTACGTCAGCGGGAAATCCTCGATTTCATTTCTTCTTCGATCGTGGATCGTGGTTTTCCCCCGACGTTGCGAGAGATCGGCGAGCACTTCCACATTCGCTCGACCAACGGCGTCAACGACCACCTGAAAGCCCTCGAGAAGAAGGGCCACCTCCGGCGCGAAGACCTCAAGTCGCGCGCGATGCGCCCCGTGTTGCCGGACGGCAATGGCGAGCTGGTGCCGATGCGATCGCGGATCGCGCAAGGCACTGGTGATGTTCAGCTCGTCAGCAACGACGACGACATGGCCGAGATCCCGATCCTCGGTCGGGTCGCCGCCGGAACTCCCATCCTCGCGGTCGAGAACGTGTCGGATACTGTGCGTGTCGATCGCGTCTTGATCGGCGGCCATCGCGAAGTGTTCGGGCTTCGAATCGTCGGCGAGTCGATGATCGAAGACGGGATCTTCGACGGTGATTACGTGTTCGTGAAGAAGACGCCCACCGCGCGCTCCGGCGACATCGTGGTCGCGATGATCGAGGGTGAGGCGACCGTGAAGCGCTACTACCCCGAAGGCGACAAGATTCGGTTCCAGCCGGCAAATCAAAACATGATGCCGATCATCGTGCGCCGCGCCGACTTCAAGTCGGTCGACATCATCGGGATCGTGGTCGGCGTCTACAGGAAGCTCTGAATGCTGCTCGTTCGTGCCTAGACGCCCGCTCGCACTGGCGATTTCGGGCAACGGCAATCGGCTCCGGCTATGTCAAACTCAGGGCCGGTGGAACGCACGCGCGCATATCGCCGCCGCTGGCTCTGGGTTCCCGCACTCGTCTTCTCCGCCACCGCACAAGGAACCGCGATCGTCACGTACGAGGTGACGCGTCCGGCTCCAAAGCCGTGGCTCACGATCCGGCTTGATGGCCTTGGCGACGGACAGGTGATCGCGACGCGCGATGGCGAATCCGCTCCGTTCCTCCGCTGCTCGCAACCGCGCTGTGCGATCGAGCTCGCTCCCGGAACATCGATCAAGTTGTCGGCGGTGCTCGGCGATGGCTCGACGTTCGGAGGCTATCGCCAGTATCCGATGCGCACGCCGAAACCACTCGTGCCGTGGCTGGGCGATCCACTCGCGAGCTGCACGGCCGAAGATGCGGTGACCGCGGCGCTCCGGGGCGACGTTCGCGATTGTGCGCTGACGATGCACGCGGACACCGACGTGCTCGTCGAGTTCGGCGTCCAGCCCAAGCAGATCGACGTCGCCTTCGCGGATCCGGCAGCGCTCGACAAGCTGATCAAGCCGCTGACACCGACACCGCCGCCGTCGCCGATCGACGCCGAGAAGCTCGAGGAGAAGCCGATCGAGGTCGCGATCAATGTTCCGCCTCCGCCGAAGCTGATCAAGCCGCCACCACCACCACCGCCGCAACCGGCCGAGAAGAAACCGCCACCACCGCCTGTTCAGCCGCCGCCGAACATGACGATGGTCGAGGTCAAGGACAAGAACATCGTCGACAAGGCGCCCGACGACGCGAAGTTCCTCAGCGACAAGAACCGCGACGTCGCCGAAGAGACGCGCGCGACCAAGACCAACCTCGACAAAGAGTCGGAAGGGAAGAGCGAGGCCTCGAAGGAGAGCGACGATCACACGAGTGCAGAGATCGGCGGGCCCGACGACAAGATCCGTCAACTCGAAGAGACCAAGGCCACCACCGACCAGCGACTCAAGGAGACCGATCACTCGGGCAACAAGGAAGTCGCCAAGGGCGGCATTCAGGGCGAAGGCGGTAGGAACGGCGAAGAAGGCACGGGCGATCAGACTCCCGGTGTCCTGTCGATGCGCGGCATCGGTGGCCGCGGTCGGATCACCGAGCAAGGTGATGGCAAGAAGATCGGAAAGCGCGGGCTGCCAGGGATCAACACCGACATGGCGTTCCAGGACTACGAGCGCATCATGGGTCGCGAGAAGGTCGACGACGAGCGTCAGGTCGCCGCGCGCAAGATGTCGAGCAAGAAGGGCCGCTGGGAGCGCAAGCTCGACGCGATCAAGAGCTCGCTCGAGAACTTCGTCCCCGACGTGCGCACCGGTAATCAGACGGCGCTCAAGACGCGGGCGCATCCGTACGCGCTGTACATCGCGCGGATGCATCGCCGGATCCACGAGCTGTGGGGCTTTGGCTTCCTCGAGGAGCTCGACAACAAGGGCTCGGATTATCCGCTCAACGATCCGAACCTGTGGGTCAACCTCGAGGTCTCGGTCAATCCCGATGGCACCGTCCACAAGGTCACGATCGCGAAGACGTCGGGCAAGACCGAGTTCGACGTCGCCGCGGTCGACACCATCATCTCGGGCGGCCCGTACGAAGCGACACCGGAAGCGATTCGCTCCGTCGACGGTCGGATCTACTTGCGATGGGGCTTCTATCGCAACTGGCGCCAGTGCGGCACGTTCAACGTCGAGCCTTACATCCTCACCGAGGTCGCCGACGATGGCGGCGTCGGTGTGCTCGATGACGGCGCGATGGTGAAGAACACGGCGCACGTTCCCGGCAAGCGGAAAACACTACCGCCCGTCGGCGACAAGACGGTCACCCCGGACGACGGTCTCGCGAAGCAGAAGGTCTCGCCCGACTCGTCGATCACCGACAAGCAGGCGTTGTTCGCGGCGAACTTGTGGGTCAGCGCGTTCGCAACCGCCGCGGTCGACAAGCTCGTGAAGTACTCGACGGTGCCGTTCTACGCAGGCGGTCAGATCGCCGCGCAGACCGCCGGCGACCTCAAAGAGATGTACAGCGGGCTCGTGGTCGAGTCCGGACCCATGAAGGACTGGAAGCTGCTGTCACCGAACGAGTATTCGAGCGGCAGCGGCTCGTTGCCCGATGGCAACGTCGTGCTGCAAGTCCGCACGGCGAAGGAATCCTTCGCGGTGGTGCTCACGCGCACCAAGTCCGGCGAGTATCGCGCGACGCAGCTCGCGCGTTAGTCCCCATACCCACCGCTCCCATTCGATCGCGGAGCTAAGCTCCGCCCCCGTCAGATCATTTTGAGGATCTTTGCGGCGAACAAGCCCTTCGGGCCTTGCGCCTCTTCGTACTCGACGGTTTGTCCTTGGTTGAGCGTACGGAACCCCTCGCCCGTGATCGACGAGTAATGGACGAACACGTCCTTCCCGTCATCCTGCCGGCTGATGAAGCCATACCCCTTGGCATCGTTGAACCACTTCACTGTACCCAGCGCCATCTGTACTGCCTCCACAAATGCGACCGACACCCGCTTGGTCGCCACCTAACGGTTGAAACATTGCGAGCGTCTGCTCTCAACAACAATTTCCGAGAAAGCGATCTGGATCTGGAATTGTTCACCCTGACGGAAACACTCGAAAACCCACGAGTAACCACGCTGACACCGATCTCGCCGATCATTAAGAACAACCGGGGGGTGCCATGCGTTTCCAATGGCTGCATGAGCCGGAGGTTGCGGCGTAGGGGCAGGCTCGTCGCGGCGCCCGGCGAAACGGCGTTGGAAATCGCGACGCGGTCTTCACTCACCGACCGTGTGCGAAGATTGACGCCGATGCGTACGAGCGTTCCACGCGTGGGCCTGGCCTGCATCATCATCGCGTTCATGCAGGCGGCGCCGGCGCCGGCGGGTCCGCACGATGCACCTCGAGCTCCTCCGACGCCGCGCGCGCCTTCGCCGACGCCGAGCGCGAAGCCCGCGATCTCCGCGCCGCACGGCG
Source organism: Myxococcales bacterium (assembly GCA_028287115.1). GTDB lineage: Bacteria > Myxococcota_A > Polyangia > Haliangiales > Haliangiaceae > JABFXX01. The sequence continues at coordinate 21,115 of JAQBQF010000091.1, forward strand.
GCGTGATCGAGATCGTCGCGATCACACCAGACGCGACCGCGGCGTTGACCTCGGACGAGCTCGGAGGCTCGCGCCTGTGGCCGACACTCGATGGCACGCGCGAGCCGCTGCTCGTCCAGCTGCCGAACGCTCGCGAGCTCGCATTCACTCGGCGCGCCGACGGCTATGCCGTGATCGCGCTCGATGCGGCCGGCGGCATCATCGTGGCGATGCTCGATGCCCGAGGCCAGACGAGGTCGCATCGCAGCCTGCCGATCGAACCGGGGTTCGTGGAGATCGTCGCGACCGAGGCCGGCGTGCTCGGTTGGCGCAAAGATCAAACGCTCGTGCTGTTCGGAGACGACGGCACGCCGAAAAGCCTGCTCAAGACGGAGGCGGGTCAACATGTCGTGGCGATCGCCGCGGCGGGCAAGGTCGCGGTCGCGGCGATCGAGACCGCGGTTGAAGGTGTCCGGCGCGTGCGATCGCTGTCGCTCGAGCCGAAGCTCGCGTGGGGAAATGTTCTCGAAGTCGGTCCGCGCGTCGGCGGCGAGATCGCGATCTCACCCAACGGTGAGTGGCTGGCATCGATCGAGGTCGTCGCCGCAACCGGCGCGCGCAAGATCCTGATCTCGAACGCCGCGCACAAGGGAACCGGCCCGACCGAGCAAGAAGCGGGCGATACCACCGAGCTGGCATTCCTCGATGACAATCATCTGATGCTTGCCGGGCCGAGCGGGACCCAGATCGCGTCGTTCACATTTGGCGCGACCTCGTCGGTCGCTGCGTTGCCGAATCCCGCGACCGGCGCGCACGCACCACACGCGGTGCTGGCGGTCGCGAGCGGGCTCGCCCTCGTTGGCTTCGATGGCGAGCTTCAAGTCGTCACGCCCAAGGCAACCCAGTACCTCGGTTACGCGCTCTCGGCGCCGAAGCTCGTGCGGACCGCGGGCGCAGGCGAGCTCGTGATCGGAATCGGGACGGACTTCATGCGCCTCGATCACTCGCTCGAGGTCGCGAGCACCGTGAGCGTACCGACGCCGCCCGGGATCGGCCCCGCGGAGCTGCGCTGGCTTGGGGGCTCCGAGTGGCTCGCGGAGGCGACGAAGGAAGACGGCAAGACCGCGCTGATGCTGCTCGATCTGCAACGCGGCACGCCAAGCGAGCTACGGTCGAACCTGACGTCGGTGGAGCTCCTGCTGTACGAGCCGAGCACGAATCTGTTGACGCTCTCGATGAACGCGGCGCCCGAGGTCGACAGGTTCGATCCCGCGACGCACAAGCTCGAGAAGCTCGGCACGCTGCCCAAGTCGAAACCGTACGAGCAGACCGAGCTCGTGCCTGTGTCTCCCAAGCTCGCCAATGGTGCTCAGATCTTGCGCGTGACGATGCGCGATCGCGTCACGATCCAGTGGCTGCACGATCCTCGCGCGCTCGACCAGGCGTCCTCGACGGTGACCGTCGAAGGCTCGCTCGCAGCGACGGACGCCGCGGGCCACGCGTACGTGTGGCGCAACGTGCCCGCGGGCCGACTCGAGCTCGGGATCTATAGCGACGGCAAGGCGATCGGCGTGCTGCCGACGGAAGGGCCGGTGACGCTCTGGCCCGATCCGACGGGGACTCGTGTCGCCGAAGTCGGTGCACGCAACGTCATGCTCTACACGCTCGACGGCAAGCGCGTCTGGAATCTCGAAATTCCGACGATGACCGAAGCGCTCTGGGCCGACGATGATTCGCTCGCGGTGATCAGTGCTGCCGGGATCGCGCGACTCGATGCCAAGACAGGCACCGTGACGGCCGCGCGATGCGGCTGGGGTTTCGGGCTGTCGCCGAAGCCGCATCCTCCGAACCCGCGAATCGAACCGCTCTGCACGCAGCTCGCTCACTGAGCGGGAGGCAGCGCCGCAGGCGTGGCACTCGGCGGTGCGGCCGAAGGCGGCAGCACGGGTGTCGGCATCGGCTCCGGCACGAGCGCCGGCGTACGCCGACCGCCACCGAACCGGAAGCTCATCTCGAAGGTCAGGTAGTTCTGCGAGAACGACGACGTCTGTTGCACGCCTCCCACCATCTGATGGACCTCGATGCTCGCGCCGAGGATCGCGTTGTACGTCGCAGCCAAGCGCATCCGCCCGAGGTCGATCCCGATCTGCGGTGCGACGCCGAAGTAACGCCCGCCCGTCTGATCGATCGACGCGCTCGCCATGCCGGTCGAGATCGACTGGCTGGCGATCGTGTAGAAGCCGAGGCCGAACCCGACAAACGGTCGCACGGAGCCGGTCGACGCCAGGTACTCGCCTTTCGCGAGCACGTTCGCGGCGGCCGCCATGCTCATGCTGACGTTGTCGCCGGCGGCCGCAATATGACCACCGAACATCACCGCCGCTTCGAACCGCGCACCGATCGCGATCTGATTCGTGAGCAAGAATTTCGGTTCGAACACCGCACCAAAGCCACCGCGCCCGCTCGACGAGACATACGTCCCGGTCAGGCCGGAGTCGAACCGGAACGGCTCGAAGTCCTGCGCTTGGGCGTGCGCGGCGCGTGCGCCCGCAAGCATGGTCGAAACGGTGATGGCTGCTGCAACGAGTCTATTGAAGTGCATGTGCTCTCCCCAAGTGACGGCGTCCGACCTTCGTGCAACGTGAAGGCCGTCACAGGACGACAACAGTTACGGACAAGTACGCGACCGGGCTTACGCTGTGGGGTGCTGGGGATACGCCACAGATCGTGAACGCCGCTTACCAGCGGGCGACAAGCATCGCGCCTGCGGCCAGCGCGAGCCGGGTGCTCTCGACGCCGTCGATCACGAGGTACGCGCCCGAGTCGAGTGCAACTCCGAGCGGCCCGACCACGGCGATCGTCGTTCGGATGCCGCCGCCGAGCAGGGGTGCGCGCTGATCGAGATCGACGCCGATGTCGCCGTGAAGATCGACCACGATGCGCGGGCGAGCCGCTCCGGCTTCATAGACGAGGCCTGCGCAGGCAAGCCCGTGATGATCGTGATCGAAGCCGCGCCAGGCGAGCAGGGCGCCGAACCGACTGGCGGGCTCGACGTCGACCTCGAGCTCGTAGCGATTGCGATCGCCGCGGTCACCGGTGAGGAGCAACGTCGTGCCGGCGCCGACGCTGCCGTGCCACGGGCGATCTGCGAACGCCGGTGTCGCGAGCAGACTCAGATTGGCCGCAAAGGCGCAAAGCACGCAAACATCGGACAAAGAAGGTCCAGGCAGTCGGGCCGCGAGCGCGGCGACCGCCTTCACGCCACGTCGATCCGGCCGGCGGTCGTCAGCGAGGTCCCGGGTGCGAGCTCGTGCGCGGAGAGGATCGCGACCTCGGGGAGCTCGGGCTCGAGCAAGCTGCGCAGGTGCCGGCGGACATCGCCGCTGGCGAGAATCACCGCGGGCTTGTCGCCGAGCTTGTTGCGGACCGCACTGACGATGTCGTGCGCGATCGCGGGCTCGAGGGCGAGGACCTGGCCGCCATCGCGGCGATCGATCGCGGTGCGCACGGCCTCCTCGATCATCGTGTCGACGGTGTAGACGACGAGCTGGCCGCGCGGAGCCCAGCGAGCGCTGATCTGGCGGCGAAGCTGCCCTCGCAGATGTTCGACGAGCGCGGGGACCGTCTGTGCCGCGAAGCCGCCGGCCGGCGCGGGGGCGAGCGCGATTGCTTCGAGGACCGCGGCGATGTCATCGATCGGAACCTGCTCGCGCGCGAGCTGGCGCAAGACGTCCGCGAGCACGGGCAGCGTCACGATGCGCGGCACGACCTCGCGCACGAGCACCGGTGAGTGTGCGGCGGCTTGGTCGACGAGCGCGGCGGTGCGATCGACGCCGATCAGCTCCGGAACCAGTTGCGCAAGCGCATTCGGCAGCCAGTCGCGCAGGGCCGCGACGGGATCGCCACTCGCGCGCGACCACGCCACCGGCGTCCCGTCGAGCGCGAGCGCGAGCTCATCGGTCGCGAGCTCGCTATCTTGCGCGACGGCGAGCGGAGCGAGCGGCAGCCCCGATCGCGAACCAACGGTCGCGCGAACCTCGGCGAGCATCGTGTGGAGCTCGACGCTTCGCGTGACCAGCGATCCATGCAGGCGCGGTGAGACTCGCAGTGTGATCCTGCTGTGATCCGGACCAGGCTCGTCGAGGGTCGCCGTGACCCGAGGCCGCGCGCGCGCGGCGATCACGGCGAATCCGGCGGCAAATCCGCCGAGCAACAGGAACGGCGCGAGCGGCAGCCCAGGCACGAGCGCTAGGCCGAGCAGCAAGATCGCGGCGCCGGCGAGCGCGCGCGGTGAGCCGGTGAGCTGCGTGCCGAGATCCTCGCCGAGCGAGCGGTCACCCGAGCTGGCGACCCGCGTGACGAGCAGGCCCGACGCGACGGCGACGAGCAGCGACGGAATCTGCGCGACGAGGCCGGCGCCGATCGACAGCAGCGAGTACGTCCGGATCGCCTCGCCGGCGGTCATCCCGCGGCTACCGATCCCGATCGCGAGCCCGCCGACGAGATTGATCACGACGATCATGATCGCGGCGACGGCGTCGCCTTTGACGAACCGCATCGCGCCGTCCATCGCGCCATACAGCTGCGACTCGCGTTCGAGATCGCCGCGGCGCTTGCGCGCCGTGTCGGCATCGATCGAGCCCGTCCGCAGCTCGGCATCGATCGCCATCTGCTTGCCGGGCATCGCATCGAGCGCGAACCGCGCCGCGACCTCGGCGACTCGCTCGGCACCGCGCGCGACCACGACGAGCTGCACGATCGTGATCACGGCGAACACGACGAGCCCGACGATCAGGTTTCCGGAGACCACCGAAGATCCGAACGCGCGCACGACGCTGCCGGCATCCGCATCGGCGAGCACGAGCCGCGTCGTCGAGACCTCGAGACCGACGCGAAACAGCGTCGTCACCACGAGCAGCGTCGGAAACGACGCGAACCGCAGCGGCGACTCCGTGAACAGCGACGCCATGAGCAGCAGCACGGCGACGCCGATGTTGAGCGTCAGAAGCCCATCGAGGAGGGGCCGCGGGAGCGGCACGATCAACATCACGACGACCGCGATCACGAGGGCCGCGATCGCGAGCTCGGCTACCCCGCGGGGCGAAGTGAATTCGCCCCGCTCCATCTCGGGCCGGACACGCTTCACTTGGTCTCGACCTCTTCGATCTCGGAGGCGTCGAGCTCGATCGCGTCTTCAGCGACGTTATCGCTCGGTCCGCCGAGGTGGCGAATCAGCGACAGGTGCATCTGGCTGCGAATCATCTTGAGGATCGAGTCGAGCTCGTCGGCTGGGAGCTTCAGCTTTGCTCGCAGGCTATCGAGCGTCGTCTTGACGAGCTGGTCTTTGGCCTTCTCGAGCCAGCGAAATGCGGTGACCCGATGGACGCGGTAGATCGCGCCGATCTCGTCGATGTTGAGGCCGTCGACGTGGTGATAGCGGAGCAGTGTTTGCTCGCGCGCTCCGAGCGTGCCGAGGGCTTGCGCGAAGCACGCCTTGAACTCGTTCGAGTACGTCCGCTTCATGTACTCGACTTCAGGATCATCCGTGGTGATCGCGTGCTGCGCGATCATGTTCTCGTCGTCCACGAGGATCTCGCGCTTCCCCTTGCGCAGCTCGTTGAGACAAGTCCTGACCGCGACCGAGCGCACCCAGCGCCGCAGATCGCCGCGCCCGCCGTACTCCGCGATCTTGCCGGCGCTGGTCGGAGTACCAGAGGTTCCTCCTCCGACGAACAGGCGCTGCCGAACCAGTTGCTTGACGTCCGAGAGCCGCGGGGGGCCGATCCGCATCCGTGCGAGCGCGATATCGACCTCCCGCATGTAGTCGCGGTCAAAGGCGTTGATGGCCGCGGTGATCCGCGCCGCACACGCACATGCGAGATAGAGATCCGCCGGCCGCAGCCCGTCGAGCGCACCGTCGGCAAGATCCGGCGTGATCTGGCGCGCGATGAACCCGACTAGGTCCTTGGCGGGCAGGGGAAAATCCGGCCAGACCGCGCGGCCTTCGGCGACGATCGTCCACAGCCGCCGGTCCAGATCCGCGATCGCCTGAAGCTGCGTCCGCACGGAGGCCGGGGCAGCATCGAGGAACGGGGGCACGAGGCTCTCCGTGGTCACCATCACGGATTAGGCCCCAGGTGACACCGATTGGTCAAACTCGATGTGAACGGCTACAATTCGTCGTCGGATGGAGCCCAACCGTAAGGTTCGCCGCCAGGGGTTAGAGCACTTCATCAAGTTCGTGCGCGAGCTGCCCTGTCCATCGCCCCAGGCGATGTTCCAGGCACTCCACGAGCTTGGTTACCGCGGCCAGGACCACGCCCGGCGAGCGCTCTGCCTGATGGCATATCGTCACGTGAAGCGGATCAAGCGGATCTACGTCGATGGCGTAGATCGCGCCGAGCTCCCACGGAAATCGAACTTTCTGTTCGTCGGTCCGACCGGCTCGGGCAAGACGTTCTTGGTCGAGAGCTTGTTCGGCAAGATCTTGAAGCTGCCGACCGCCTTGGTCGATATCACGACGTACTCCGAGACCGGATACGTCGGCCAAGACCCGTCGACGATCCTGACGCGGCTGCTCCACACCGCCGACGAGAATCCACTCCTCGCGTCGATCGGGATCGTCTGCCTCGACGAGTTCGACAAGATCGCATCCGGACAGAACAACGCGATCTTCGCGGGCGCCGGCACGACCAAAGACGTCACCGGCATGGGCGTCCAGCGCGAGCTTCTCAAGATGCTCGAGGCGAGCGAGGTCGTGGTTCCGCTCGACCTGACTCACAGCTCGTACGCAGATCACGTCGTCATGTCGACCGCGGATATCGCGTTCATCGCGGCAGGCGCGTTCTCCGGCTTTCAGCAGATCGCTCACCGCCGCGCGATGCGCGATTCGATCGGCTTTGGCCGCGACCAGGCGGAGGCGCTCTCCGATCCCGATGCGATCGCCGTCAACTTCACGACCGACCAGGTCGAGAATGTCGCCAACTTTCAGGCCTACGGATTTCTTCCCGAGCTGGTCGCCCGCTTCACCCGCGTCGTGCCGTTCAAGTCGCTCGACTCGCAGACGCTCAAGGACATCCTGCGCAGCGACGTGATCACGCGGATGACGCGCGAGTTCAAGCTCGAGGGCTTCGAGCTCGTGATCGACGAGACCGTGCTCGATCACATCGTCGAAGATGCGATCAAGCGCGAGACCGGTGCGCGCGGCCTCGCCCAGGCGCTGACCCGCAACCTCGAGGAGGTCGCGTTCGGCGCGTTCGGTGTCACCGATTCGTCGAGCGGCACCGTGCGCGTGCTGCTCAAGAACGACGACATCGCGGTCGAGATCGACTGAACCCGGCAAGACCTGGAACGACCTCACGCTGCGGACCGCTGATTACCGGGCTGCCGCATGTCATGCTCCGGCCATGATCAAGCGCGTCCTTGTTGCGGCGATCGCGTTATCGGCGAGCTTCACCACCGCGCGTGCCGACAATCGAGCGTGGACCGCCGCGAAGAAGGCCCTGCCCGCGAACCTCCAGGTGGTCATGGGCTTTAGCGCGACGCCGCTGCGCTCGAGCGAGCTGTTCAAGCAGCTGCTGCCGAAGGCGTTGCAGAACTCGGGTCCCGCGAAGGCACACCTCGACAAGGTCAAGACGGCGTGCAACCTCGACTTGATCGAGCAACTCGACTCTGCCGTCGTCGGCGTGACCGCTGCGCAGGAGGATGTGTTCGTCGTGGCACTCAAGAGCACGACGCGCAAGGAGCTCGACGCCTGCATCGTGAAGGTGAACAAGCTCGACAAGAAGACGGTGACGATCACCGAAGACGGTCAGGTCACCAAGTACGTGGGCCTGTCGGACAAGGACATTTACCTGCGCTGGCTCGCGAAGGACTCGTTCGCCGTGGTCGCAGCGACGGACAGCAAGGATCTGCTGCTGAAGCTCACGGACGGTGGGATCGCCGACGACAAGGCGTTCAAGGCGCCTCTCGCGGCGGTCAAGACGACCTCCGCGGTCTGGGTGCTGATGAACAAGACGCAAGATCTCGACCAGGTCGGCGCGAAGATGCACGCGGCCTACGGCCAGGCCGACATCAAGGGAGGCGTCGTCCTCGTCGATCTGCACATTGTCGTCGAGGACGCGAAGTCCGCGACGGACGCCGCCGGCCGTGCGACCGGGCAGGTCGATCTCTTGAAGAGCAGCGGCAAGGTGCCGCCCGAGTATCAGAGCTTGCTCTCGGGCCTCAAGTTCACCGCGGCCGGCTCCGAGCTGCGCGTCAATGCTTCCGCGAGCGAGAAAGAGATCCTCGGGATGCTCGGCGCCTTCATGGGATCGACTTGATCGAATAGCCGGCGCGATCTCCGCGTTTGTTCGACAAGCGTGATACGCACGCAGGTGACGTATGGACAAGATCGTCGTCGAAGGCGGGTCTCGCCTGGTCGGCAAGATTCCGATTAGCGGTGCGAAGAACGCCGCACTGCCGCTGCTCGCTGCAGCCCTGCTTCCCACCGGCACGTCGACGTTCAAGAACGTCCCGCTGCTCCAAGACGTGGCGACGATGGCCAAGCTGCTGCGCAAGCTCGGCTGGGACGTCGAGGGTACGGGCACGAACGCCCTGACGATCGCGTCGCCCGTGTCGAGGAAGAAGCTCAAGCTCGAAGCGCCCTACGAGCTCGTGAAGACGATGCGCGCGAGCGTGCTCGTGCTCGGGCCGCTGGTCGCCCGCTATGGTCGCGCGCGCGTGTCGATGCCCGGTGGCTGTGCGATCGGTGCACGGCCGATCGATCAGCACTTGAAGGGCCTCGAGGCGATGGGCGCCAAGGTCACGCTCGAGCACGGCTACGTCGAGGTCGAGTGCAAGCGGCTGCGCGGCGCTACGATCGTGCTCGATATGCCAACGGTCACGGGCTGCGAAAATCTCATGATGGCCGCGGCGCTCGCAAAGGGCCGCACCGTGATCGAGAACGCGGCACGCGAGCCCGAGGTCGAAGAGCTCGCGCTCGTGCTCAACAAGATGGGCGCGAAGGTTCAGGGCGGCGGCACGCCGATCATCACGATCGAAGGTGTCGACGAGCTGTCGCCGATCGAGCACTCGATCATTCCCGATCGAATCGAAGCCGGCACGTTCGCGGTCGCGGCGGCGATGACCCGCGGCGACGTGCTCCTCGAGGGCGCGCGGCCCGAGCACATGGACGCGATCGTCGCCAAGCTGCGCGCGGCCGGCGTCCAGGTCAGCGCCGAATCCGGCGGATTGCGCGTGCGCGGCGCCGGTGAGCTCAAGCCGATCGACATCGTCACCCAGCCGCATCCGGGATTTCCGACGGACATGCAGGCCCAGTTCATGGTGCTCGCGTGCCTCGCGAAGGGCCAATCGGTCCTGAAGGAGATGATCTTCGAGAATCGGTTCATGCACGTACCCGAACTCGGCCGGATGGGCGCCGACATCCAGATCAGCGGGCGCGCGGCAGTCGTGCGCGGCGGGACGAAGCTGACCGGCGCGTCGGTGATGGCAACCGATCTTCGCGCTTCGGCGAGTCTCGTGCTCGCGGGTCTCGTCGCGGCGGGCAAGACCGAAGTCCTGCGCGTCTATCACCTCGATCGCGGCTACGAAGCGATCGAAAAGAAGCTCCGGGGCTGCGGCGCGAAGATTCGTAGGGTAAAGACCTGAGCGCCCGATGAAACCGATCGTGCTCGCGCTGCCGAAAGGCCGGATCCTCGACGAGGCGGCGAAGATCTTCGCGCGCGCGGGTTACGACCTCTCGCCCGTGTTTGGCGATTCGCGCAGGCTCGTCCACGATTGCGGACCGTTGCGCGTGCTCGTGCTCCGGAGCTCGGACGTCCCGACGTATGTCGCGCATGGCGCGGCCGATGTCGGGGTCGCGGGCAGCGACGTCCTCGACGAGGATGGCAAGGAGCTCTACGAGCCGCTCGATCTCGGGATCGGAAAGTGCCGGATGATCGTCGCAGAGCGTGCGGACGCGCGCGTCGATGAAGGCGCACAGGCGCATATCCGGATCGCGACGAAGTATCCGCGGACGACCCGCGTTCATCTCGTGCGCCGCGGGATCACGGCCGAGGTGATCAGACTTTCGGGCGCGATCGAGCTGGGGCCACTCACCGGCTTGTGCGACCGGATCGTCGATATCACGCAGACCGGCGAGACGCTCCGGCAGAACGGTCTCGTCGAAGTCGACACCGTGGCGCAGGTTTCAAGTCGCCTCGTGGTCAATCCGGCACGGCTCAAGCTCGATGGCGACAGGCTTGGTACGCTGATCGATGCGCTCGAACGCGCTGTTCACGAGCAGTAGTGGGACCGCGCCGATGCTAGAATCGGTGCGCGCGTGTCCTCCGACCTCCGCCCCTTTGTCGCTGAAGAGATCCGGCTTCATCCCCGGATCGCTTATCAGGGCCTTCTGTCTGAAGAAGGCGCCGCGACGCGCGTGGCCGCAGCTTTGCCGCCGCTCGCACGGTTTCGCCACGACTACGAGGGCGCGATCTCGATCGTCGATTGGGATCATCGGCTCCCGTCCGCAAGCCTGATCCTGCGGGTCTACGGCTATTACAGCGAGGACACGCTGGAGGCCGGCTTCGAGGCGTTCGATGATCGGCTCGAGCAGATCGCCGAACGCGACAAGTATCCCGAGTTCGATGTCCCGGACTTCGACGGCCTCGCGGCCGACGAGGCGTACGAGATCGAGCTGTCTCCCGGCGGGCAGATCGGTCGCTGTCGCCTGACCTCGGCCTGGCGCCGCACCGTCGCCTCGCGCGATGCCAAGACCGCGGTCGACCTGGTCCAGACCTGCGACGAATACCAGAAGCTGGTCGCCGGCTCGCCGTCGCGCCCGACCTACCTGGGCGACCTCGAAGCGGTGTCGTGGACGCCGCCCTGCGAAACCGATCACGCTCGGTGGACGCTGGACGTCTGGTATCTGCTCGCGTTCGACGGCCGCATCGGCTCGGGGCGCAGCTTTCTCGCAGATCTCGAGACCAAGCAGATCGTTTCTGTGCGCGACTTCTCAGTACGTACCGGCTAATTGCAAACTGTCGTGTGCGGTCGCTGAGGCCCAGCGCTGTCATGCGTGGATCTTCGTAGGTTGCCGATTCCCCTTGCCTCGCCCGGGGCCTCCCAGCCTATGCTCGCCGGCTCGGAGGAGCTCTCAATGCAACGTCCGCTTTACGTTCTCGTAACTTCCCTGTGTCTGTTGCTGATCGCCTGTGGACCCTCCAGCCATCGCGGTTCATGCACGGGGGCTGACTGCAATGCGGGCTCGTGCAGCGCCGGCGACTCGCGCCAATGCTATCCCGGGCTCGCCAGCACGGAAGGCGTGGGTCCGTGCGTCGGTGGTAACCAGTCGTGTACGTCCGCGGGCCAGTGGGGAGACTGCGTGGGCGCGGTCCTCCCGGTCGCCGAGAACTGCAGCGACGGCATCGACAACAACTGCAACGGCATGGTCGACGAGAACATCGACGCCGACGGCGACGGGTTCTCGACCTGCCCCGGCGTTGCGGGCGGCGGCGATTGCTGCGATTCGACCGAGTGTAGTAACCCCGCCGCGGTCAACCCCGGCGCGTTCGATGTGCCAGGTGATGGCGTCGACAATGATTGCGACGGCACCCCGGACAACACCGCGCTGCTCTGCGATCAGGGTCTGATGTCGAACTCGTTGATGGGAATGGACTTCGCGAAGGCGATCGACATCTGCCAAACGGCGACCATGAACGACAAGAAGTGGGGTGTGATCAGCGCCGCCCTGACGTTGCCGGATGGAACCGGCGTACCCGATCCGGTCTCGCACTCGATCCGCGCGCACTTCGGCACCAACGTGTTGCCACAGGGCGGCGTGAACTTGGCGCTTCTATCGTCGGGCGCCGCCGCCGGCAAGGGCGACGCGAACCCCGCGTACCACGACTGGATCAGCTACACGTCGAGCCTGTCGTCGCCGATCCCGGCGGACTTCTTGGCCGCCAACGGCGGCAACCTGCCGAACGCTCCGGGCTGCCCGGCGCCTCTCGACGGCGCGGCGAATGACCCGGTGATGTTGACGCTCTCGATCCGCGTTCCGACCAACGCCCATTCGTTCTCGATCAAGAGCAACTTCTTCAGCGCGGAGTTCCCCGAGTTCACGTGCACATTTTTCAACGACTTCTTCGTGATCTTGCTCGACTCGAGCTACGCGGGCACGCCGGCGAACCCCCCCGACAAGAACCTCGCGTTCTATACACAGCCGGGCACGATGATGAAGTTCCCGGTCGGCGTGAACCTGGCGTTCGGCAACACGGGTCTGTTCACGCAATGCATGAATGGCTCGACCGGCTGCTCGGGCCAGGCGCCCGGCATGATCTCGACATGCGTCAGCACACAGCAGCTCGCGCAGACCGGCTTCGATGATCCATCGCCGTCCGACTGCGATAGCAACAGCCTCAAAGGCGGCGGCACCGGCTGGCTCACGACGAGCGGCAACGTGCGGCCCGGCGAGATCATGAAGCTGCGCATCGCGATCTGGGACACGAGCGACCACCTGTGGGATTCGCTCGCGGCGATCGATGCGTTCTCGTGGTCTGCCGATGGCTCCGACCCGGGTACCGTGATCTTGAAGACCGATCAGCCGAACAACCCGATGGCGGTCGAGTCGGTCAGGGTCCCGCTGCAATCGTCGTCGCTGCTGCAGCCGTAGTCTCGCGTGCGAGCGTGTCGCCGAGCTCGGCGACGAGCACGGCACGGACGTTCGCGACCTCGACCGGATGCGGCGCGAGCTGTGCGGCGAGAGAGGTCATCACGCTCGCCTCGAAGCCGCACGGATTGATCCGGCGGAAGTAGGCGAGGTCGGTCGTGACGTTCAGCGCGAGCCCGTGGAACGTGATCCACTTACGGCACGCGATGCCGAGCGAGCACAGCTTGCGCCGCGCTTCCGGCGGCCCGGTCCACACGCCGGTCTTGGCTGGCTCGCGATCGGCGGTGACGCCGACACGGACGCAGGTTCGGATCACGGCCTCTTCGAGGTTGCGCAGGAACTTGTGAAGGTCGCGTTCGCCCTCGCCGAGCGCGAGGATCGGATACGCGACGATCTGACCGGGTCCGTGATAGGTGACGTCGCCGCCGCGCTCGATCGGCACGACCTCGACATCACCCGGCGCGAGCACGTTCGCTTCCGCCGCGCGGCTTCGGCCAAGCGTGAACACGTGCGGGTGCTCGACCAACAGCAACGTGTCTTCGGCCTCCCCGCGCTGGCGCTCCTCGACCAGCGCGAGCTGGCGGGCCCATACGTCGCGGAACGGCATGGTCCCGAGATCGATAACGCGCCACGGCTTCGCCACGATCAGCGGTTACCACGAAGTCGCATCGCGCGGTACTCCGGGGATTTCGCGGCGTCACCGCAGCTCGCGGGCGCTGTGGTTCCAGTAGGTCGTCGTTGCTTCGACGCCAAACGTGATGCCTTGAAACGCAGCGCGACACCAGCCGGGTGGCAGGACCGCCGCGATCGCGATGTGAGCAGCGATCACGACCGGGAAGTACAGGTTCACGGGGATGACGTCGCCGCACCTGCCGATCGCCGGGTTGAGCTCGCCGCAATTGTGCGTGATCGTTTCGGTTTGTTCCCAGTCGATGGCGGTCACCGCGATGAACGCGGTCTCGAGCACGGTGTCCTTGTGCGTCCAGTTCGAGCATCCCCACAGCGCGATCAGAATGACCAGAGCGAGGCGCGTCACCTCTTGGGTGTAGCCGCCTCGCTGCAATCGAACGAGAGCCGCGGCCTACTCACGCGGCGATCACGATCCGAGCGCGCGCCCGTGCGACATCGCGTCTGCGACGCACCTAGCGATTGATGACGTGCACGGCTTCGCCGAGCGCGACTGCCGCAGCTTCCATCACGGCTTCGGACAGCGTGGGGTGCGCGTGGATCGTGAGGCGCAGATCATCGGCGACCGCGCCCATCTCGATCGCGAGCGTGCCCTCGGCGATCAGATCGCTCGCGCCGTTTCCAACGATGTGCATGCCGAGGAGCTCGCCGGTGGTCGCGTCGGCGATCACCTTGACGAAGCCATCGGTGTCGTTGACCGACAGCGCGCGTCCGAGCGCCGCGAACGGGAACTTCCCGACCTTGAGCGTGTGGCCCTTGGCCTTCGCCTCGTCTTCGGTGAGTCCGGTCGACGCGATCTCGGGATCGGTGAACACGACCGCGGGGATCGTGCGGACGTCGAACGCGGTCTTATGTCCCGCGATGATCTCGGCGACGACCTCGCCTTCCTTGGTCGCCTTGTGCGCGAGCATCATGCCGCCGATCAGATCGCCGATCGCGTAGATGCCGGCGACGTTCGTGCGCAAGTGATCGTCGGCGACGACGTAGCCGCGTTTGTCGAGCGTGACCCCCGCGGCATCGAGGCCCAGGTTCTCGCTGTTCGGCCGGCGGCCGATCGACAACAGGATCTTGTCGGCGTCGATCGTCGCCGTCTTGCCATCCTTGAGCTCGACCGTGAGGACGGCGCGATCGGATTTCTCTTCCCAGCTCTTCGCCTTGGTGTCGACGAGCACCTCGACGCCCATCTTGCGCAGCTTGCGCTCGACCACGGCGACGCACTCTTTATCCATCGATGCGAGCACGCGCGGCAGCGCTTCGACGACGGTGACCTTGGTCCCGAGCTTGCCGTAGACCATACCGAGCTCGAGGCCAATGTAGCCGCCGCCGATCACGATCAGGCGCTGTGGCACGTGATCGAGCGCGAGCGCGCCGGTCGAGTCGATGATCCGATTCTGATCGATCTTGAAACCGGGAATCTCGATCGGCCGCGACCCGGTCGCGAGCACGACGTTCTTCGTGATGATCGTCTGCGGCCCCGACTTCGTCTGCACGGTGATCCGATGACCATCCGGCCCCGGCTTCTCCAGCGTTGCGGCGCCTTCGATGATCTCGACGCCGTTGCCCTTGAGCAGCGTGCGGACACCGCTGGTCAGCTTGTTGACCACCCCGCCTTTCCAGGTCTGCAGCTTCTTCATGTCGACCGCCGGCTTGCCCGGGATCGTGATGCCGATGTCTTCGGCGTGGGACATCTTGTCGAACATCTTCGAGGCGTGAATCACGGCCTTGGACGGGATGCATCCGACGTTCAAACACACACCACCGATGTACTCGCGCTCGATGATGGCGGTCTTCACCTTCAGCTGGCCAAGACGGATCGCGGCGGGGTAGCCACCGGGGCCAGCACCGATCACGACGGCATCGAAACGTTGCTCGGGCATGGCGTCGTCATATCATGATGAACATGACCTATCGAGATGACCGAGCGACTTGTCCAACCTGTCGTATCGGGCTGGTCGCGATGGGGACGCGGCTTGGCTGCGAGCAGTGTGAGGGCATGTTCGTGCGGACGAAGGAAGTCGAGGAGATGCTCCGTCAGATGTCGGCCGACGAGACCCGGCAGCTCGGCGAAATCGTGACTCCCGGCGGCGACTCGCCGCGGCCATGCCCGCGCTGTGACACGCCGATGCTCGTTGGCGCCCTCGATGGCGTCATGATCGATCGCTGCGCCGAGCACGGCATTTGGTTCGATGCCGCCGAGCTGAAGCGTGTCATGGAGAACGAACACAATCGCGCCGAACCGCGGACCGCGAGCTCGTCCGGCGTGTGGCGCGACCTCGGCAGTCTGTTGCGCCCTCGCTGATGCGGGCCTAGATCGCGTAGCTCAGCGTGCGCACGGACACGCACTCGGGCGGAGGCGCGGACACGCGCGGCTACCTCCGGCTCGGGTACACCCCGCGCTGGCTCGCTCGGGTCCTTCACGCCTTCGCTGAAACGCGCTGCTCGTAACGTCCGGCGCTCTGCGGGACGCCGCCCACCGCCACTCGCAGGCGCGCGGGGGTACCTCGAGCCGGAGTACGCCGCGCGTTGCAAGCGCGCCTTCGCTCGAGCGAACAGAACCCTCGGCGCCATAAAGAGGCAACGATCGTGGACTCAGCTGCTCAGCGCTTCGAGACCGCGGCGGTTGCATCGGTGAGGTGGAGGTCGGCGAGCTGGTTCTGAAACCTCACGCGGGTCAGCATCAGCTGCTCCTGCGTATCGACGAGCGAGATCGTCGTCTTCTGGATCCGTTCGGACGTTTCGGAGAGCTTGGTGCGCAGTGCGGTCATCAGATCGCCGCTGGTCTTCACGAGCTTGAGCGTCACGAGTTGCGCATGAAGCTCGCCGGCTCGCGACCGATACTCGGTGAGTTGTTCGCGGAGCGTCTGGATCTTGTCGGTCAGATCGGCGCCGGCGCGATGGGTGGCGAGCAGCGCGGTGATCTGCGCCTTGAGCTCGGCTGAGGCATCGGGCTCGTCGATGTAGACCTTCATGAGGCCCAAGCCTTCTTGCGAGCCGAGCTCGAGCGATCGCTCGAGGGGCGTCGCCTCGGCGATCGTCACGTACTTCGTCTGACCCGGATCGAGATCGACCTCGAATAGCTGCGAGTCGCCGACCTTCATGAACGTCGACGGTGCATCGAGCAGGGCCCAACCGCTTTCGAGGCGATGGCGCAAGTAGACCTTCGTCGGTTCGCCGAGGCGGCTCGTCACGGTGAACCGCGCCTGGCGGCGATGCTGCAGCTCGACGTTGACGATGCCGCGCTGGGCGGTGACGAGCTTTGCGATCTTGTCGGTCTCGACGTCGTTGCGCTCGACCACGACTTGTCGATCGTTCGCGAACGGGACGATCACCGACGCGTGTGCCGGGACGGGTTCGGTGATGCCTTCGCCGATGAATCGGCCGTCGCCGTAGACCGTCACCGGCCCGGGCTCGAGTGCGTTGCCGGTCGGGTTATCGAGACGCACCGCTTTGAAGGCGAAGCGCTTGTCGCCGCGATCGGAGATCGGATCGTAAAGATAGACGATGCCGCCCGTGGTCTCACCGTGGAGCATCGCGACCATCGCGCTGGTTCCCGCTTTGACGTTCATCGGGCGGTCCGTCATGAATCGGCTCTCTCCGACCGGCGTATCGGGGGTCGCGCCGCGCGCTCCGGCGGCGGGCGGTGCGGTGATCTCGGGCTTTGCACCGTGGGCGATCGCGAGTACGCGAACGCGCGGCGTCTCGGAGGGTGCCACTTTCGGGACGACATGAATCCGGGCGACGGGCACGCCCTCGTCGACGAGCTGGTTGCGAACGGCTTCCGCCTTCTGATTCGCTTCACCGGCGCTGCGGCCGTGGGTCTCGATCAGCACATCCTTGTGACTCGCGATCACCTTAGCGACGATGCCATGCAGCTTGGCGTCCCCTTGCGAAACCGCCGAAGCCGGAGGTGTCGACGAGGTCGAGCCGCTGAACGACACGCCGCCGTTATCGTTCTGCGAACCGGCCGCAGCGCCAAGTGACGACTGGAACGTTCGTCCGGGAACGGGCAGATTCTTGATGTAGCTCTTGTCGGTCGTGATGCCCTGTGTCGTGCTCGTCGGGTCGAGCGTCGGTGCGTTGCCGGCGATCCTGATCACCTCTCCACTGGCCGTGGAGCTATTGATCTTGGCGAAGGCCGGCGTCGTTTTGCCGCTCGTCACCCGGACATCTTTCTGCTCGCTGGTGGCGTCGGCCCAGTAGAACGTCACGAGGTAGCTGTCGGGTGGCAGCCCGACGATCCGATAGGAGCCCTTGTCGTCGGTGATCCCCGTCTCGGTGCGGTCGCCCTTATGCGTGGTCGCGACCACGGTCACACCCGCGAGCGGCTCGTTCGTCCGCGAGTCCGTCACCACGCCTTGCACGGTGCCGGTAGGCGGGGGTGCTTCCGGAACACTGGTTCGCGAACCCTCGGAGCCAAACGTGAGTCCGGTCGTGTTGAGGCCGTCGACGTAGTACTGGTTCTCGAGAGATGACGAACCGCGGACGGTCGTGCGCACTTCATCCCCATCGAGCTGCGCGAGCTCTTCCGCACCGGTCGCCTCGGCATATGGTGACACGCCGGTCGGTGGCGCGACCGCGAACTTGTCTTCGCCTTGCAACAGGTCGCGATCGACGCGCCGCACGCTCCACAGGTCGTAGCGGAACGACAGCGCCGAGCTCGCGCCGACGCCGACGAGGACATTCTTCCAGTCCTCCCCCGACACGTTGTCGACGACCGCCCAGCCTTCGAGCATCACCTTGCCTTTGTCACCGACGAGCACGCGATAGCTCGGCTTCCAGGCCGGCGCTTCGGTGACGTAGCGCAGCAGCACGTCTTCGTGCCCCGGTGCGCCGGCCTCCGCGGTCTCGAGCGTCATCGTCAGGTAGTTGCCGTCGTCGGACTCCTTTCGAGGGATGGTCACCGACAGCGGGTTACCCGTCGCGCGGTCGACGACCGTGAGCGACTTCAAGAAATCGTCGACGCGCTCGCGCGGAACATGGACCGCGAGCTTGCCGTCCTCGATCGTCGCGTTGCGTTCATAAAACGCGACGCCGTTACGATAGACGACGACCCGCCCGAGCACCGCGCCATCGACGGCGATGTGAGAGTGCTGGTGGAGACAACCGGAGAGGAGGGCGAGCAGGAGAGAAGACCGGTGCATGGTTTTCATCTAGACGCGTGCGATGCAACATCGCCATCACAACGTGCTGACGCCTGTAGTCGCGTTGCGGTGTCGCACCCCATGCCGTGTCGCACCCGCTACAGTCGCGGGGTGCGGATCGCATGCATCGCCTTGCCGCTCGCGATCAATGCGCGTGCGGTGACTTCGCGCGCGGTGCGGCCTCGAGCTCGGTGAGCTGCTCGCGTAGCAACCACGTCGGCTCTTCGAACACATCGTCGATGATCGTCGACAGCGCGGGCATGGCGACGGCCTCTTGCCGCGCGATCGCATCGCGGACATCGGCTTCGAGCCGTGCAGAGATCGCCTCTTTCTCGCCCGCGGCGAGCCAGCCACGCTTCGTCAGGAACGCTTCGACGCGCCGAACCGGATCCTTCTGATGGCGCCACACATCGGTGATCGCTTCGTCGCGATACCGCGACGGATCGTCCGAGGACGAGTGCGCGCTCACCCGATACGTGAGGAGCTCGATGAACGTCGGGCCGCCGCCGCGCCGCGCTTTGTCGGCCGCGTACTTCACCGTCTGATAGACCGCGAGCACATCGTTGCCGTCGGCGCGAACCGCTTCGACGCCATAGCCGACGCCCTTGAGCGCGATCGTCTCCCCCGCGGTCTGGACCGCGCCCGGGGTCGAGATCGCCCACTGGTTGTTCTGGCAGATCAGCACGCACGGCGCCTTCATCACGCCCGCGAAGTTGAGCGCGACATGAAAATCGCCCTCGCTGGTGCCGCCGTCGCCCATATAGCCGAACGCGACGTTGCGATCGCCCGAGAGCTTCATCGCCATCGCGATCCCGACCGCGTGCGGGATCTGCGTCGACACGCACGACGACATCACGACGTAGTGATGCGATCGATCGCACGGATGACACGGCAGCTGGCGACCCTTTGTCGGATCCTCGGCGTTGCCGTAGATCTGTGCGATGTAGCTGTCGAGCGTCATCCCGCGATACAGGCCGACCCCGGCTTCACGCAGCGCGGGCACGATCCAGTCCGCGGGCTCCGTGGCCGCGGCCGATCCGACGATCGCCGCCTCTTGCCCGATCGCTTCACCGTAGAAGCCGACCCGGCCTTGGCGCTGGAGCGCCATCATCCGGGCATCGGTCACGCGGATCCGCAACATGCCTTCGAACAGCTCGCGCACGAGCGCTCGGTCGAAGCCGCTGACGACCTGCTCGTCGATCGGCGTACCGTCTTCGCGCAACAGCTGGAACAGGCCTCGCGCTTTGGCCTCTTCGTCGCCCTCGAAGTAGCTCAGCGCGCCGGAACGCGGTGCGGTGGCGGTGGCGTGAACCATGCCGCGGAATCTAGCATTACTGCGCGGTCCACCACGTACGGGTGACGAGGTCCGTGCACTGCACGTCTACGTGATCCAGCGCGGTCTGATCGAGGTGTGCGTCCTGCCAGGCCGGATCACCGAGCTGCGGCGCGCGCACGCTGCCATCGCCCGGGCCTGACATCCGTGTCAGTGGACGCCGTGCGGCAACCGCACGATCAGGGTGTACGAGGTTGGCGCCGTTCGCGGCTTCGTACAGCGCGAGCGCGATCAAGTCCGCGTCGCGACTCGCAGACTGCGATTGGTACGGCGCTGGCAGTTGGGCTCTCCAACCAAAACGGAGGTCCATCCATGCGTCCCTCAAAGCTCCTCGCTCTCGTGATCGTCAGCGCTCTGCCGATCGGTGTACTTGCCTGCTCGGACAGCACCTCGACGCAGGGCCAGCTCATCAGCTGCGCCAAGGGCGGTCTCAAGTGCCACCCGATCCAATCGGTCAGCAACACGACGGCGATCGCGCGCACGGTTGCGAGCGACGGAGAGCACGAGGGCGACGATCAAGAGAACGAGTGCTTGGACGTCGACAGTGATGGTGACGGCACGGCGCACGATGGCGATGACAGCGACCATGACGGGGTCCCGAACTCGATGGATTCCGACGACGACAACGATGGCGTCCCCGATACGATGGACGACGACGACGACGGGGACGGGATCCCTGACTCGCAGGATTGCGATAAGGAGACGGGTGGCGACGACGACAGTTGCCACGACGGAGATGGTGGCGACGGAAGCGGCTCCGGCTCCGGCTCCGGCTCCGGCTCCGGCTCCGGCTCCGGCTCCGGCAGCGGGACGGTCCCGTAGCTAACGTCGCGACTTGAGCTCGTGCTTCTCCATCAGGCGGATCAGCGCGAACCGTGAGATGCCGAGTTTACGCGCTGCCTGCGTCTGATTCCCCGCGGTGGCGTCGAGGGCGGCGACCACCGCCTCTCGTTCGACCTCCGCGACGCGCTGGCGAACGTCGAAAGGCCTCTCGAGCGGAGCCTCTGTCGTGGCCTGCTCGCGCAGCCGATCCGGTAAGTGACGCAGCTCGATCGAGCTGCCACCCGACAGCACGACGGCGCGCTCGATCACGTTGCGCAGCTCGCGGACGTTGCCGGGCCAATCGTAGGATTCGAGCGATTCGAGCGCGTCGGCGCTGATCGAGGCGATGCGATCGCCGAGCTCCGCCGACAGCTCGCGCGCGAAGCGCGTGGCGAGCGGTCTGATCTCGGTGCGCCGATCGCGCAGCGGAGGCACGGGGATCACGAACGCGCTGATCCGGAAGTAGAGATCGGCGCGAAATCGCCCGCGTGACACTTCGAGCTCGAGATCGCGGTTGGTCGCGCATACGAGGCGGACATCGACGCTGAGCTCTTTCGTTCCGCCGAGCCGGACGATCTTGCGCTGCTCGATGACGCGCAGCAGCTTGACCTGCATCGCCAGCGGCAGCTCGCCGATCTCGTCGAGGAACAGCGTGCCACCAGACGCAGCTTCGAAGTAGCCGAGCTTCTGCGCCGTCGCGCCGGTGAACGCACCTTTTTCGTGGCCGAACAGCTCGGCTTCGACGAGCGAGTCGGGCAGCGCCGCGCAGTTGAGGCGCACGTACGGACCCTTCGCGCGAGGCCCGAGCCGATGCAGCGCCGCGGCGACCATTTCTTTGCCCGCACCCGTCTCGCCCGCGATCAGCACCGTGATCGGTGATGCCGCCGCTCGCTGCGCGAGCTCGAAGACGTGCTTCATCAGCGGATCGATCACGATCACATCGCCGTCGTTCTCGGGAGGCACCGTTCGGCCGCGCTTGTGCGTACGCGCGCCCCGCAGCCGTTCACGCGCGACACTGATCAGCTCGCCGGCGTGCGATCCATCCTCGGGGAAGGTCGCGTATCCGGCGGCGGCGGCGACGTGCTCGCCGACCTTCGACGCACGCTTCGCGACCACGCCGACGGCCTCGGGTCCTGCTTCGGGCAGCACGAGCGCGAGCTCGTCGGTGCCGTATTCGGCGACCATGTCCATGCGCCGCATCTGGCGCAGCAGCGTGTCGACGTGGGCGAGCACGCGCTCGGTCGGGCCCTCGAGGCGCAACATCACGAGGCCGAGCGGACGGCGATAACGTGCGGCTCGATCGACCTCCGCATCGAGACGATCCTCGAGCTCGGCCGCACTTGCCACCTGCCGAGCACGGCGCACGGCGCTCGAGGTCGCGACGACGACGGAAGCCGGACCGATCGTGACGATGTCCCCGGGCGAGAGCCGGCGCGGCGCGGAGATCGTCGCGCCGTTGACGAGCGTTCCGTTGCGACTGCCGAGATCCTCGAGCATGAGGTGATCGCGCTGGCGCCGGATGCGCGCATGCTTGCGCGAGACGCCGTCGTGATCGATGACGACCGTGCAGCTCGCCTGGCGGCCGAAGCTGAGCTCTGCGCGGTCGGCGACCGGTACGACGCGCGAGCTCGCGCTGCCGACGGAAACGATCAGATAGAGTGAGGCTGGAGTGGGCGAGCCACCGAGGATCGGAAAGCTCGCGGTCGCCGTGGAGCGATCGTGCTCGGCCAGAGTTAGACCATCTCCATGAACATCGTCGTCGGATCCTCGAGCAGCGTCTTGACGTCCTGGAGGAACATCGCGCCGTCCCAGCCGTCGGCGAGGCGATGATCGACCGAGACCGACAGGTTCATCAGGTGGCGTGCGACGATCTGGCCGCCGCGAACCGCCGGACGTTCCTCGATCTTGTGAACGCCGATGATCGCGACCTCGGGAAAGTTGATGATCGGTGTCGCGAGCACGCCACCGAGCTTGCCGAGCGAGCTGATCGTGAAGGTCGAGCCCGTGAGCTCCTCGCGCGTCGCCGAGCCGTTACGAACCGCCTCGCCGAGCCGATCGATCTCCTTCGACAGATCGAAGATCGATCGCCGATCAGCGTCGCGCACGACCGAGACCGCGAGTCCCTGCGGTCCCTGGGCTGCGATCCCGATATGATAGTACTTCTTGCGAACGATCTCTTGCGTGGTCTCGTCGAGGCTCGCGTTGAGCTGCGGCCACTTCTTGAGGCTCGACACGACGGCCTTGACGATGAACGGCAGGTAGTTGAGCTTGACCCCGCGTTCTGCGGCGCGCGCCTTCGCGTGCTCGCGCACGGTGACGAGCTCGGTCATGTCGACTTCTTCGACGTAGGTGAAGTGCGCCGCCGTGTGCACCGAGCGCGCCATCGCCTCGGCGATCTTCTTGCGCACGCCGCGCAGCGGAATCCGCTCTTCTTCGCCGCCCTTCGCGATCGCGATGGGGGCGTACTTCGCGGCCTGCGCCGGTGCGCTCGCCGAAGGCGCTTCCCGAAACCGACGGACGTCGTCGCTCGTGACGCGGCCGTGCTTGCCGCTCGCGGGCACGCGCCCGATCTCGACGCCGAGCTGGCGCGCCAGCTTGCGGGTCGCGGGCGTCGCGAGCACGCGATCGCGATTCGCGGTCGCATCGACGACCTGGATCGCGCCGGTACGGCCCGTGTTGCTCGCCGGGATCGCAGTCGGCACGTTCGCAGCGACGGCACTGTGCATCGCCTGGTGCGTCGCCGTCTGCGGGCGGCTCGGCTCGGGCTTCGCCGAGCCATTCCCGTTTCCGGCGGCCGGTACGGCCTTCGCGTCTTCTTCGATCTCGACGAGAACCTTGCCGACCGGACAGATCTCGCCGTCCTTGTAGTTGATCTTCGAGATCGTGCCTGCGCGCGGCGAGGGCAGCTCGACCGTCGCCTTGTCCGTCATCACCTCGACGATCGGTTGATCGAGCCGGACCTTGTCACCGACCTTGACCTTCCAGGCGACGACCTCGCCTTCGACGACGCCTTCGCCGATGTCGGGCATGTAGAACTGGAACGCCATGTCACCACTCCAGGGTCTGGCGGACCGCGTTGACGACGCGGTCGGCATTCGGCAGGTACTCGTGCTCGAGCGAATACGGGAACGGCGTATCGAAGCCGGTGACGCGCAGGATCGGCGCCTCGAGGTTCTCGATCGCGCGCTCCTGGATCGAAGCGATCAGCTCCGCGCCAAACCCGCACGTCTTCGGTGCCTCGTGCACGATCACGCAACGGCCGGTCTTCTTGACCGACGCGAGGACCGTCTCGAGATCGAACGGCATCAGCGTGCGCATGTCGATCACTTCGATCGAGATCCCGGCCTCGGCAGCCTTCTTCGCCGCCTCTTCAGCGATCGAGACCATGCCGCTCCACGCGATCACCGTGCACTGGGTGCCTTGCGTGACGATCGCCGCCTTACCGAGCTCGATCGTGTAATCGCCTTCGGGCACTTCGCCCTTGCTCGCGCGGTAGATCCGCTTGGGCTCCATGAACAACACCGGATCGTTCTGGCGCATGCACGACAGCAGCAAGCCCTTGGTGTCGTACGGATTGCTCGGGCACACGACCTTGAGGCCGGGTGTGTGAATGAACAGCGCCTCGGGCGACTGCGAGTGGTAGTGACCGCCGCGAATGCCGCCGCCGACCGGCGTGCGGATCACGACCGGGCAGGGGTACTGGCCGCCCGAGCGGTAACGAAACTTCGCCAGCTCGTTCACGATCTGATCGAACGCGGGAAAGATGAAGTCGGAGAACTGGATCTCCGGAACCGGCCGCAGGCCGTAGAGCGCCATCCCGATCGCGGTGCCGATGATGCCGGCTTCGGCAAGCGGCGTGTCGATCACGCGATCGCCGCCGAACTCGTCAAACAGACCGCTGGTCGCGCGGAATACGCCACCGAACTTGCCGACGTCCTCACCGAGGACGACGACGCGTGGATCCGCGCGCATCTGCGTCTGGAGCGCGTTGCGGACCGACTCGAGGAGGTTCATGACCGGCATAAATTATCCGTGGTGGTGCGGGTTCTTCGACCGCGCCTGGCTCATCAGGTACGCACGCTGCTCGCGCAGGTGCCATGGCAGCTCTTCGTAGACATCGTCGAACATGGTCTCGATCGCCGGTGCACTCTTCGCATCCGATGCGGCGAGCGCGTCGGTGATCTCTTGGTTGTAGCGCTCCGAGATCTCGTTCTCCCAACCCTCGTTCCACAGATCGCGGTGGCGCAGATACGCGCGGAACCGATTGATCGGATCCTTCTTCTCCCAGATCTCCGGCTCCTTTGGATCGCGATACACCGACGGATCATCCGAGCTCGAATGGCCCTGGACGCGGTACGTGAGCGCTTCGATCAGGGTCGGTCCATCACCGGCGCGCGCGCGTTCGATCGCTTCGCTCGCGACCTGCCACACGGCGAGCAAGTCATTGCCGTCGACGCGAATCCCGGGCATGCCATAACCGACGGCCTTGGCAGCGAACGTCTTCGCCGCGGTCTGCGTCGAGCTCGGCACCGAGATCGCCCAGCCGTTGTTGCGACACAGGAAGATGCACGGCGCCTTCCACACGCCCGCGAAGTTCATGCCGACGTGGAACTCACCGGTCGACGAGGTTCCCTCGCCGAAGTAGACCATCGAGACATCGTCCTTGCCGAGCACTTTAGCCGCGTAGGCCGCGCCGACCGCTTGTGGGATCTGCGTGCCGACCGGCGAGCTGATCGAGACGAGGTTCAGCCAGTTCGCCGAGTGGTGCACCGGCATCTGGCGGCCCTTGACCGGATCGTCGACGTTCCCGAACAACTGATCGATGAAGTTCTGGATCGAGTAGCCACGCCAGAACCAGGCGCCCTGTTCGCGGTAGCTTGGAAAGATCCAATCGGAGTTGCGCAGCGGCGCGACGGCGAAGTGACTCGCTTCTTCACCGATCGCCTTCATGTAGAAGCCGAGGCGGCCCTGACGCTGGAGCCGCATCATGCGGTCGTCCATGATCCGGACCAGCATCATCGTGTCGAAGATGCGCTGGAGCGTATCTTCGGGGATGTTCGGGACCTTCGAGCCGGGCAAAGGCTTGCCATCGTCATCGAGGACTCGACGGAGATCGTCTTGTGCGGGTACAGCGACCATGGTCATTTTCCGAAGGAGGGCCCGAGGGGTTTTTAGCGGCGCTACGTTCGACTGGCCACGCCAATGTGTCAAGACATGGGGACCCGTTGCGTTGGTGCAGTGCGGCGTAGATAGTCGGCGGGTGATCTGGATCTTGCTCGTGATTCTCACTGTGGTAGGCGGTGTGGCCGCGGTCGGGGTCGCCTCGAACGAGCGCCGCAAGGCCCTGGGGCCCGGGAGCGTCAAGGCGCTTCCCGAGGGTGGGCAGCACGTCGAGCGGAGCGTGCGAGATCTGCGCGTCGATGACATCCTGACGATCGACGGGCACGATTTTGTCGTCGAAGGCCTGATCGCGTACGACGAAGACGGACATCGCTGGATCGCGGGACGCTGCGTCGATGACCGAGATGTCCGGTGGATCGTGGTCGGGATCGAACGTGCCGGCGCCGGCGCGACCCGGATGCTCGAGGATGACGACACGCTGCAGCTCGCCGGATATCCGCCCGAAGCGATCGTTGTGGGCGAGGTGCGTTACGCGCTCGATAAACGGGGCACCGCGACGGCCGAGCTCCGCGGTGATGTCGGCTCGCTCGCGGGTCTCACGAAGGATCGCCCGCCGGGGCACGTCGAGCGCTGCCGGTGGTGGCTCTACAACGCGCCGGGTGAGGACACGCTGCTCGTCGAGCAATGGGGTTCCGACTTCCGGGCGCTCCGCGGCAAGAAGGTCGGAGAGGGCACGATCGACTTGATGCAGGCGAGCTGAGGCGAGGCTTGCCGCTCGCTGCCGTGAAGATCGCGTGATCCGCGGGCTCGGAAGGCAGGAGACTCGGTAAGCTGTAGGGATGGTCACGAGACGGAACGATCCAGCGAGTGCTGGTAAGGCGGCCGGCTCTCAGAAGATGGTGACTCGTGCCTGGTGGCACGCGATGGCGAGCGACAAGGAGTCGCGCGCGTACCTGCAAGCCCGCTTGGTCGTGTTGTCGCGGCTGATGTTCTGGAGCTTCATCGCGCTACTCGCGATGATGGTCCTCTTGTATGCGCGCTATCCGCTGATCGAGCCGAAGCGCAACCACTCGATCTATGCGGTGGCCGGAACCGGCGTGCTCATCCTCGTCCTGATCTGGTTTGGCCTGCTGTCGCGTCGGACGCTGTCGATGCGCACCCTCTACGTGATCGACGCATTCTACATGGGCGGCACCGGCACGATTTTCGCGGCTGCCGCGGTGCTCGCGTCGGATCTGCACCTGTCGTCGACCGCGAATATCTTGTGGTCGTGCTTCGTCGTGTTCCTGCGTACGATCGTCGTGCCGAGCACCGGCCGGCGCACCGCGGTCGTCAGTGCGATCACGTTTGTTCCGATGGTGATCGCGGCGGTCATGCTGTCGAGCGAGCAGGAGCTACCCGCCGACGCCTTCGTGTTCAGCGTCGTGCTGATCGCGGCGGTCGTCATCTTGCTCGCCACCGTTGGGTCGCGGCTGATCTTCGGCTTGCGCCAGCAAGTCAGCGCGGCGATGCGGCTCGGTCAGTACACCCTCGACAGCAAGATCGGTGAAGGCGGCAACGGCGCCGTCTATCGCGCGCACCACGCGCTGTTGCGGCGGCCGACCGCGGTGAAGCTCGTCCGTCCCGACAAGACCAACGCCGAGACGATCAATCGGTTCGAGCGCGAGGTCCAGCACATGAGCCTTCTGACCCATCCGAATTCGGTCGCGGTCTACGACTACGGCCGGAGTCCCGATGGCGTGTTCTATTACGTGATGGAGTATCTCGACGGCATCGATCTCCAGAAGCTCGTCGAGCGATTCGGGCCGCAACCCGGCGATCGCGTGATCTCGATCCTCGTCCAGATCTGCGGCGCGCTTGCGGAGGCGCATCGGCGCGGCCTCATCCATCGCGACATCAAGCCCGCGAACGTGATCCTGTGCGAGCGCGGCGATGTGCCGGATGTGGCAAAGGTCGTCGACTTCGGGCTCGTCAAAGAGTTCACGTCGAATGAAGGCGTGACTTCGCGCATGGTGCTCGGGACGCCGGCATACCTCGCCCCGGAGGCGATCACGGCTCCCGGCGAAGTCGGTCCAGCCGCGGATCTCTATGCACTCGGTGCGGTCGGCTATTTCTTGCTGACGGGTCAGTGCGTGTTCGTCGGCAAGACCGCCGTCGATGTTTGCGTCCAGCACACCACCGCGACGCCCGTGCCGCCATCACGGCGAGTGCTGACCCCGATCAGCGCCGAGCTCGAGCAGATCTTGCTGCGCTGCCTGGCGAAACATCCCGCGGACCGGCCCGAGAGCGCCGGCGAGCTCGCGCAGCTGCTGCGGAGCGTTCCTCCGAGTGGCCGATGGTCCGACGCCGAGGCCGTCACGTGGTGGGCCAAGTTCACGCGGGCCGACGAGCCGTCGTCGACCTCGCAAACGACGACGATCACCATCGATCTCGAGCAACGCGAGGTCGAGCCGGCGCAGCCTGCGGTCGAAGCCCTGAACTAACGCGGAAGATCGAACGTGAACGTCGTGCCTCTGCTCAGCTCGCTCTGCACCGTCAACATCCCGCCGTAGCTCGCGACGATCTCGCGGACCACCGAGAGCCCGAGGCCGGTGCCATTCTCGCCCTTCGTCGTGTAGAACGCCTCGAAGATCTTCTCGAGCTTGTCGGAGGGAATGCCACTGCCGGTGTCGCGGACGGAGCACACGACGCGACTGCCGTCCGCGCTCGGCTCGACCTCGACGGTGACGCCGCCGGCTCCGGAGATCGCGTCGACCGCGTTGGTCACGAGATTGACGAGGATCTGTTCGATCCGCGTGCGATTGACCGTGACGGTCACCTGCTCGGGAGGCAACAGCAACTTGCAGTCGACACGCCCGAGCTTGCCGGCGAGCCTCAGCATGGCGACGACATCGCGCACGACGGCATTGAGATCGATCGGAGCGACGTGATCGGGCCCGGGCCTTGCGAGCTGGATCAGGCGGTGACCGTGTTGCGTGATGTGCTCGCCGACGCGCTCGAGGTCGGGCAGTAACTGACGGGTGATCGCGGCGAGGTCGCCGTTGGTCTTGAGCACGTGCGCGAGCTCGTCGACGGCCGCGACCTGAATCTGGGCGATGTTGCGCAGCTCGTGACCGACGCCACCGGCGAGCGTGCCGAGGGTGGCGCGCCTCTCCGCGAGCAGCAGCATCTGCCTGCTTTGGGCGAGCTGTTCTTCGATGGATGCGTTGACGGCGAGCAGCTCGGCTTCGGCTTTGCGCCGGCGTGCGATCTCCGCCTCGTTGTCGGCGAGTAGCTGGCGAACCTCGCGGACGTCTCGCGCGACGAGCACGATGCCCTTCAGGTCGCCTTTCTCGTCGAGCACGGGCGATCCGGTGACCGAGACGGGAATCTTCTTGCCGTCGCTCGCCACGAGGAAGGACTCCTCGCGACGCAAGATATCGCCATCTCCGATTCGCTTGCGAACGACCGTGCGCAGCCCCGAGCCTCCGTCGATGAACAGCGATGCGATCTGCTTGCCGCGAAGCTGTTCGACGGAGCAGCCGATGATGTGCGCAGCCGCCGAATTCGCCATCGTGACGCACCCGTCCGGATCGATCACGAACAGCGCATCCACCATCGCCTCGATGACGAAGTCGATCACCACAGATCACAATATCACGCGCCTCCCATCAACGCGCTAGAGTGACGCGGCGTGGCTCGCTGTCAGACCTGTCATCGCCGATTGCGGTCCGGAGGAAGCTGTCCGATCCATCACGGTGAGATCGTTCCGGCCGGGGTATCCCCTTCCGGCGATCCCGCTGCATCACCGGAAGCTGCGGCGCCTCCACGCGCGTGGCCCGAGCCCATCGGAAAATTGCTTGGTGCGGGCGGCTTTGCGGGAGTGTGGGAGCTCGCGGATCACCGCGTGCTCAAGCTCGCGCACGTCGGCCACGAGCTGGCGCGGGCGCGGCTTTTGCGCGAAGCGGAGGCGATGTCGGCGATCGGAGCCCCGGCCGTGCCACGGCTGCATGGCACCGGCGTGCTGCCGGACGGTCGCGCGTGGATCGCGATGGACATGATCGAGGGTACGACGCTCGCGGATCTCACGACCGGCGGGCCGTCAAAAGCGAACGAAGCGGTCGCGATCGGCCTGGCGATTCTCGAGAGCCTGCGCGCCGTACATCGCGCGCGGTTCGTGCACCGCGATCTGAAGCCCGACAACCTCGTTCGGCTCGCCGACGGCAGCGTCGTGATTCTCGATCTCGGCCTCGCGCGCAAGCTCCCGGAGGATCCAGATGATCCGACGCGCGCGAATGTTCAGGTCGGTTCTCTCGAATACATCCCGCCCGAGCAAATCACCGATTCGGCATCGGTCGACGAGCGCTCCGATCTTTATGCGTTCGGCTGCGTGCTCTACGAGCTGTGTGCGGGCCGGCCGCCGTTCGTCGGAGACGCCGCCGCACTCGAACGTGCACACACGGCGCTGCGTCCGCCCCGGCTCGGGGCGCTGGCCGACGTGCCGAGCGCGGTCGAGGCACTCGTCCACGACTGTCTCCAGAAGGAGCCCGCGCGGCGCCCGGCGAGCGTCGCGGTCGCGTACGCGCGGCTCGCGTCGGCGAGCGACGAGCCGTTGTTGGTGCGGATGTCGCATTCGATGTCGGTGATTCGCGAAGGCAAGCAGCCGGTGGTGCTGTTGTGGGCCGAGCTGCCTCGCGTCGATCGAGCGCTGCTCGGCATGTTGACCGCGCGCCGGCTCGTCCTCGCATCTCAGCGCGGGCGGCGCGTGCTCGCCGCCGTGCTCGGTGGCGAGCATGCCGACCCGGCGACTGCGGCGATCGCCGCGGCGCGCGATCTCGCGGCAGCAGGCGCGCGTGTCGCGTTGCACCTCGAAGCGTTGCGTGTCGATTCCCCGGCGAGCGGATCGACGATTCACGGTGAGCCCATCGAAAAACCCGAGACGTGGCTGCCGGCGAAGCCGTGGCTCGGCGTCGTGCTGACGCGTGCGCTCGCGACGGTGACGCAAGCACCGACACGAAGCTCGGAAGCGGGACCGGAGTTTCGCGCGCTCGCCGACGAGGAAGGCTCGCGCGAGCTGTTCGGCCGCGATGTCTTGTTGACCGATCTCGCGGCCGACGCCGCTGCCGCATTACGCGGTATGCCCGAGTCGTCCGATCGCAGTGGCTCGGGGACGTGGCATCCGCAAGGTCCGGCGTTCGCGCTGCTGCTCGGCGAGTCCGGTGTCGGCAAGACCGCGTTCGCGGCCGAGCTCGGCCGCCGGCTCGCGGAGCTCGGGGTCCGAGTTCACATGGCGGCCGTTCCGGCACCCGGCACCGGGCGGCCGGGTTACACCGCGCTCGCGCCGCTCGCCGGTGACATCAAGGTGCAAGGCTCGATCATCCGGTCGGTCGGTGATGCGCTGCGTGCGGCTGCCCGCGAACGACCGACGGCGATCATCCTCGACGATCTTCACCTCGCCGAGCACGATCTCCTCGACGCACTCGAGTATGCGACGCTCGGTGGTGAGCCACTGCCGTTGTGGGTGCTCGGCGTCGCGTCGCCTCGGATCGAAGTGCGACGCCCCGAGCTCGGTCATCGCGCGGAGCGACACCGGCGCGACGTGTTGCCGTGCCTCGAAGAGGATGCGGCGGTCTCGCTGACGGCGTCGCTGCTGCAGCCTGCCGAGTATCCGCCGCTGCGCGCGCTGCGCAGGCTCGTCGCGCTAGCCCACGGCAACCCGCTGCATTTGGCGATGCTCGCGCGCGAGATCCACGAGCGAGGTGCAGTTCGCGAGCGGCCCGGCGGAGGCGGTCACTTCCTCGATATCGGTGCTCTCGACGACCTGCAGCAGCTCGCCTTGGGCCCATGGCTCGCGGCCCGGGATCTCGCCGGGCTTGGCGCCGAGCTCGTGGCGCTCGCGCGACTGTGCGCGGTGATCGGCGGGGAGATCGGTCGCGATGAGGTGGTCGCGGTAGTCGAAGGTGTCGAGCGGCGCGGCGGCGCGACGACGCCGATCGACGTCGACATCGGCCTTGCCGAGCTCGTTCGCTCCCAGGTCCTGACGACTTCCGAGCACGGTTATATGTTCCGGCAGGCGCTCGTCGAAGAAGGTATCTACACGACCACCGACGAAACCGAGCGCCGCGTGCTCCATCAGATGGCCCTCGATTATTGGAAGGCCACCGCCTCCGACGATCCGGTGATCGCCGCGCGCATCGCACGTCACGCGGAGGCAGTCGGCGATCGTGACAGCGCGACGACTGCATTTGCAACCCTCGGTGAACGCGCGCATCGCGAACATCGCTCGTTCGACGCCGAACAGGCGTGGTCGGGCGTGATCCGTAACGCGGTTGGCAGGGACGCCGCGCAGAGCCGCGCACTGATGGGACGCGCGCGCGCACGCTATCGGCTGCAGCGGATGCGCGATGCCCTCCTCGATCTCGAGGAAGCGACGGAGATTGCGAGACAAGTCGGCGACCTGGAGCTCGAGATCGAAGCGCTGCTCGAGACCGGGATCGTGCTCGACTTCACCGAGGACTATGCGCGTTCGAAAGAGGTCGCGACCCTCGCGCGAGCTCGGCTCGGTGCGGCGGCGGCACGATATCCATCGCTCTCGATCGATCTCGATCTCGCCGACGGCCGGGGCATGTTTCGCGAGCAGCGGTTCACCGATGCGGCGATCATGCTGCGTGGCGTGCTCAGCTCCGCCCGCGCCGGTCAGCGGCACGAGTCGGCAGCGATCGCGGCGCTCCTCCTCGGTCCGGTGCTCGCCGACCTGCGAGAGCTCGACGAGGCCGAGCACGTGTTTGCGGAGATGATCGCCGATTGTCAGGCGCTCGGCGATCGGTTCCATCTGGCAGCCGCGTACGGCAACCGCGCCTGGCTGTGGACCGCGCGAGGAAGCGTCGATCGAACCGAGGCCGATCTGCGACTCGTGATTCAGCTCGCCCGCGAAGCCGGACAGGCTCATTTCGAGCGCGCGGCGACCCACAATCTCGCGGAACATCGACTGTGGCAGAACGAGCTCGACGAGGCCCTGCAGCTCGCACGGCGTGGTCTCGCGCTGCAAAGCCGAGCGGGAGAAGGCAGCACGCGTCCGGATCGGTTGCTGCTCGCACGGGTGATCGCCGCCGCCGGACCGACCGACGAGCTTCGCGCGCTCCTCCGCTCGTTCGAAGACGAATCGGGAATCGGTGTCGAGGATGCACTCGTGATCGATGTGCTGCGCGGGATGACGCACGACCCCGCGAACCTCGCGAGCGCGCTCGAGCAGATCCGGCCGCTCTACGTTGGACTGCGCCTGGAGCTGTGGCAGCTCGGTGCTCGTCACGGGGTCTTGCCCCCCGGCCTTCGGGACGAGGCGATCGCGCTCGCTCGAACGGATCCGGTCTGGGTGCGTAGAATCAGCGAATTCTGAGGGCTACGATGTAGGCGTGCCGACACGCTGGATCACCTCGGCCCCGATCTGGATACGTCGCAGAAGCTCGTAAACAGCGATACGATTCGGGTGAACCTTGAGCGACAGCCGAAATCGCAAACCGAGAACGACCGGGGCCATGGAGGCATTTGTGTCTTCAGCGCCAGCACCGCACGTTGCCGGTTATCGCGTGGAGCGTTTGGTCGGCGAAGGCGGCTTCGGTCAGGTCTGGCGCGGTACCCGCGACGACGGCAGTCTCGTCGCGATCAAGATCTTGCATCTCGAGCTCATTCGATCGAACGACGCGCTGACGCGCTTCGAACGCGAGCTCGAGGCCATCGAACGCCTCAACCATCGCAACGTCGTGCGCGCGTTCGATCACGGCTCGCTCGAGGACGGCCGACCGTTTCTCGTCCTCGAATACATCGAAGGACCTAGTCTTCGCGACGTCATTCACGAACGTGGATCGTTGCCGCCACAAGAGATGCTCGCGATCTTCGAGCCACTCTGCGACGCGCTCACAACGGCTCACGCGGTCGGACTCGTTCACCGCGATGTCAAAGCCTCGAACGTGATCATCGGTCACGACGCGCTAGGAGCGAGGCCCGTGTTGCTCGACTTCGGTCTCGTCAAGCTCACCGATCAAACCGGCCCGGGTCTGACGTCATCACGAAGCATGCTCGGCACACCGGCTGCGATGGCTCCAGAACAGATGCGAGGGCAGCCGGTCGATGCACGGACCGACGTCTACGCGATGGGGCTGCTCGCGTATCACATGCTGACGGGCGCGGTCGCGTTCGGCGGAGCGCCTGGGG
This sequence comes from Myxococcales bacterium, assembly GCA_028287115.1. GTDB lineage: Bacteria > Myxococcota_A > Polyangia > Haliangiales > Haliangiaceae > JABFXX01. Next base: position 55,040 of record JAQBQF010000091.1, read on the forward strand.
TGGTCCAGAGCTATCTGCAGGTCCACGGACCGAGGCCACGGCCATCGGCGAAGGTCGACATCGATCCCGCGATCGACGAGCCGATCGTCCGAGCACTCCAGCCGGATCCAAACGCCCGATTTACGACGCCGGGGGATCTGTTCGACGCACTCCGCGCCGTGATCGCGCCGACGTCGGTTGGCAGCGAGCAGGACGTCGTTACCCTGTATGTCGAAGGTGGGCCGGCCGATCTCGCTCTGGCGTCCGCCGCGGCCACCGGGGCCGGGATGACCATCGCGATGGCAGCCCCGGATAGCCTGATCGCGGTCGCTTACAGAAGTGACCTCGAGGTCGCGGCGATCTGTAACAAGCTCGCCGACCTGGCGTCGACCGCCAAGATGGCCCTTGGTACGAGCCGGGCGACGATCTGCGGCAGTGTAGTCGATGGCCCGGCACTCGATATTGAAGGCTGGTCGCCATACCCGCTCGATCTCGGCCTGTGGGTCTCCCCGGAACTAACGTAGGTCCTCGGCGCACTGCAGCGATTGTGTCGTCAACATGCTTCCTTGCGGCTGGCTGCACATGACGTGCAAAATTAGATTTATGCGCTCCGAGACTCGTTGTGCGGTGTTCGTTGGTTGTGTCTTGGGGCTGTCTGCGTGCGTTGCGGACGAAAGTCTCAGCAGCAATTCGCAGTCGGTGACGACGCTCAACCGGCTCGCGTCGAACCGACTCGCGTCGAACCGACTCGCGTCGAACCGACTCGCGAGCAATCAGCTCGCGCTCAACGACAACGGTGGCGCGGAGCTCATGTCGACCGACGACGGGCGCAACGTCCTCAGCTACATCGTCGGCTGTGCGATCGATGCAGGTGATTCGATCATCGCGTTTCATCGTCCCGCCGGTGGCTGCTCGGCAGACGCCGACTGCGGCACGTTGACGACCGGCAGCTGCCAGCCGAACGGAAGCTGCAAATACACGTTCCCGGGAAACCTCGACCTCGCGCCCCAATGGGTCGATCACAACCTCGATGAAGCAGGTCAAGGTTGGATCAGCGCCTGTATGTTCGCGCGCGTGAACGCCCATGACACCGCCGAAGAGATCTCACTCCACGGGGAGCACCCGGCGCTCACGGTGGGGATCGATGAAGGCCTCCTCTACAGGATCGAAGAAGGCGCGTTCTACGGCAACATGTTCCTCTCGAGCGATCGCCACCTCGAGCTCCGGGACTTCGCGCACGTCTGCCGCGGCGAAGGCCAGGCCTCGGGCGAGTTCGGTGGCCTCGTCGACCGCGATTGCGCGGAGCCCGATCCGAGCAATCCAGCGATCAGCCAGTGCGGCTTCTCGTACGAGGGCGACTGCGCCGACTACACCCCGCTCTACCCGAGCGCCTTTGCGTGCGACGAGCGCGAGAGCGGCGATCCTTGCGAGGACTCGCACGGCTCGCACGGCGATGACGACCGTGATGGCCATCATCGCCATCGCCACGAGTGCTCCCCCACCGCAGATCACGGGTTCTATTACGAGGGTTGCCACGTCGCGGCGGGACCTCGCCGGTCGTGGGGGCATCGAGGGTTCCAACAGGTCATCACGACGTTCGTGACTCCGTAGTGCTAACGTTCATGGCGTGAGCATCACGCGGCGCATCCTCGAAGGAGCGCAATCCGGTCTATCGAAGCTGACCTCGCTGGTCATCGTCGACGACGAACCGCTGAGCCACATCGAGAGCGCGGCGTTGCAAGCGGAGCTCACCGCACGCAAGGCAGCGCGCGAGCGGACCAAGCGCGAGCCCTCGGACAATCCGCTCGCGAAGCTTGCGGTCGCGACACCGGCGGCTCGAGCGGCGCGCGAGAAAGCCGCAAGAGATCGCAGCGCCCGGGTTCATCGCGAGCGCGACGAGCGCGAGGCCAAGCAGCGCGCCGCGGCCGACGACGCGTTTCGCCGGATGAAAGAGCAAGCGGCCCGCGGCGGCGGCAGCACGAGCGCACCGCGCGGAAACACCAGCAACAGCGGGAACGCGCGACCTCCACGGCCGGGCACCCAAGATGCGCAGATCGCCGAGTGGTATCGCGTGCTCGATCTCAGCGTCGGCGCCGAGATGGCGCAGATCAAGACGTCGTACCGGCAGCTTATGCGCAAGTATCACCCCGACATGCATGCCGGAAATCCGCACAAGCAGAAGGCCGCGACCGAGCTGTCGATGCGTGTAACAGCTGCGTATAACGGGCTGGTCGAGCACCTCGAAAAGAAGTAATCGGCGCCGTCGCGCAGCCGCAACATGGTAAACCCGCGGCGTGGATGCAGACAGCTCCGCGTCGAAGACCGCGCTGATGGTATGCGCTTACCGCGCGCGCGCGAGTCGCTGGGATAAGCCGTTGTTCATCGATCCGTGGGCCGAGGCGCTCGCCGGATCCGACGGGCACGACATCGCCAAGCGCCTCGATGCGCGATTTCCGCCGATGGAGATGTGGCTCGCGCTGCGGGTCGCGTATCTCGATCACCTCGTCGATCTCGCGGTCGACCGGCTGTCGATCCGTCAGGTCGTGATCCTCGGCGCCGGCTACGACACGCGTGCCGCACGCCTGCCGCGCGCGGGCGTGAGGTTCTTCGAGGTCGATCATCCGGCGACCCAGGCGTCGAAACGCGAGCGGCTCGCGAAGCTCGATGGGTATCCCGTCGACGCAGCACGGTACGTGTCGTGCAACTTCGAGCGCGAGGATCCGATCGATCGCCTCGCTGCAAACCACTTCGATCTCCGAGAGCCCGCGCTCGTGATCTGGGAAGGCGTTGTCCCGTATCTGACGGAAGCCGCGGTGCGCGCGACCGCGAGTCGGCTCGCCACCGGCCTCGACCCGCGCTCGCTCGTCGCGTTCGATTTCGTCGGCAAGCGGCTGGCCGAGGGTCACAGCCTGTCGGACAAAGACAAGCAGACTCGCGATTACGTCGGCGAGCTCGGCGAGCCGATTCGCTACGGCACGGACGATGTATTGCCGCTGCTCGTCGACTGCGGATTTCGCTGGGTGCGCTCGCTCGATTTCAACGAGCTCGCGCTCGAGATGCTCGGCGACTACAAGCGTGACCGCCAGTTTCGGTTCCAGCACCTCGCTCTGGCCGCCGCGCGCACGCCGGTGGCCGGATGGCCATAGCGTTCCGAAGCCGCCGGCTTTTTGGTTGGGCGCGCGAGAACGTCGTCGCGATCGCGATCGTCGCCGTCGCCGTCGCGGTCGCCTGGTTCTTCGCGTACGTGACGCTCGTGCATACGCCGTCGATGGGGTTGCCGCTCGACGACAGCTACATCTACCTGACGTATGCGAAGCAATTCGGCCGCGGGCAGCCGTTCACGTATTTTCCCGGCGGCGGTTACTCCGCCGGTTCGACGAGCGTGCTGTGGCCGATGGTGCTCGCGCCGTTCTGGACGCTCGGTGCCCGAGGTCATGCGCTCGTGTGGGTCTCGTATGGCATGTGCACCGCGCTCTACGCCGGGGTCGCGGTCCTGGCGTATCGGCTCGTGTTCACGATCATGGGGCGCGTGATCCCGGGCCTGCTCGCGGCGCTGATGGTGCTCTCGATCGCGCCGTTTACGTGGTGCGCGCTGTCGGGGATGGAGGTCGCGTTCGCGAGCGCGCTCGTGATCGCGACGTTCCTGATGCTCGCGACGGCGAAGACCGTGCGTCCGAGCAAGCTGATGATCGCCTGTCTCGTCGCGACGTCGTTGTCGCGTCCAGAGGCGATCCTGCTCGTGGGCGCGATCACCGTCGCCAAGGCCGGCGGGCGGGTGTGGGCCCGCGATCTTCGCGGCACGGCGTGGTGGCTGTCGCCGCTGATCGCACCCGCGCTCTGGCTCCTCGCGAATCGCGCGATCGCCGGCAACTTCTTTCCGAACACCGGCGTCGCGAAGAGTCACTTCTACCTGCCCGGGTTTGACTGGACGTACTGGTGGGACACCGTCGACGTGCTCCGCGAGAAGCTGGTGAAGTTTCTGTATCGCGATCCGGCAAGCCCGCTCGTATGGCCGCGAATGATCGCCTGGCTCCAGCTCATCGGCTCGGTGCGGATCTTGTTGTGGGCGCATCGCGACAGGAAGTGGTTGCCCGCGATCCTGCTCGTGGTCGCGCCGTTCGTGCTGATGTTTGCGGTCGTTGCTTCGTCCGGGCTGTGGAATTTTCAGAACTACCGCTACATCGCGCCGGCGCTGCCGCTGATCATGATCATCGCGGGCTGTGGGCTTGCACCTCCGCGGTGGTTGCCAGCACAGATCGATCTGTTCGAGCCGATCATCCGCCGCCTGTGGCTCGCCGTCACCGCGGTGATCGTCGTGCTGTTCGTACGCGCCGGGTTGCCGAGGCTACGCGCCGATGCGTTGTTGTTCGCACAAGGCGCGATGGATACCAATACGCAGGTCGTCACGATCGGCGAATACATCCATCGCAAGCTGCCCGACGCGTCCGTGATGTTCCACGATGCCGGCGCGATCGCGTACTACGGCGACGGCAAGGTCTACGACATGCTCGGCCTCGTCACGAATCATCAAGCGGGCATCGCGAACAACGGGCCGGGCTCGCGCTTCGAGTTCCTCGAGAGCTTGCCGCCGGAGCAGCGACCGACGCACTTCGCGTACTACCCGGGCTGGCTCGGCAGCGCCGAATGGTTCGGTCCCGTGTTGCTCGACACGCCGCTGCGCCCGGGATTCGAACCGCGCCGGATGGTCGGCGATCACGACATGCAAGTGATCGTCGCGAACTGGGATCACGCTCACACCGGCGAGCGGCCGCTGCTCGAACATCCGGGATGGGCGGTCGTCGATCGCATCGACGTCGCGGATCTCGCGAGCGAGCGCGCACACGGCTGGGTCGGCCGCATCGGGCGACGGCGCTTCGGCGATCCGACGGCGCGGTGGTCCGTCGTCGAGCGCGAGACTTTCGGTGTCGGGCTCGTGATCGACGGAGGGCGCACGATCCGCGACGGCGGCGAGCGATTCTCGGTCTCGATCGATCCGAACAAGCCAACGCGTGTCGTGATCCGCACGGGCGGCCAGAGAGCGTACGGCTTCAACGAAGCGATCATCGAGCCCGTCACGCTTCGCCTACTCGCCGGTGACCAGGACCTCGGATCCGTGACGATCTCGCCACCGGACGGCACGTTCTCGGAGCTCACGTTCAAGCTACCGCCGGGTGCGCTGGCCTCTTCGCACGGTGAGCTACGTGCCGAGGCCTCGGGCCTCTATCGCGTGTTTCATTGGTTCGTGTTGCAGCCGGAGTGAACGAGGCATCGCCCCGCCTCGCCGACCCGGACTAGCTAACGCAGCTCGCGCCGTGCGATCGCCGCGCCCTCGACGAGCGCGCGGAGCTTCTGGACCGCGACGACGCGCGGCAGCTGCTTGAGACCGCAGTCGGTCGTCAGCGTGACGCGCTCGGCCTCGATGTGCTTCAGCACCTTGCGCACGCGCTCGGCCACTTGCTCCGGGTGCTCGATCTCGAGCGTGCGCACGTCGATCACACCGACGTGGACCTTCTTGTCGCTCGGCAGCTTGCGCAGCAGGTCCGCGTCTTCCATCTCGCGGCACGCGAAGTCGAGCACGTACGCGTCGACCTTGACGTCATGATAGTGCGGCAGGATCTCGCGGTAACCACCCGACGTCATCCCGTCGAGCTTGTTGCCCCACGCGTTGCCGAGGCAGAAGTGCCAGGCGCGTTCGACGCCGGTCGGGACCTCGCCGATCGTGCGATCGATGATCTCGCAGACCCACGCGTAGTCCTTCTCGCCGGACAGGTGCGGCATCCACGCTCCGAGATCCTCGAGTTGGATGTGCTTGCAGCCCGCGGCGACGAGCTCGGCGATCTCGGCGCGAAACACATCCGCGAGTGCGCGAGAGAGCTGATAGCGATCTTTGACCGGCCCACCGCGAAAGTGGGCGAGCGTCGAGAGCTGCACCGGACCGGCGCCGACGCACGCCTTGATCGGCCTCTCCGTGTGGCGTTGCGCCCAGTTGTAGATCAGCGCCATGCGCACGGGACCGCGCTCGATCGAGCCGTCCACCGCGACGCCGCCTGCTTCGTCGAGGGCCCAGACATCGCGCCCCTTCGCCTTCGCGCGCGCTGGATGCGGCAGCTTCTCCGACGAGAAGCCTTTCGTGCGCTCGAGCCAGTACCAGAGGAACGAGCCGATGCCCATGCTGTAGTCGTCGAACCACATCTGGCCATCGGTCAGGATGTCGAGCCCGGCATCTTCTTGATCTTTGATCACGACGCGCGTCGCATCGTGAAACGCCTCGGCGTGCGCGGCGATCTTGAACGCTTCGAGCACGTCGCGACCTGCGAGCTGTTGCGTGAACCAGGCCGGTCGCGGATACGAGCCGACCATCGTCGTCGGAAGGAGCTGCATGGGAGCGAGATACTACGCTCGGCGGAAGGCGCGTGCAGCGAAAGGCGATGTCATCGACGTGTTACGCGCTCACGAGACTCGGTCACTCCTCGATCAAGCCGAGGCCGCCGGCGCCGGTCTATCAGCCTCGCCTACGCTGTGCTCGCACGAGCCACGCGCGCTTCAATTAAGAGCCTTGAACGCGACCATCGTCATGATCCATCCGCCGTTCTGGCCGAGCGAGGCCGTCGCATGATAGCTACCGGTCGCCGAGACCTCCTGGTCTTCGATCAGATCGAGTCCCGAAGAGACACGTGGCGTGTATCCGGTTCCAGCGCTCACGTTGCGTGTCGCGGCGGCGATCCCGACGAGCAGATCGTGAGCGTTGGTAGTCGTCGCGGCGCCGCTGTCGAGAGCTGCGCCGTTCGTGTTGGCCGCCGAATGGCTGACGTCCAAGGGGGTTAACGCCAGCCCGCTGTACTCGGCGAGCACCAGCATCGGCGCGACCGTTCCGGAGAACGAGACCGTGACCTTGTTTGCCATGGCACCCTGGTGGATGTTTGGCGCGTAGTACACCGCGAGATAGCCGGCGCCGGCGAGGAGGACCGGCGTTCCGACCTGGACGTACGTGTTGAGATCGGTATCCGCGATCGAGGTAATCGTGACTGTCGTGCTGTTCCACGACACGCCCACCACGTTGAGATCTCCGATGGTCTCGAGCGAGCCGAAGGTCGCGAAGATCTGGTTACTGTTCGCGCTGGCCGAGACGCCCTGGACAAAGCGAACCGGCACCTGCGGTGGAGCGTCGAGCGGCCGAGCATCGGCCATCGCCGGAGCATCGATCATGCGCCCGTCGGGCGGTGCGTCGGGTGTGGTGACCACGTCCGTGATCGCGCCGTCGTCGACCACATTCGAGGAAGCGCCGTGCCGAAAGCTACAGCCGACCAATGCAACAACCAGGACTGCGACTCGCACCCGGCCATCGTACCGCAATCGGCTCACAGGTCAGCGTCAATACAGCCGATGAAGATGTGTGCCGCGGTAGTAGTGCTCGAGGATCTGCTCGTGTGACTTGCCGGCGTCGGCCATGCCGATCGCTCCCATCTGACACATGCCGACACCGTGCCCGAAGCCCGCGCCGTGGAACACGAACGTGTTGCCCTCGCGCCGCACCTCGAACAACGTCGACTTGAGACCGCCGAGCAGCCGCCGGATGTGGAGATCACCGGTGACCTCGATGCTCGCCTTGTCGCCCACGATCGCGATCGTCTGGATCCGGCCCGAGACGCCGCGCGCTTTCGGGGTCAGCGCCTTGACGCGCCCGAGCTCGGGGTACTCGACGGAGATCCGCGTCGTCAGCTCGTCGGCACCGAGCTTCTCGGTCCACCGGAACTTCGCGCCGCCGTGCTTGACCCTCCCGCACCAGCTATCGTCGGGGTCTTCGGCGAGGAACGCGCCGAGATTGTCGTCCGTGATCCGCGTCACGCCGGCCTTCGCGTCGTCGGTACGGCCGCGCAGCGACGGATCCGCATCGCCGCCCCAGATCGAGTCGTTGTCCTCGGTGTGGCCGCCGCACGAGGCGCTGTAGCGAATATCGACGAGCCCGCCGCCGTCGCGAAGCAGCACCATGCCCCGCGTCTTGTCGACCGCTCGGGTCGCGCGCGCATCTTCTTTGCCGGCCCCCGCGTAGACCTGGCACTGCTGCGTCGAGCACAGCAGGAACGGATCGGTCAGGTTCCGCCGCCCGATCTTCTGCAACAGCTCGGTGCGCGCCGCGATCGCCTGCGCCTCGAGTGCGGCGGCCGGTGCATCGGCGTACATCTCCGCGGGAACGAGCCCGGCGAGCAGCTTGTCTTCGGCGACCGCATTGGCCGCGAGCAGCGAGCCATCGTGATCGAGCGTGACGTACACGCTTCCCCAATAACGTCGATCTTCGGTGCCGGTCTCGAGCTGACTTCCGCCGGTGCCGGTCGGGACGTCTTGCACCGTCAGCGTCTCGGTCGATTTCTTCGGCGTGAACCACAGGACGGAGGCGTTCTTGATGATCGTCGATCCACTCTTCGCGATGATCGTGCCCGACGGCCGTCGCACGAGCTCCTCGTGAACCGAGGTCTTGACGCCGTATTTCTTCGCGACTTCGATCGAGTGCGCGTTGCCTTTCCCGGCCGCGACCGGATCGATCGCGATGCGCACTTCGCGCGAATCGATCACCTCGCCGCCGGTTCCGAAGATCGTCCCGATCTCGAATGATCTCGGTTCGAAGCCGCGGTCCTTCCACCGCGCGACGGACGCCGCGATGCCGCTGGCGTCATCGGGGCCGAGCGTCTCGACGACCGTCCATTCCTGGATCACCGCGGGCTTGACGTTCTCGGCGGTGACCGTCCATGCGTCGCCGCCTTCGTTTTCGATCGAGCTGCCGCCCGTGCCATCGGGCCTGACGACGAGGCCGCCCTTCGCGTGCAGGTGGACGTCCTTGCGATTGCCCATGATCTGCACCGTGACGAGCGGCAGGCCATCATCGGTGAACGTGAACCGGGTCGAATACAGGATCCGGAGCTTGTCCGAGGTCGACGTATCATCCGCGAGCGCGATGCCGCCCGTGATCGCAAACGCCGCGATCGCCAATAGCCTGCTCCTGACCATGACCCAGGCTAGGCAGGGGGGCACTCCGCGTGCAACAAATCGGCTGGTATGGCGGATCGATTGCCCGACGACGTCCTCGCGCGCCGCAACCGCCTCCCGGTGAAGCCCGAACCGGTGGTGCTGGCGGGTCGTCTCGTCGAGCTCCGGCCGCTCGAGCTGGATCGCGATGTCTTGGCGCTTCACGCGGTCTCGAGCGGCGCGCCGTTCGTGCTCGGCACCAAGGCGATGCACGGCTACGACTCCGACGAGCGAATCTGGCGCTACATGTCCGGCGGCCCGTTCGCGGATGCGGCCGCGTTGCGCGCGTGGCTCGCGGTGCAAGATGGCGCGATCGACGGCCGGCCGTTCACCGTGCTCGATCGTGCGATCGGGACGCCGGTGGGTGTCGTGAACCTGATCGCGAACCAACCGCAGCACCTGAAAATCGAGCTCGGCGCGATCTGGTACGGGCCGATCGCGCAGCGCACGGGCGCGTCGCGCGAGGTGACATATCTGTTGCTCGAGCACGTGTTCGGGCTCGGGTATCGGCGCGCGGAATGGAAGTGCGACGCTCGCAACGAGCCGTCGCGCCGTGCGGCGCTGTCCTATGGCTTCACGTTCGAAGGCATCCAGGAAGCGCACTACATCAATAAAGGCGAGAACCGCGACACCGCCTGGTTCCGCATGCTCGACCGCGAGTGGCCGAGGATCCGTCAGGCCGCCGCGGCGCGCATCGGCACGCCGACGATGTAGCGTAGGTTCAAGAAATTGATCACGAAGTGCGCGGCGATCGGGCCACCGAGATTCCCCGTCCATTTCGCGAGCGCACCGAACGCAAGCCCGAGCACGAACGCCGAGGCCGTCCACACGAGGAACCGGCGGCCCGGCCCGACGTGCAAGAGCGCGAACACGAGCGCCTGAAACCACACGCCGAACCACGGCATCAGCGCGCCGCGAAACAGCAGCTCCTCGCCGACCGAGCTCGCGAGCGCGAGGATCACCATCTCGCGCGACGACAGCGGCCCGAGCAAATCGCGAAAGCTCGCATGGAGCTCGCGCGCCCATTGAAAGTGCTTCGTCGCGAGCCGCGTCAGGCCGACGACCCCGAGCCCGAGCGCGAGCCCGAGCAGCGGCCCGGCCCCGAGCTGCCAGGTCTCCGGACTACCGCCGAGCCGATACAGATCCGGATCGCCGCGCCCTGCGGCCACGACGAACGCGACAATCCCCATCGCACCGTAGAGGCCGATCACCAGGCTCGCCCTCGACAGCGGCGGCGGTGGGCTCTCCGAGTACGACATGACCGGCGCCATACTATGCGCGAAACCTGCGATTTTGACAGGTGCGACCTCGTCGTCCTCGGGTAGCTGCATCGAGGCCGGAGTGGCGGAATCGGTAAACGCGCTGGACTCAGGTGCCAGTGGGTAAACGCGTTGGGGTGTCGGAGTCCCGCCTGGCCACGTGCACGCAGGACGACGGCATCCCGGCCTGCTTGACAGGACCGACGGTGAGCGACAACTAAACGTCTCTTCGGCATCACCTGCGCGGGTGACGGAATTGGTAGACGCGCTAGCTTGAGGTGCTAGCAGGTAACGCTGGCGGGGGTTCCAGTCCCGACTGGCGACGCGCACGCAGGACGACGGCATCCCGGCCTGCTTGACAGGACCGACGGTGAGCGATAACTAAACCGTCTCTTTGACATCACCTGCGCGGGTGGCGGAATTGGTAGACGCGCTAGCTTGAGGTGCTAGTGGGTAACACTGTGGGGGTTCGAGTCCCCCCTCGCGCACGAACCAAGCGGCAGAAATGCCGCTTGTTTTGTTTTGTGCTCGTTCGCGAGCCGGCGTGCGACACGACGCATGATCCGATCGAGGATCGCGAGCACGTCGGCAGTGGGCGCATCACGAACCGGAGGCCGTCGCCGTCCTCGACGAATACGCACGTCACGTTCTATAGTTGGGTTGATGTCGAGCGGTCCAACCGGGGAGGACGCGGAGACCGCGGCGACGGATGCAGGCATCGCGAGCGACGAGACGATCGATCAAGAAGCCGCGCAGTCGACGCCGCAACACGTGACCACGGGCCGGGTGATCCGCGTCAGTCGGGCTTCTTTGGGTCCGAGCCGGCTCGGACGCTACGCGATCGTGCGGCCACTCGGTCGCGGTGGCATGGGTGCCGTGTTCGAGGCCGAAGATCCCGAGCTAGGTCGCCGCGTCGCGATCAAGGTGCTGCGCGACGATCGCAACGCCGAGCACTTCACCGAAAGTCTGCGCCGCGAGGCGCAAGCGCTTGCAAAGCTGGTGCACCCGAACGTCGTCGGCGTCTACGACGTCGGCGTCGACGACGGCCAGGTGTTCGTCGTCATGCAGTTGATCGAAGGCGAGTCGATCGATCGCTGGCTAGGCGAGCGCCGGGCACGCGTGATCGAGATCGTCGATGCGTTTCGCCAGGCCGGCAAGGGTCTCGCCGCTGCACACGCCGCTGGCCTCGTGCACTGCGACTTCAAGCCGAGCAACGTGCTCGTCGATAAGGATGGAGTGATTCGCGTCAGCGATTTCGGCCTCGCGCGGATCGGCGCGGAAGACACGGCTTCGATCGCCGGCACGCCCGCGTATATGGCGCCCGAGCAATTCACCGGTGTCGCGACGAGCGCGAGCGATCAATACGCGTTCTGTGTCGCGCTGTTCGAAGTGCTCACCGGTGCGCCACCGTTTCGCGATTCGAAGATCCAAGATGCGGACGCGGCGCAGGCTCGGATCGTGCCGCCGATTCCGCGATCGGTGCCCGCGTACATAGCGCGCGCACTGCAGCGCGGCCTCGCGCGCGATTCGACGGATCGATTTCCGTCGATGGAGGCGTTGCTCGCAGCGCTCGCGCCGCCGATGCGCCAGCGATGGCTCTTCGCGAGCGGCGTGGCCCTCGTCGCGATAGCGGGTGCCGTGGTTGCCGTCGTCGCGATGCGCGCACCGGCCGCGGTCGAGCGCAAGCCGGAGCCGCCGCCACCGGCGCGGCCCGATCTCGCAGCCGCGCATGCGCTCACGAAGTACGGGACGGCCGCATGCGCCTATGCACCGTCGATCGACGGCAACCGCATCGTCTTCGATCGCACCGAGGGCGATGCGGTGGATCTGTACGAGATGCCGCTCGCGGGCGGCCCGCCGCGCCAGTTGACGTCGGCGCCAACCTGGGAATGGCGATCGAATCCAGGGCGGCATCCCGGTGAGGTGATTCACCTGATCCACGATCCGAAGGTGCTCGCGAACGCGAAGATCGCCTATCTCGATGTCGCGAGCGGGAACGAGACGCTCGCTGCGACGGTCACCGCCGCCGACGCAGGCGTGACGACCAACGGAGTGGTCTACATTCCGCGAAGCGGCGAGGAGCTGCGACGCATCACTGCAGGTCGCGATGTCCTCGTCGCGCGCGCACCGGACGGACTGTTCTTCAATCAGCTCGCGATCTCGCATGGCGGCGACCGGATCGCCGCGATCGCATTCAACGAGAAAGCCAGTAGCGTCTGCGTGATCGATGCCGCAACGAGCACGAGAAACTGCGCCGAAACGCGCGCGCTACCATTCCGTCCCGCATTTGGCGCCGGTGATCGACGCTTGTACTACGCGGCGCTCGACGGCATCCACGGCCGCGATCTCGCGACCGGACAAGACGCGCTGATCATCCCCGATGTCTCGCCGCAAGGCGGGCTCGCGATCGCGGCAGATGGCCATGCGCTCGTGTATTCCGACTGTGGTACGCGCTCGCAGATCCTCGATTGGCAAACGCAACCGCCGACGCTCGTCCTCGACGATCCGACCGCGACCGATCCGACCGGAATCTCGACGAACGTCCTGGTCTGGCTACGCGTCGTACGCGGAACGTCGGTGCTCGTCGCGCGAACGCGAGATCGCGGCGAAGTCCAGCTGTCGGATCCCGACTTCGGATCGATCTCGAGCCCAGCAATCAGTCCCGACGCGACCCGGGTCGTGTTCAGGTCCGGCGCGCCGCACGCGGGCATCTACGTGGCGACGCTCGAGCTCGGGGTTGGGTTCCAGCGCATCACCGACAACTCGGAGGACCGTCGGCCGGTGTGGATCGGTAGCGACATGCTCGCGTTCACCCGCTACGACGATCGCAAGTTGGCGACGATCTACGCGGCGAACAGCGACGGTGGGAATTTGCATCCGCTGCCGGGGAGCTCGCGGTTCACGGTCGGCGGCCGCGACCATCGCGTGTTGGTGGCGACGACGACACAGCTCCACTGGCTCGACGCCGACACCGGTGCGGAGCACGACGCACCCGCGCTCCCATTACAGGGATCCGATCCCCATACGTCGCCGAATGGAAAATGGCTGATCGTCCGCTCGGGTCCCGAAGGCCAGCTGTTGCAGCGAATGTCACTCGTTCCGCCCGGCAAGATCGAGCGCCTGGCTCCAGTGCCGTCGGGGCAGACGATCGATGGTGCAGCGATCACGGACGACGGTCACCTGCTCGTCGGGGCACAGACGTGGTCCGGAGATCTTCACGTGGTCCCCGCAAAACTCGGCGCGCCGTATTAGTGATCAGCGGCTCGCGAGCGCGCGGACGTCGTCAGCGGTTTCGATGTCGAACGCGCCGTCGACAGATCGATCGCGATCGCAACGTGGCTCGCTTGACAGGCGAGAGCCGGATCGTGCGTCATCCGCCGATGGTAGCGATCTCGGTCAAGCCGCGCGGGGTCGCGATCATCGCCGGCGCGATCGCGGCGCTGGTGATCGCGAGCACGTTTGTCGCGCAGCCCGTTCCGGATCGCGTCATCTCACTGCTCGGCGGTCCAAATGGCGGCGTCGATCGGTTCGGCGGCGTACGGATCCGGTATCAACCGCCGGCGGGCTCCCCGGCCGCAGAGATCGATCGGGTACTCGCGGCGGATTCGACGATACGACGTGACGGCGATGTGCTCGTGATCGAGCTTCCCGGTGTAGACGAGGAGCAGATCCCGGCGCTCTCGGACGTCCTCGTGGCGGGAGGCCTGACGATGCGGGAGGCGCTCGAGGGCAACACCGCCGCCCAGATCGCGCGATTCAAGCCGGATCAGGTCGAGCTCGACGTCGATCAGTGGCGCACCGAAGCACCGGACTCGATCCATCAGGTGACTTACCTGAGGTCCGATTCGCGCGACGCGCTCGAGCGCGCGATCGGCGCTGCGGAGGGGCGCGGTATCAAGCCTCCGAATGGCGCCCACCTCGTGCTCGAGCACCTGGAGCGCGACGATCGTGGACACCCGGCGTGGCGGACGTACGAGCTGTCGGACGAGGTGCTGATCGACGGCTCGCATATCGCGTCGGCGGCCGCGGTGCGTGACCCGAATACAGCTCGGCCCGTCGTGCTGCTCGACTTCACCTCCGAAGGCGCTGCTCGATTCTGCGATGCGACCCGCCGGCTCGTCGGGCACAAGGTCGCGACGCTCCTTGGTGGAACCGTTCGCTCCGCGCCGATCATCAACGGTGCCATCTGTGGTGGTCGCGCGTCGATCACGATGGGCGGCTCCAACCCGGAGCAGGAGCTGCGCGAGGCCGCGATGCTCGCGACCGTGCTATCCCGAGGGGCTCTACCGCGCGGCGGCACGATCCAAGCGGCGCACTGGCAACCGGCTCCTCACATCGAGACGCAGGAATGGCTCGGGCGATTGCTGCTCGGCGTCGTCGGAGGTGCGTTGATCTCCGCGCTCGTGTTCTTGATGATTCGCATCGCGCGACCGAGCTGGCGTGTGATCTCGCCGCGGATCAACGGCGGATTTCCTTATCGCCGCGCCGCTGTCACGTTGCTCGCGCCGGTCGCGCTGATCGTCGGAAGGCATCTCAGCCTGCCGGGTGTCAACGACCTCGAGCTCAGGCACGTGATGTTTCGTTCGGGTGCGATGTTCAAAGACCTGAGCGTCATCGCGCTCGGCGTGTTGCCGGTGATCACGAGCTTCGTGCTCGTCGAGCTCGTCGCGCTCGCGATCCCGAGGTTGCGGTGGCGGCGTCACGATCCACGCGGGCGTGTACCGCTCGGCCAAGCCGTGGCCGCGCTCTCCGTCGTGATCGCGCTCGTGCAGGGGTTCTTCCTGGCGAGTTATCTCGAGCTGTTGTCCCGCTCGGGGGCTGAGGTGGTCTCGGCACCGGGCCTCGAGTTTCGCCTGATCGCATCGCTGTCGCTCGCGACGGGAACGCTGTTGCTCGCGCTGGTTGCGGGCCTCGTCCGCGAGCATGGGCTCGGCAACGGCTATGGCGTGCTGCTCGTGTTCGGTTGGATGCTCGATCTCTCGCCGCCGCTCATCGAGGACCCGCTGTCGTTCCTCGATTGGTTCGACGTGCCGCACCTGTTCGGTCTCATCCTGCTCGCGGCGATGGTTGCGTGCACCGGCTGCGTGTTGCGCTGGCGATTTCACGGAGGCGAACGCGAGCCGGCGCTGCGTGCACCTTCGACTGGAGTCGCGCCGCTCGGTTACGCGGGACTGGTCTTCGTGATCGGCGCGCTGACCGCGATGGGGCTCGGAGACCAGCTCTTCCACGTCGCGTCGGTGCTCGCGCCGCAAACCCATCGGCTGGGGTTTCTCGCTGCCGTGATCGGCGGCGCCGTGGTGTGGTCGTGGGTGTTCGCGCGTCCTGCGGTCGTCGAGCCCAGCACGGTAGAGGCCGGGCTTACCTCACCGACCCGCTCGGCGTGGATCCGGGTGACCGTCGTGTCCGCGTGCTTGCTCGTCGCGATCGCCGTGCTCGGTTTGATCGCGATCGCCGTGCATCGCCAGGCGGCTGCGATCGCGAGCCCGGTGTTCGCCATGGTCGCGACGGCCGTCCTGTTCGACATCTTCGATGACGCACGCGCGTATCGCGAGCGGCTCGCGCCCGCCGGCGAGCTCCATCAGATCCAGCGCGCCGGGATCGTCGAGCGCGTGCTCGCGGATGCCGGGATTCGCTGCCACATTCACGCCGGAAACCTGCGCGCTATGTTCGCGTTTTTTGCGCCGTGGGCGCCGGCGGTCGTGCTCGTGCCCGAGGCCCAGGCCGCGGAGGCTCGGATCAAGATCGCGGCGCACGCGGGTTCGACGCCTAGATAGCTGCCAAGTGTCATGGGCACACGGTGCGTTCCGCCCCATGGCTACTGCAGTAACTCGCCGAAACCGCTGGGGGACCTCGAGCGGCACACAAGGTGCTCGAGACCTTGGGAGATGAAGTTCCTGCCCCTTGTGGTGTGCACCCTCGTTGGCGCGTGCGTGGGCAATGACTACGACACCGGTGCTGGCGGCGCCGGCAGCGATGTCGGCAGCGACGGAAGCGGCGACCTCACCAACCTCGTCGAGGACCCGGCGGAGATCCCGAGCTGCGCGGCGGTCAGCACCGTCATCCTGTACTCCGAGTCGACCTACGAGCTCAGGTTGCCTCTGGCGTTCGCGCAGAACCAAGATCCTTGCACGCGCTATTACGTCGATCTGCCCCATCTCTCGGCGGACACGACGATGCCCCGCGGCGATGCGGACAAAGTGCACGCGCTCGGCGCCGGCTTCCATGCGATGGCAGAGTTCTCGTGGAGCGGCTGGCGCGCCTGGATCGACGCTTCGCCCGGAACCCGCAACTGGGAGCTCGCGGGCAAGGCGTTTCGCCAGCGGATGATCGACGCTGGATACGACGTCGCCGCGGGCGACACCTGGGTGATCAACGAATTTCCATCGACGACGCGCACCGGTGCCGAAGATGTTTGGACACACGAGCGCAGCGCGGTGAAGGGTCTGTTCGAAGGCAGCGGCACGCCGAGCAAGGGCGTGGTGTTCGTCGCGGGAATGGGGCAGACGCTACAGAACTTCGCGGTCTACAAGCCGAATGTCGAGAGTTGGCTCCGGCAATCCGCGTGGTGGAACGACATGGACAGCTACGTTCGTTTCATGTCGTACGAGGTCTACGCCGATCCACACTATGACTGCGTGATCGGTTCGAACGTGCAGGCCGACGCCGACAACCTGAACGCCTTCCTCGAGCACTTGCCACGGCTCGCTGCACTCGGTGGCTCGCAATCGGCAGCCGCGTCGGCGTTCCTCACACACGCCTCCGTGCCGCTCGTACAGGCCTCGTGGAACTCGAACGGCGGCTTCGGCAACAACATCATCTCGCTCCTCGACTTCGAGAAGTTCTCGCGCCTGCAGATCTACGCGACGCACTTGTGGTCCGCGCATCACGAGTCTCCCGGCAGGCGCATCGGCTTTGCGTGGGCGCCGAGGTCTTCGACCGCGGCACAAGAGGCCGAGCTGTCGTCGGTGATCGCGACGTCGGTGCTTCGCTCGTATCCGGCGGGCGGGTTTTATAACCTCGGCAAGTACGCGTGCGCGATCGACGGGTCGCTCGACGGTTGCGGCTGCACCGTCGCCGGCTCGTACAACGGCGGTTGGGGCACGTTCGCGAGCTGGTGAGCGTCACGACTTGGCGCGGTCCGAACCGCGCAGCGAGCGTTTGCGCGCGGCGCGAGCCGCCTGTAAGCGGTGCGTCGCATCTCGGTAGGTTTCGCAGCGTTGGCGTGTCGCCTGCAATCTTGACGCGCCATGACTGTTCAGTTTCGTCTGGTTAGCGGTGTCGTTTGTGGCGTGCTCGCGTGTTCTGCGTCGGTTGCCAGCGCATGGGGGATCGGAAGTCAGCTCGACGAGAGGGGCTGCCACGAGTCGATCACGGCACAAGCGCTGCGCAACGTGCGCGCGCAGTTTTCGGCGACAGCGTTGACGTTCGCCCCCACACGAGATGAAGCCGCGCTGATCGCCGATGTCCAGTTCGCGCCGCCGGCGGATCTCGTTCCCGATCTAGGTGGAATGTCGCTGCTGCTCGGCGTTCGTGACAACGATCTCAAAGGCCAGAACCCATTGTCGACGCTCGACCTGGTGCAGGTCCACGGCAATCCGGCGACTCAGATGGAGCACTGCATCCGCGGCGCCACAGACGACGATGCCGCCGGCAACCAGACCGGCCTCGCGACGTGCAGCGCGTTCATCGTCGATCGTGCGACCGAGGCGCTCGACGGTCTTGATAGTCGCGGCGCGGTCGATCCGACGAAGCGGATGCCGCTGCTGATCTATGTCTCGATCGCCGGCCAAGTCAGTCCGGCGCTGCCGCTGTTCTACGTGAAGATGGGCCAGGCGATGCACGCCCTCGAAGACGGCTTCACGCACACCTATCGCACGAGCGACGGAAGCCGCGTCACCGTGATGCTCAACTGGATCGATTGGGTCGGCACGGCATGGGATCAGGGCCGCGATGGCCCGCCGCATCGCGTCGAGCTCGATCACTGCGCAAACCACGACCCGCTGATCCAACGGAACTTCACGCTCGCGACACAGGCCGCGACCGAGCTACTCTCGGCGTCGCTCGATCCCGCGCTGACGCGCGTCCAGAAGATCGCAGCGTTCACGGCGGTCACCGCGAAGTACTTGTCCTTCGAGAGCGGCTGCACGCTCGACAATGGCTGGTGCGACGCGCCCGAGGCCCACGTCACCGAGGCGTCGACATTTGGTTGCAACACCTCGGGCGGTGGCCTGCCATGGCTCACGATCGTGCTGTTGACCGGTGGATTGCTGCTCGCGCGCAGGCTGCGCCGTCGCATGTCGATGGCATCTCCGCTCGTCGCGCTCGCCGCGGTGCTCGCGCTGATGACGACGCGTGCCTACGCCGACGATCCCGCGCCGCCGTCGCCGCCGAAGACCGCGGGAGACAAGCCGGCGGTTCCGACGGCACCGACGACGGTGAACGATGTCAAAGACGCACAGAAGGGCCAGGAGCCGGGCCGCGAAGTCAAGACGCCGACGGTCACCGAGGTCAAGGCGATCCGCGAGGACAAGCGGCTCGGCAATGCCTTCGGCTTTGCGGCCTCGCTAGGCGCATCCGTCGACCGTGGTGCAGGCGTCATGAGGATCGGCGGGCGCTATCGGCTCAGCGAGAAGTGGGTCTTCGGTGTCGATGCCGAATGGAACCCGTGGTTCACGAGCGCGCCGATGAAGATGCGCGCCGGTGTGATGAACGAATATCTGACCGTGATCCGTCGGTTCCCGATGAAGTTCGATCGCGTCAACCTGCGGACGTCGCTTCACCTCGGCGTCTCGACGCTGCTGTTCGATGTCTACGGCGCTCCGAAATACAGCACGGGCCCCGCAGGCTCGATCAGCCTCCTCGGCATCGACTACGATCTCGGCAACTCGGTGCGCCTTGTCATCGACCCGGCGGAGATCACGGTCGCCGTTCCGATGCTCGGGACCATCCCGCTCGCCTACGAGCAGTTCCGCCTGATGATCGGGCTCCAGATCGGCGCGTGATCCGACTGCGTTCGACGTGGTCGGTCAGGCGAGGTCGTCGCGATGCTGGTCCCGTCGAGTATCCGGTCCGAGAGTGTGTGCAGGACGCTCGGCATGCTCCGGGGTCCGCACGATGACTTCGACGACCTGATGATTCCGGAGGGGGCGCTTCGGTCGGCATTTTCCGCTGCGCCGTCACGTCCTATTTCGAGCTAAGCGCTCCTCTTCGAGGTCGCGGCAAAACGCCACGGTGGCAAAGGTTGGACCGCCGAAAAGCTGACGTTCCACCACGCGACTATCGTCAAATGTTCAACATCGCGATCTCAAACCGGTTATAAGCGGCGGCATCGTTGCCCCCGCTTCTTGCTTCTGTCACCGAATTGACCTACTCCACGGTCGAGGTAGCTGAATGACCCGTCCTTATCAGGGTGCATTAATTGGATTCGGATTCATCGCAGAGAAGGGCCACATCCCGGCCTACCTCGCCGCGCCCGGCATGTTCGAGATTGTTGCCGTTGCCGATGTCTGCGCCGCACGTCGTGAGAAGGCGCGCCAAGTCCTGCCCAAAGCTCGTATCTATTCCGACACCAAGACGCTGCTCGCCGCCGAGGCACGCAATCTCGACTTCGTCGATATCGCGACACCGCCTTGCGACCATGCCGCCATCGCGCATGCCGCGTTCGATCACTCGCTGCACGTGTTCTGCGAGAAGCCGATCACGACGAGTGCCGCGGATGCGCGCTCGTTGCTCGACCACGCGCAGCAAGCCAAGCGCGTGTTCTTCCCATCGCATAACTACAAG
The DNA here is from genome assembly GCA_028287115.1 of Myxococcales bacterium. Lineage (GTDB taxonomy): Bacteria > Myxococcota_A > Polyangia > Haliangiales > Haliangiaceae > JABFXX01. The sequence goes on from JAQBQF010000091.1 coordinate 75,082, forward strand.
CACGCGCCGGTGATCAAGGCGATCCGCGAGACGCTCGAGACCGGAGAGCTCGGTGCGATTCACCTCGTGACGCTCGACACGTTCCGCACGACCCACGCAAAGGGCGTTGCCGAGTGGCAGCCCGATTGGCGCCGCCAGCGCAAGACCTCGGGCGGCGGCATCGCGATGGATCACGGCAGCCACACGTTCTACCTCGCGTTCGACTGGCTCGCGGCCGAGCCGACATCGATCAACGCGAAGATGTCGAACCTGTCGACGTTCGACACCGAAGACAACTTCAGCTGCACCGTCACGTTCCCGACCGGGATCGCAGTCGCGCAGCTCACGTGGAACTCGGGCTTCCGCAAGGTCATTTACACGATCCACGGCGAGAACGGCGCGATCAAAGTCGAGGACGACGACATCGAGATCCACCGCAAGCGCGCGGGCGGCAAGATCGACGTCGAGAAGCTGTCGGCGGCCTCGCACTGGATGGACGCCTCGCACGCCGAATGGTTCAAGGCGCTGCAGCTCGACTTCGTCGCCGCGATTCGCAAGGGCGAGTGGGTCGGTCGCGAAGCTCGCGATGCCGCGATGTGCGTGACGCTGATCGAGACGGCTTACGCCTCGGCTCGCGCCGATGGTCGCCAGCTCGAGCTGACGCCAGCTCGCGCGACAGAACGCGCGGCCAAGGCGGGGTAGTTCCCGCGTGGTCGTCAAGGACATCTACTTCGTCTGGACGCTCGCCGCGCTCGCCGGCTTCGCGGCGGTCGCCTACGCCGTCCGCATCGCGGTCCGCGGCGTCGCTCGTAGCGAGCGCGTGAGCCGGATCGGCGGCACGGCGATCCTCGGCCAGAGCGTGATGGACTGGACGTACTGGGCAGTCGAGCCGATCGTCGGGGTGTTCGTGTCGCTTGGCATCACGCCCAATGGCGTGACGTGGACGGCGCTGGTGCTCGGCTCCGGTGCCGGCGTCGCGCTCGGGTTCGGCTGGTTTGGACTCGCGACCCTCCTCGCGACGATGTCGACCATCTTCGACATCCTCGACGGCCAGGTCGCCCGGATGACGAACACCGGCAGCAACAAAGGTGAGCTGCTCGACGCGGCGATCGATCGCTACACCGAGTTTGCGTTCCTCGCAGGTCTCGCGGTGTTCTTCCACAACTCGGTTCCGCTGCTCGCGCTGACGCTCGGGGCGCTGCTCGCGAGCTTCATGGTGAGCTACGCGAGCGCGAAGGCCGAAGCGCTGCAGGTGACACCGCCGCGCGGCCTGATGCGCCGCCATGAGAGATCTACCTACTTGATCGTCGGCGCGGGGTTCAGCGCGATGTTCGGCGGCTGGCTCACCGCGCGGTTCCCAGATCTGCCGTGGTACTCGTTCGAGCTGCTCGCCATCGCGTGCGTCGCCGTGATCGGCAACTTCGCTGCGGTGCAAAGACTCGTACGCGTCGGCCGCGCCTTGAAGTAGCGCCGCCTGCCGGTTTGAGGTCGAGCGATGGTTTGATGTGGAGCGATGGTTTGAGGTAATAGATCCGTTCCCGCATGCCTCAGCCCGTCAACCAGAACCGCTCGATCAAGACCGCGATCCCAGGTCCGAAGAGCCAGGCGCTGCGCGTTCGCGAGGACTCGCACCTCGCACCGGGCGCCCAGGGCTATGCGCTGTCGGCGGGAATCGTCGTCGACAAAGCGCAGGGTACGACGATCACGGATGTCGACGGCAACGAGTTCATCGACTTCATCGGCGGGATCGCCGTCGGCGCTCTCGGCCATTCCCACCCGGTCTGGGTCGAGGCGATCCAGAAGCAGGCCGCGCGGGCGGCGGTCGGCTCGCTGACCAGCGAGGCGCGCGTCGAGCTGTTCGAGCGGTTCGCGAAGCACGCGCCCGCGAATGGCGTCCACCGCCTCCAGATGTACTCCGGCGGCGCCGAGGCGGTCGAGAGCGCGCTGCGCCTCGCGAAGTCGCACACCGGCAAGTACGAGTTCGTGAGCTGCTGGGGCGGTTTTCACGGCAAGACGATGGGCGCGCTGTCGCTGATGGGCTCGACGTTCAAGGACAAGCTCGGCCCGATGGTGCCGGGCAGCCATCAGGTGCCTTACGCCGACTGCTATCGCTGCCCGATCGGCCTTTCGTATCCGAGCTGCGGCATCGCGTGCGCGGACGTCGCGCGCAAGTACGTCAAGACCGCGACCGCGGGCGCCGTCGCCGGCGTGATCGTCGAGCCGATGCAGGGCACCGCGGGCAACATCGTGCCTCCGAAAGAGTTTCTGCCCGCGATGAAGTCGATCGCGGAAGAAGTCGGCGCGCTGTTCATCGCGGATGAAATGATCACCGGGCTCGGCCGCACCGGCACGTGGTGGGGCATCGAGCACACCGGCGTGGTTCCGGACATCGTGACGATCGGCAAGGCGGTCGGCGGCGGCTTCCCGCTCTCGGCGCTCGCCACGACCGACGAGATCAGCAAGGCGAAGCCGTGGTCGAACGCGTCCGGTAGCTCGTCGAGCTACGGCGGAAATCCGCTCGCGGCCGCGGCCGGCGCGGCGTCGCTGAAGATCATCGAAGAAGAAAACCTGGTCGAGAACTCTCGGCGGGTCGGCGCGCTGATGCTGCGCGAGCTCGAGACCTGGGTCGACAAGTATTCGTTCGTCGGCCACGCGCGCGGCTCGGGCATGTTCATGGCGCTCGAGCTGGACAGCGACAAGATCAAGAAGACGCCGCTTACCCGCAAGATCACCGAGCGGAACTTCCAGGAGTGCGTGCGCCGCGGCCTGCTCACGATGAGCTACTCGGCGAGCTTCCGGCTCCAGCCGCCGCTGACGACCGACGAAGCGACCGCGATGAACGGGCTGGCAGCGCTGCGCGAGGTGTTCGACCTCGTCGAGCGCGAAGCCTGGTGGCGACCGTAATCGAGCTAGATGTGCGAAGGCGGCGGGACGTAGCGGCCTTCGGCGAACATCCGATCGACCTCCGGTAGCACCTCGGCACGCGCCTGGATGATCGAGCGATCGATCTCTGACTTGAACCACAGAAGGTAGAGAAACCCGCCGCCGGCGCCGATCGCGAGCAGGATCAGGAGCACCGGCACGCCACCGCCGGACAGCGAGAGCGCGAGCCCACCGAAGGCCATGCCGGCGGCGAGCTTCGACTTGCCGACGAGCATCTTCCATTTGGTGCTGATGCCCATGCCTGCGGCGTCGTACGTCGGAAGGCTCGTCGCCGTGATCACGGCGAGATCGTTCGTCTTGGCCATCGCGAGCGCTTTGATCACGGTGCCGATCGCTTCGTAGAACGTGCCCGGCTTGGTCCGGCATACCAGCATCGCGTGTGCCGGGTTCGTGCGAAGGAGCTGGGTCAGCGTCACTCGCGCGAACATGTACTTCACGTTGCCCGCGATCGCTGCGATCACCGAGACCGCGATCATGCCGGTACCGGCGATCGCGAGCACGTACGCGAGGATCTCCTTCACACCGCGATCCTATCGCGTGCGACGGCCGAGCGCGAGCATCGCGGGCACGACCACGAGTGCGGTCGCCACACAAGTCACCTCACCGATCAGCGACGCGGTCCCGAATCCGCGGATCGCGAGGTTCTCGCTGACCAGCAGCGAGCCGTAGCCGATGATCGTCGTCAGCGAGCACACGAACACGGCGCTGCCGCTCGTGCGGAGCGTCGCGAGTGGATCGGGATCGTCGTCGTGGTCGTGGCGATGCGCGACGTTGATCGCGTAATCGACCCCGAGGCCGAGCGTGATCGGCAGCGCGACGAAATCGAGGAAGTTCACCTTGAGGCCGAGCAGCGCGCACACCGCGACCATCAACACCGATCCGGCGACCGTCGCGACGAGCACCGCGGCGGCGCGCCGATTCCGACCGACGAGCAGCACGACCATGATCGCCAGGCCGCACGCCGCGAGCAGCGTCACGAACGGCCCATCGCGGCCGATCGACTGGATGATGTCGGCGAAGATCACGCTGCCGCCCGAGGTCGTGACGACCCCGCCGCCCGGCAGATCGAGGCGGCGCACGGTCGACGCGAACTTGATCATGTCGTGACCGTTCCATTCGTCGAACTTGTTCGAGGTCTGCAGCGCGATCATCAGGCCGACGTTGCCGTTCTTCTCGGTCAGCAGCTCGCGGATGCTCGCCGGCAGCATGTCCGCGGTCACCGGTTCGATCGTGTCGGGCGGCCGCAGCTCCGCGAGGTCGGCGCGCTCTTTGTCATCGAGCGCAGCGAGGGCCTCATCGTCGAGCATTGTGCGGATCTCGCCGAGCACGGCGATCTTCTCCGGCTGGTGCTCGGGCACGACGTCGAGGATCGAGCGGATCTGGCCGACGACCCGGCGACCGGGATCCCGGTCGCCGAGGGCGCGCACGATCTTCGCGACCTGCTCGGGTCGGTCCGCGGCGATGTAGGTCGGGCCCGCGTAGCCACGGCCGAAGGTGTCATCGGAGAGCTTCATCCAGGCGCGAGCCGTCTTCGCGTCGTCTCCGACAGAGCGAAGCTGCTTGATGTCGTACTCGAACGGATCCGAGGCGACGTAGCGAACGACCATCACGCTCGCGACGACTCCGAGCGCGAGCGCGACCGCGCACACGACGTGCGGCCGGCGAAACCCGACGAGCCACACCAGCGTCGCGCCGACAAACGGCGTGCCGTGATACGTGCGCGTCGATCGCCCCCAGCGGAGCAGCAGCGCCGGCAGGAGCAAGAACGTCGCGATCCAGCACAGCTGCATGCCGATCGCGCCGATCACCGCGAAGTCGGCGAAACCTTTGAAGCTCGTCGCGGCGAGCGAGCCGTAGGCGATCGAAGCGCCGAGCGAGGCGACCGCGGTCGGTCGTAGCGTGCCGACGATCGCCTCCGCGAGCGCTTCGTCGACGTCGTGCCGCTTGCGCTCTTCGAGGTAGCGCGCGATCAGCAAGATCCCGTAATTGACGCCGTTGCCGGCGATGATCGCGCCGAGGAACGCGGTCGCCGCGTTGAGGTGCCCGACGGTGAGAGCAGCGGCACCGAACGCCGCGGCCGAGGCGATCGCGAGCGTCACGATCAAGAGGACCAGGAGCGTCGCGCTACGGAAGTACAGCGCGAGCACGAGCGCGACGAGCAGCGCGGTCACGATGCTCGACAACACAATCCCTTTCGAGATCGCCGCGTGCTCCGCGAGCGCCGTGATGTTGCCGCCGCAGTAACCCATCGCGACGCCCGGATGCGCGGCGATCACGGTGGCCCGCAGCTTGTCGAGCTCGGCTACGAGCAGCTTGCCACGGCCGACGTCTGTCGACGCGAACGGGATGCGGACCTCGATCATCGCGGTCTTGCCGTCGGCGCTGATGTGGTTCGAGCGATCGAGCTGGCGTTCGGCATCGCGGCGGCGCGTCCGCAGGTCTTCGAGCTCGCGCTTGGCGGTCGCATCACCCCCCTCCGGGGGTTCCGCGGCATCCTCGGCCGCGCGATCCTCGAGGTCGACGTAGAGCGGATTGGCCGCGAGCTTGGCAGCGGCGATCCGTTGCTTCAGTGCGTCGCGCGCCTTCACGAGGTCTTCGAGAGGGACGTAGATCTGGCGGTGCGCTCGCAGGAACGCGCGGATCTCGACGTCGTCGTCCTCGACCTGCTGGACGAGATCCTTCGGCAGCGCGCGGATCCCCGCGACCATCTCGTGAGCTGCCGCGGCACGCGCCTCGGACGTCGGCGCCGTGACCACGACGAGCACGGTGTCCGCGGTCTTGACGCGCGCTTCGAGCTTGCGAAGATCGACGACCGCCGGGGCGTCTTGCGGTAGCAGGTACGAGAAATCAGCGAACAGCGGCAGCCGAAACGCGATCAAGTAGACCGAAACGACGAGCACCGCGAGATGGCCCCCGATGATCGCGAGCGAGTGCTGGCGAACCCACGCGACGTAACGGCGTGCAAGCCCTGTAGGAAGATGTGCCATGCGTCGTCAGTCCCACTTGCCAGCGTTCGCCGGCGCGTTCTATCTCGGGCGTGGCTGCGGCCGAGCGACGCTCGCGCGCACAATAGAGTCGCGCGCGACTTCGAGTCAACGCCGGCCGTGACACGCGAAACCGGTGCATGGTAATCCGGTACCAATGTCGACCCCCAATCTCATCGGCATCGTCGGCGGTACCGGGCTCTACGATCTCGAAGGGCTTACCGATCAACGGTGGGTCCGCGTGGACTCGCCGTTCGGCACGCCATCGGACTCGCTGCTGTTTGGCCGGTTCGGCGACCAGCAGATCGTGTTCCTGCCGCGCCATGGCCGCGGCCATCGCATCCCGCCACACGAGATTAACTTCGCGGCGAATATCGATGCACTCAAGCGCTCCGGTGTGACCTCGGTGATCTCGGTCTCGGCCGTGGGCTCGCTCCGCGCCGACCTGCCGCCAGGCACGTTCGTGATCGTCGATCAGCTGATCGATCGCACGCTGCGCCGGCCGAAGACGTTCTTCGGGACCGGCCTCGTCGCCCACGTCTCGATGGGGCACCCGACGTGCCGGCGCCTGATGGATCACCTCGCGACTTCGGGGAAAGACCTCAACCTTCCCGTCGTCAAAGGCGGCACCTATGTCGTCATGGAAGGTCCGCAGTTCTCGAGCCTCGCCGAGTCCGAGCTGCATCGCGGCTTCAAGGCGGATGTGATCGGCATGACGAACATGCCCGAGGCCAAGCTCGCGCGCGAGGCGGAGCTCTGCTACGCGACGGTCGCGATGGTCACGGACTTCGACTGTTGGCATCCGGATCACGACCACGTCGAGGTCTCCGACGTGATCAAGGTGATGCACGCGAACTCGGACATGGCGCGCCGCCTGCTACAGCACGTGATCCCGCGCGTCGGCGCCGACACGGGCCTCTGCAAGTACGGGTGCGATCGCGCGCTCGAGAATGCGATCCTGACCGCACCGGAAGCGCGCGACGCCGAGATGTGCAAACGTCTCGATGCCGTCGCTGGCCGTGTTCTTCGCCGAGGAGCTAGCTCGTGAACTTCAAGTCTTTGATCCGGACCGTTCCCGATTTTCCCAAGCCGGGGATTCGCTTCCGCGACATCACGCCGCTGCTCGCGAGCGGCACGGGCTTTCGCCACGTGATCGCGGTGCTCGCGGATCGCTACGCCGGCAAGGTCGACAAGGTCGTCGGTATCGAAGCGCGCGGCTTCATCTTCGGCGCGGCGCTCGCGCACTCGATCGAGGCGGGCTTCGTACCGATTCGCAAGCCGGGCAAGCTGCCGGCCCCCGCGTTCGGTCACGACTACGCGCTCGAGTACGGCACGAACCGGATCGAAGTTCACGTCGATGGTCTCGTCAAAGGCGAGCGCGTCGTCGTGATCGACGACCTGCTCGCGACCGGCGGGACCGCGCTAGCGGCACTGTCGCTGGTCGAACGATGCGGCGCGAGCGTCGTCGAGACTGCGTTCGTGATCGAGCTCCTCGATCTACCGGGCCGCAAGCGGATCGAAGAGCGCGGGACGCGGGTCCACGCCTTGTGCGGGTTTATCGAAGATGAAGGTTGAAGGCCGCTGGCGGCGCGCGATCGAGCTCCACGATGACCGAGTCTCGGTGCTCGTGCTCGATCAAGCGCGGCTGCCGTACGAGATCAAATGGATGCGGCTTGCGGAGCTCGAGCACGTCGCTCGCGCGATCCGCGACATGCACATTCGCGGCGCTCCGCTGATCGGCGCGACCGCGGCGTACGGCATCGCGATCGCGATGCGCGCGGATCCGAGCGATGCCGGTCTCGACCACGCGGAGGCCGTGCTCGCAGCGACCCGGCCGACCGCGATCAACCTGCGCTGGGCACTCGGCGCGATGCGCTCGATCCTCGCGCCGCTGGCGCCGTCGGCGCGCAGCGAGGCTGCGATGAAGGCGGCCGCGAAGATCTGCGATGACGACGCGGCGCAGTGCGAAGCGATCGGCCGTCACGGTGTCGAGCTGATCCGTGCCGCCGCCAAGCGTGCCGGCGACCGTCCCGTGCGCGTGCTGACGCATTGCAACGCCGGCTGGCTCGCGACCGTCGATTGGGGCACCGCGATCGCGCCGATCTACAAGGCGCACGAAGAGGGCATCCCGGTGCACGTGTGGGTCGACGAGACGCGCCCGCGCAATCAGGGCCTGCTCACCGCGTGGGAGCTCGTCCAGCACGGCGTGCCGCACACGGTGATCGCCGACAACGCCGGCGGCCACCTCATGCAACGAGGCGAGGTCGACCTGTGCATCGTCGGCACCGACCGCACGACGCGCAACGGCGACGTCTGCAACAAGATCGGGACCTACCTCAAGGCGCTCGCCGCACACGACAATCGGATTCCGTTCTATGCGGCGGTGCCCGGGACGAGCATCGACTGGACGGTCGGCGAGCCGGAAGAAATTCCGATCGAAGAGCGCAATGCCGACGAGGTTCGGTTCGTCAGCGGCCGCGGCAGTGATGGGATGCCCGCGCGCGTCGAGATCGTCGGCAACGCGAGCGCCGTCGCCAATCCCGCGTTCGACGTGACTCCGAGGCGCCTGATGACCGGTCTCATCACGGAGCGCGGGATCGCGCGTGCGTCGCGCGAGGGCCTCGGCATCCTGTACCCGGAGCTCTCGACATGACGATGCGGCTGCGCGACGACCTCGTCGTGACTGCCCGCAGAATGAGCGAGCTCGGGCTGACGCCCGGAATGTCAGGGAACGTCAGCGTACGCAGTCCCGTCGGCCTGATCGTCACGCCCTCGGGCATGCCGTATTCGGAGATCATTCCCGACGACACCGTCGAGATGACGATCGACGGGGCGATTCGCCCGGGTCAGAAAGCGCCATCGACCGAGTGGCGGCTGCATCGCGACATCCTCGCCTCGCGCTCGGACGTCCAGGCGATCGTCCACACGCACTCGCTGTTCTGCACGACGCTGTCGTGTCTGCGCCGGCCGATTCCGGCGATCCACTACATGGTCGTGCTTGCCGGTGGGGACGAGATCCCGTGTGCCGAGTACGCGACGTTCGGCAGCGCGGAGCTGGCGCTCAACGCCGTTGCATCGCTGCGCGGCGGTAACGCGTGCCTGCTCGCAAACCACGGCATGATCGCGCTCGGCAGCACGCTCGCATCCGCGCTCCGCCTCGCCGCCGAGGTCGAGACGCTGGCCGCTCAGTACTGGCACGCGGCCCAGCTCGGCACCCCGCACATCCTCGATCGCGAGGAGCTGCTCAAGGTCCGGGGCAGGTTCGGCGAGTACGGCCAGCAGAGGACCCGGACCAAGCGCTCGTGGTGATGCGCTTGCCGATGCCGGCCTTTGCCAAAGGCCGAGGCAATCACACCCCAGCAATCGATCGCGGGCGGCCCCCGGGACCGGCCAATGGCAGGGTTTAGGGCGACGCTCGTGTTCGCTCCAACTAACCGCTTGACATAGGGTTTCGGTACGTGAAACGTACACACCCTACGAGCGCAACTCGGGCTGTGCCGCACTCGTAGACCGAAAGGTTCTTCACTCCATGTCACGCGTCAACGATCCGGTGTCGGCGGGAATCATTCTCCGTTCGCTCCCTCGCGCCTTCGATGATCTTCCGATTTGGGCTCAGCTCAACATCACGTGGAAGTGCAACCTCGACTGCGCCTATTGCAGCGAGTACGACAACTCGAAGGGACACATCCCATACGAGGACCTCGTCGCTCGGATCGACAAGATCAAGGCGCTGGGCACGCTGCACACCGATCTGATCGGCGGCGAGCCGCTGCTGCATCCCGATCTGCTTCCGCTCATGCGCTATGTCACCCACCACCACGGGATGACGACCGGCATGACGACGAACGGGTTCCTCCTCACCGAGGACAAGCTAAAAGAATTGATCGATGCCGGCATGGGCCGGATCCAGATGTCGGTCGACGGCTTGAACCCCAAGCCGGGCACCCCGAAGTCGCTCAAGACCCTGCGCAAGAAGATCGAGATGGTCGCGAAGTACCGCGATCCGAAGAAGCACGATCCGGTGTGGTTCCGGGTCAATACGGTGATCTGCGACCAGACGATCGACGAAGTCGAGCAGGTCGCGAACGTTTGCTTCGATCTCGGCGTGCCGATCAACTTCTCGGTCGTCCACGATCACGGTCGCCTCGTGAAGACGCCGAACACCGCGCGCTTTCTCGAGCGCGTCCAGTGGCTCAAGTCTCAGAAGGAAGAGGGCAAGGCGATCTCCACGCCGTTCTACCTGATCGAGTACTACGAGCGCGCGCTGCAAGATAAGCACATGGACTGGACGTGCCAGGGCGGCAACAAGTGCTTCTACGTCTCCGCCGAGGGCAACTTCCAGTACTGCTATCACGTGCCGTCGACGCGCAAGCTGATGGACGTCACGCGCGAGGAGATGGCAGGCAATCGCGGCAAGAAGGGCTGCGAGGAGAACTGCGGCGTCGACTGCGTGATCCACACGTCGCTTCCGTTCTCGAACCGCGGTGAGATCGTCAGCCGCGAGGTGCGGCGCCGCGCGGCGCGCTTCCTGCCCGTGCTTCGCGGCTAGCCGTCAGATCGACAGCGACGAGCTCTTCGCCACGTCGACGCTCTGCTTCCTGTGCGGGAACACGAAGAATCGGTTCATCGGGTAGTTCCAGACCAGGTAGACGATCACGGCGACGACGAGCTTCGACGTGAAGTATCGGAGCTCGGTGTGCTCGGTGAACAGCCACACGCCGAGCGTCTGCAGGCCCGAGGACCCCGCCTGCACCGGTAGGAACCGGGCGATCTGCCAGTGTGCTGCGCCCGCACGCGCTTCGAACGCCCAGTGGCGGTTGATGAAGAAGTTCGAGAGCGAGCCGACCACGGTTCCGAAGAACGTCGCGATCACGTAGTTGACGTGGAACAGCTCGACGAGCGCGGTCAGCGTTCCAAAGTCGAGCGCCGTCGTGAAGAGCGACGTCAGCACACTGCGCTTGAGAGACTTCATGGGAATGGCTGCTGGGGTCTTAACGCGGTTCGGGCGTGAGCGCGATTCCCTGAGGTAACGCGGTTGGACTAGCGAGCTTGGCATCTTCGGCAGCTTCGTCCATGGGCCGGTCACGTCCGATCACGAGCCTGAATTCCAGGAGAAATCCGGTGACGATGAGCGGCAGCACCTGGAGTGCGTGATAGAGGAGCGCGAACGCAAGTGCAGGCTCGTGGGCGACGCCGAGGAGGTTCGTCGCGGCGAGGGCACCGAGCTCGAGCGCACCGACACCGGCCGGCGTCGAGGGCACCATGATCGTCAGGTTCAGCGTGAACAGGATCAGCAGGCCCGCTGCGATCGGCAGGTCGATGCCGACCGCGTACAGCACGAGCATGACCATCACGAGGTCGGCGAGCCAGACCATCGTCAGCGTCAGCAGCGCGAGCAGGAGGCGCTTGGGGCTCCGCAGCACGTGCATCCCGGCGATGAACTTCGCGAACCAGTGCCGATCGGATGATAGAGACCTCGTCGTATCGACGCGCCCGACCGCGATGTAGAGCGCGACCAGCACCACGAGGGCGATCGCCCCGCACAGCAGCATCGAGCTTCCGACCCACGCGGGCAAGCCGGGCAGCAGCAGCGGCACGGGCGCGACGAGCACCAGCATCGTCGCCCCATCGAGCACTTTTTCGGCGAACGCGACGCCGGCAGAATCGGCGATCGGCACGCCATCGCGCCGCTTGAGCACCCACAGCCGCAGCACTTCACCGGCGCGGGCAGGGGCGATCACCGAGGTCGCGAACGCCGCGATCGTATAGCGGAACAGCCGCCGCGTCGGGACGTGATTCTTCGGAGCGAGCATCACGTGCCAGCACGCGGCCTTGCCCCACAAGCAGACGAAGTTGAGCGCCGCCGCGACGACGAGCGGCCACAGCGTCGCGTCGCGCAGCGCGACTCCGAGCTTGCTCCACTGGATCGTGCGGATGAAGAACCACAGGCACGTCGCGATGACGCCGATCGCGACGACGCGTAGCGCGAGCGCCAGGCGGTGTTTCACCGCTCAACCCTCGCGGCAACGAAGCGGGTTACGCCGCACCATTCGAGCCATTCGATTTGCCGCCGCCATGAACCGAGATCGCGGCGACGTATTCATCGCGGACGCGGTCGGCGAGGCGGTCCCAGTCGTAACCCTCGGCTGCACGGCGGTTGAGCTCACCTTGGCGTGCACGCGTCGCGGGATCGAGCTGGACGACGTGCGCGAGCCGCTCTTCGAGAGCCGCCGCGTCCGCGGGTGGAACGAGGAATGCGCCGTCCGGGATCGCGACCTGCCGATAGCCGTCGATGTCGGAGCACACGACCGGCTTCGCCGATGCCATCGCTTCGAGCAGTACGATGCCGAAGGACTCTTGGCCCGTGGAGGGCGCGACGAACACGTCGCAGCTGCGATAGAGCTCGGTCAGCCGCTCGAAGCCCACCGGCCCGTGATAACGCAGCCCCGGAAGCTGCGGCGGTGGCGCCGCATCGCCGAGCTCGCCGACGACATCGAGCGTGACCGGCAGCTGCCTCTCGATGAGGCCGCGATATGCGTCGAACAGGAAGCGCGCGCCCTTGCGGCGGTCTCCGATCCGTCCGACGAACAGGAGCCGAACGTGGCCGTTCGTGACGTGCTCGGGCGGAGGCGTGAAGATATCGGTCGGAACGCCGTTCGGGATGATCGTCAGCGGACGACCCCAGCTCGGCTTGGCGTAACGGGCCGCTGGTTCGCTGACCGCGATCCCGCGCTGAAACCACGGAAAGATCGTCTTGGCCCACGCTTTCCGAGCGAGCAAGAACGAGCGCGCCTCGGCCTCGGCATACGCGTGGAACGTGGCGACATGCGGGATGTTGCGCGTCATCCAGACCGACCAGTACGACAGCGACGGCTGGAGCGGTTCGTGGACGTGAATCACATCGAACTGATTGTCGCGGAAGAACTTCGCGATCGAGACCGGCGAGACGAAGATCCCGAGCATGTTGTCGGAGCCGTTCGCCGGCACGTTGACGACGCCGCTGAACGTATGCGTTTCGGCATCCTTGATCGCCGCGGACGACGGGCCGACGACCTTGACGTAATCGCCACGGCGACGGAGTGCCGCCGCGAGTTGTTGGGCATGGTGCTTCACGCCACCGCACGGCGAGGCGAGATCGTAGGTCACCATCATGCACACCCGCAGGCGCCGTCGCGCCGACTCCGAGAGTGGATGAGCATCCGTCAGTGGGGTGCCCAGGTGATCGGTACGCAAGGCCATGTCCAGGGGTCGCAACGTATAGGAATCGTGGGCAGGGTCAAGACCCGGTGTGGGGTGCCCGCCGCTGGACACACCGCTAACTGGTGGCCACAGTGCATTGTGCACCCAGGCTCGCTCGTCGCGAGGCGGTATGCCACGTGGATCATGCGGCATCGGTGGGCGATCGTGATCGGCTCCATCGTGCTGGCCGTCATTTCAGGTGGCGCGGCCGCCCGTTTGACGGTGTTTGCCGACTTTTCCTCTCTGTTGCCACAGTCGGTCGAGTCGGTCCGGGATCTGCGCGCGATCGAGAAGCGAGCCCGGTCGATGGGCACCGTGATCGTCGCGGTGCGATCGGACCATCCGGATGCGCGCAAACGCGCAGCGCTGATCCTGCGGGATCGTGCCGCGCACCTGCCGCTGGTCGCGAGCGTCACGTTCGACGAGAAGGTTAGACGAGCGTACGCTTGGAAACATCGCTGGCTGTTCGCACGCCTTGAAGATCTCGAGGGCGCTCGCGACACGCTGAAGCAGGAGATCGCGCGCGCGGAGAATCCGCTGTACGTCGATCTCGAGCCGGCGGAGGGCACGTCCGCGCTCCGCGACAAGCTGCGGAACGCCGAGACGCAGCAAGCGGATCCTGGAGAGCTCGTCAGCAAAGACGGAAAGCTGCAGATGATGATCGTCCGGACGACGTTCCCGCCGGGCGATGTCGACGACGGTCATCGCCTCCTCGAACAGCTCGATGGAGCGCGCAACGAGGTCCGCGCGGCCGTGCCGGACGTCGACATCGGACTCGCGGGCGACATCGTGGTCAGCGTCGTCGAGCACAACACGATCTTGCAGAGCATGCTGTTCGCGACGATCGCGACGGTCACGCTCGTGCTCGTAGGACTCGTGTGGTTCTTCCGGTCCACGCTCGCGGTCGGTGCGCTGTCCTGGTCGCTCGTGGTCGGGACGGTCGCGACCTTCGCGTTCACGAAGCTGACGCTCGGCTATCTGAACCTCGCGACCGCGTTCTTGTCGTCGATCGTGATCGGCAATGGCATCAATGCCTCGATCCTGGTGACCTCGCGATATCTCGAGGAGCTCCGGCGGGGGCGCGATGGCGTCGATGCGCTGGCGACCGCGATCGAGACCACGCTCTCGGGAACGCTCGCGGCGGCGCTCACCGCGTGCGTCGCGTACGGATCGCTCGTGTTGACCGTGTTTCGCGGCTTCCGGCACTTCGGGGTGATCGGAGCCGTCGGCATCGCGCTGTGCTGGCTGAGCGCGTACACGGTGTTGCCGGCTGCGCTCGCGGTCGCGCGACAGTTCGGGATGAAGCCGCGGGGCCAGGCCCCTCTCGGGCGATGGCTCGCGCGCCTGTTGGACGTTCGTGATCTGCACAAGCTCGTCGCGGTGACGCTGACGCTGACGATCGGCGCGGCGATCGTCAGCACGACGTACCTCGCGAGCGATCCGTTCGAGCGCAACTTCCAGAACTTGCGGTCGCACAGTAGCGGGATCGCAGAGGAGCGGCGGTGGCGGCGCGACATCGACGAGGCGTTCGGCAAAGGCCTCGACGCGGCGTTCGCGATCGCCGTGCAGCGGCGCGAGGACGTTGCGCTCGTCGAGAAGCGCCTGCGCGATGCGGATGCCGGCCGCGCTCCGAAGGACCGTTTGTTCTCCGCCGTGCTCTCGATCGATGATCTGCTTCCGGACCGCCAGCCGGAGAAGTTGGCCGTACTCGCCGAGATTCGCGATCTGCTCTCGCCTGGCCAGCTCGAGCTCCTCGATGACGAGGCTCGTGCCGAGGCGCTCCGGCTGCTGCCGCCGAAGGATCTGCACGCGGTCGCCGAGAGCGACATCCCCGACCAGCTCGCCGAGGGTTTCATCGAGGCCGATGGCTCGCGAGGCAAGCTGATGGCGGCGGCACCAGGAACCGGGTACGAGGTCTGGGACGCGCACGATACGCAGCGGTTCGTCGGCAACGTGCGAGCGCTGAACCTGCCACCCGACGTTCATCTCGGCGGCTCCTCGTTCGTGTTCGCGGACGTGATCCGTGCGGTCAACAGCGACGGCCCGCGCGCGACCCTCGGCGCGATCTTCGGCGCGATCGTCATCGTGCTCGTGGTGATCGGCCGCGGCCGTCACGGGCTGATCACGCTCCTGTGCGGCCTCTCCGGGACGCTGCTGATGATCGCGACCGCCGCGATCGTCGGTCTCCGGGTGAACTTCCTCGACTTCGTCGCGCTGCCGATCACGATCGGGATCGGCATCGAGTACGCGGTCAACATCGTCACGCGCGAACGCCAGCAAGGCGCGGCCGGGGCGCGCGAAGCGCTCGCGACGACCGGTGGGGCCGTGTTCTTGTGCTCCTACACGACGATCATCGGGTACGGATCACTCTTGCTGTCGCAGAATCGCGGCATCAGCTCGTTCGGGCTCGCGGCGATGCTCGGCGAGATCATGTGCCTGTTCGCGGCGCTGCTCCTCGCGCCCGCGCTGCTGCTGCTCACGTCTTCGGTTGAGCCGGCTGCATGAACACGACGCCCTTCGCCTCGCGTTCTTCCCACGCCTTCATCCACGCCGTCGAACGATAGCGATCCCACAAATCGGCGGCGATCGTGACCACCGGTCCGTCGAGATCGGTGCGCGCGGCGACGCGAAGCGCGGCAACGACATTGACGCCGGTCGAGCCTCCGACCGTCAGGCCCTCTTCCTTGACGAGCCGTTCGACCATCGCGAGTGACTCCGCATCCGCGACCTTCTCGGCGTAGTCGAGCGGCTCGCGGTGCAGGTTCGTCGGCACGCTCGCCGAACCGATCCCTTCGATCACGAACGGCCCATCGGGCCCGATCGTGCCGGTGTTGACCCACTCGCCGAGACCGGACCCGATCGGATCGGCCATCACGATCTTGACGTGCGGCAGCCGCTCCTTGAGCAGCTTGCCGACGCCGGTGATCGTGCCGCCGGTTCCGGCCGACGACACGAACGCGCCGATCTTGCCGGCCATCTGCTCGAAGATCTCGGGACCGGTCGCCGAGTAGCCCTTGCCGCCGTAGTGCGCGTCGATGTTCGCCGGGTTGTGGAACTGGTTCGTTAGAAACCAGCCATTCTCGTCGGCGAGACGCGCGGCGACGTTGCGGAAATTATCGGGGCTCTTGATCCCCGCGGCTTTTGCCACGTAGACCTCCGCGCCGAGCTGGCGCAAGGCGGTCCGCTTATCGGTCGCGACCCTCTCGGGCAGCACGCAGATGCAGCGATAGCCGCGCGAGACTGCGAGGAGCGCGAGGCCCATGCCGGTATTGCCGGCGGTCCCCTCGATGATCGTCATCTTGGGATTGGCGTGCGGCACCAGCACGCCGCGAGCTTCAGCATCGAGAATGATCGCGCGCGCGGTGCGATCTTTGACGCTGCCGCCTGGATTCATGTGCTCGCACTTGATGAACACCTTGTTCGGCAAGCCCTTGCTCACCGACTTCAGCTCGATGAGCGGCGTGTTGCCGATCGCCTCGATCACGTCCATGCGTTCACGATACCATCCGACGTGATGCGCCTGTCACCGCTGCCGCTCGTCATCGTGACGGCTGCAGCGTGCGGCCGGATCGGATTCGCGCCCGAACAGCCCGCAGATGGTCCGCGA
Organism: Myxococcales bacterium; assembly: GCA_028287115.1. GTDB lineage: Bacteria > Myxococcota_A > Polyangia > Haliangiales > Haliangiaceae > JABFXX01. Next base: position 91,834 of record JAQBQF010000091.1, read on the forward strand.
TCGGATGATTCGCATCTCGGCGATGGCCTGATCTGCCAATCGCCGGCGCCGGTGTTCGTCCAGACCCAGTGCAATAGCCAACCGGCGGTCGCGGCCAGCCTGACGGCGACCTTCGCCGCACAGCCCGCGGTCGGCCACCTGCTCGTCGTCGCCGCCGACTTCGCGAACACGACGAGCAAGCCGAGCGTCAGCGACTCGGTAGGGAACGTGTTTACTCCCATTGGCGCGGTGTTACGGGGAGCGACGATCAGCACGCAGGTGTGGTACGCGGTGAACGTCGCGTCTGGATCGGACGCGGTCACGGTCACGCTGGACATCGCGACCAACAACTTGGCGCTCTACATTCACGAGTACCGGTTGCCGATGCCCGCGGTCGATTCATCCACGATGGGCGGCGGGACGAGCCAGATGTTCTCGCCTCCGACTGCGATCACGATGCACGAGAACGATCTGCTGTTCGCCTTCGGCGTGATCTCGGGCGTGACCGTCACGAGCATCGACAGCGCGTTCACCGTGCGCGGTCGGTGCAATGGCAACCTCGCGGCGGACTCGATCGCCCCCGTGTCGGGCCCGTACGTGGCGACGTTCACGGCCTCGGCTTCCAATGACTGGCTCGCGACGCTCTTGGCCTTCAAGTCTCTCGCGTGTCCTTGACTCGTATCACGATGTGATACATGATGTGTCACATCGTGACACGCAAGAAGTCCGATCCAGTCGTCGAGGCCGAGCTCAAAGAACGCGTGATCCACACGCGCGTGCCCGAGAGCCTCGAAGCCGAGCTTCGCGAGCGAGCCGAGAGCCTCGGGATCTCGGTCTCGAACCTCGTGCGCAACGTGCTCGGGCACGCATTCGGGCTGGTCGGTGATGTCGTCGCCGATAGCCACGCGATCGCGCGGGCCGCGCGCGGGGATCGAGCCAAAGCCGGAGCCCCGCCCGCGAGCGCGGAAGACTTCGACATCGTTGCGTGGCAATCGATCGTGCTCGCGAAGAATGCGCTGTGTGCCCGCTGTAACGCCGTGTTGCCGAAGGGTCAGTCCGCCGCGATCGGAATTACCGAGCGTGGTGCGACCGGACCGATCGTTTGCCCACCGTGCACGGAAGGACAAGCTCCATGACCGACGCCCCGGATTTTCGGACCGCCCTCGATCAACTGCGCGAGACAGCGCTGCACGCAGCTCGCCTCGTCCAGCATGTCGGCACCCGGCTCGATGCGATGTCGCTCGATCTCGCGCGCGATGGCGGAGCGATCGTGCGCAATGCGGTCGCGTTTGCCGGTGCAGCACACGGTAAGGCGACGACGTTCGTGCGAGCGACCCCGCGCGTGACGCGGCTCGCGCAGACCGCGACGGCGCTGTTCGCGCGCCAGCGGTGGCTGCGGCTCGCGAATGCCGCGCGCGGCGAGGACAAGTTGCGCGACGAAGATCATCGCGATCTTGCACGCCGGACGGCCGCGTATGCCGCGGACTTGCGCGGCGGGATCGCGAAGCTCGGCCAGCTCGCGTCGTGTCGTCCGGATCTCGTCGGCGCGATCTGGGCGACCGAGCTCGCCAAGCTCCAGGACGAGGTGCCGGCCGTCGATGCCGCAGAAATTCGCGCGCGGATCGAGAGCGAGCTCGGCCGCACGATCGCCGACGTGTTCCGAGACTTCGATGATGTACCGCTCGCCGCGGCCTCGCTCGCGCAGGTTCATGCCGCGACGCTGCGCGACGGGACACCGGTGGTCGTGAAAGTCCAGGTGCCCGGCATCGAGCACGTGATCGCCGCGGATATCGCCGCGCTGCGCACGATCGCGGGCACGGTCGGCGAGCTTCCCGGCGTCGATCTGATGACGATCACCACCGAGCTTGGCCGCGCGCTCGCGACCGAGCTCGACTACACGGCCGAGGCCGCCGCACTGACCCGCTACGCGGGGACGGTCGTCGTGCCGCGACCGATCGCCGAGGCCTCATCGGTGCGCGTGCTGACGATGACGCGGATCGCAGGCGAACGGCTGACCGGGTATCTCCAGCGGATGACGCTCGAGGGCAAGCTCGCGGAACGCGATCGCTTGCTCGGTGAGCTCGTCGGCGAGGTCGCCGCCCAGATCCTGGTTCGCGGCCAGGTCCACGCCGATCCGCATCCGGGAAACTTCCTCGTCGTCGACGGGGCCAAGCTCGCGCTCCTCGATTTCGGCTGCATGCTCGAGCTCTCTGCGGCGGATCGCGCGGCGTACGCGCGGCTCGTGCTCGCGATCGCCGGCGGGAACCACGCGGCAGCGGCGAGCGAGCTAAAGACGCTCGGGTTCTCCGCCGATGATCCCGAGCAGCTCGCTGTCCTCGCGACGTCGATCGTCGGCGCGCTCCGGCCCGGCGCTTCGGTCGGCGAGCTCGACTGGCAAGCGGCGTTCGCCGATCAGATCGCGCATGCGAAGGAGCTGGGCGGTCTCGTGATCCCGCGCAGCTTCGTGCTGCTCGGCCGCGTGCTCGCCTCCGTCGCGGGACTGCTCGCGACCTACAAGCCGGCGATCCAGCTGTACCCGCTGCTCGCGCGGCACCTCGCCGCCGCGACAACGCCAAGGCGCCAAGACGTCGAGTCTTGAGGCGCTGAGAAACTTCTTCGCTTCGCGAATGGATGCACACGAGGGATCGAACGCCAAGACGCCAAGACGCCAAGGACAGAGGAGACAAGAACTTCTTTCGCTTCGCGAAGAGGACCTACGTCTCGATCCAGGCAATGTCGTCGAGATACCCAGGAACAATTTCTGCCTCGCCCCCGATCATCGGTCACTTGTCGACCGAGATCCGTGCTCTGCCCTTGGCGGATCTTGGCCAAGATCGGACCGGACCGTTCTGGTTTCGCACCTAGTCCTCCACCTGTTCTCGATCGGATCTTGGCGTCTTGGCGTCTTGGCGTCTTGGCGTTCGATCCTTCGGGCACGTTCCGATTGCCAGATGTGACGAATCATCAGCGGCGTCTTGGGGTTCGATCTCTCGGCACGGCGAGTAGCGATCCGAGCGCGCGTGGCATCAAATAGGCGGATGCGCTCTCGCGGCGTCGCGTACATGGCTGCAAGCGCCTGCGGCTTCTCGGCGATGAGCGTGCTCGTCAAGCTCGCCAGCGCGCGGCTGCCGACCGGCGAGATCGTCCTCGCGCGCGCGCTCGTGACGCTCGCGCTCTCGTATGCGATGGTCAAGCGCGCGGACTTGTCGCCGTGGGGCACCCAGCGCGGCCGCCTCGTGGTTCGCGGCCTGCTCGGCTTCGGTGGGCTCGCCTGCTACTACCTCGCGCTCGCGTGGTTGCCGCTCGCGGATGCCACGGTATTGCAGAACACGATCCCGCTGATCACGACGATCCTCGCGTGGTGGATCCTCCGCGAGCGCGTCGGCTGGGCGGCGGCGTTCGCGCTCGCCTGCGGTCTCGGCGGTGTGTTGCTCGTCGTCCACCCGGGCATCGGCAGCGCGCGCGATCCGGCCGGTGTCGCGGTCGCACTGTGCGCGGCGATGATGTCCTCGACCGCATACGTCACGATTCGCCAGCTCTCGAGGACCGAGCATCCGCTCGTGATCGTGTTTTACTTTCCACTCGTCGCCGCGCCGCTCTCGCTCCCGTGGGCCGCGTATGACTTCGTGTTGCCGCGACTGCTCGATTGGCTGCTGCTCGCCGGGATCGGCGTCGCGACGCAGGTCGGCCAGGTGTTTCTGACGATGGGGCTCTCGCTCGAGCGTGCCGCGCGCGCGACCTCTGTCGGCTACCTGCAAGTCGCCTTCGCGATGGTCTGGCAGCTCGTGATCTGGGGCCAGCAGCCGTCGTGGGGCACGCTCGCCGGCGCGTCGCTGATCATCGCGGGGACGCTGGCGGTGTCGGCCACGGCGAAGCCCGACGCACCAATCGCGCGCACAGGTACGTGATCGCCGCGGTCAGCGCGAACCCGCCGGTGACATCCGAGATGAAGTGCGCGTTGACCGCGACGCGCGCGATCATCACGAAGCCCACGATCGCGAACATCGCGAGTCGCGAGCGCGGCCAGATCACCGCGATCGGCAGCGCGATGCTCGCGAACAGCATCACGTGACCAGAAGGAAACGAGTAGCCGCCGTCGCGGAAGAACGTCCCGCCGCGATGCGCGATCCACTCGGGAGGCCGCAACCGACCCATCGCGAGCTTGCTCCACATCATCACGTTGCGCGCGAGCAAGTGCGTCAGCGCCACGAACATCCAAGCCGGCGCCGCTCGCCGCCAATACGGTACGGCAAGTGCGATCACCACGCCGCCGGTGAGCACGTAGACGCCCGCCCACTTCCACGGCGCGATCAGCGCGAGGTGCTCGAGGACATCGACGCCGCGGTCCCAGAATCCGGGAAACATCTCGCGGGTCGCGAGCCAGCGCGCGCACGGCTCGTCGAGGCTGAAGATACAGAGCACCGTGATCGCAGCCGCGATGGCCGAGACCACGAGCAGAGATCGCCCGCGCACGATCGCACTGTCGATCATCCGGTCGTCATACTGCGATCTCGCGGCGACTCGCCAGTCGCCGGCTTCCGCGAACTAGCGGTGGTGTCCGCCGCCGCTGTGGCCGCCACCGCCCGACGACGAATGCGACGGCGCGCTATACGACGAATGCGACGGCGCGCTGTACGACGAATGCGACGGCGCGCTGTACGACGATTGAGACGGCGCGCTGTACGAAGAGTGAGACGGGCCCGGCGACGGTGCGCGATACGATTGCGGTGAGGGCTGATACGAGCGCATCGGCTGCTGATAGCGGGCGGGCGGCTGATACGTCTGCACCGGCGCCCGATAGCCCTGCGTCGGATACGGCTGACGAAAGCCCTGCTGGTACGACTGCACGGGCGGCCGATACGACTGCACGGCCGGCCGATACGATTGCATCGCGGGCGGTTGATAGGTCCGCACCGGCGGGCGCTGCCACGTCGCGCTCTCCGGGCGCGGCCCCATCGGTGCCGGTTGCCTGACCGGACGGCCGCCGTTGGTCGTGCCGAGATTCGGACTTGCGGCGACGCGGGCGTGCATCAGATCGGCGGCACGAATCTGCTGAGCACCGCGGAACGGTAGCTGAGCGACCGGCGCGGTCGTGCGAAGTCCCTCTGCGGGAGCGCGCAGCTCGTGCGCATGAATGTGCGGCTTGGCGAAGTCGCCCTCGGTCGAGAACCGCCAGTGCGAGTCGTGAGCAACCGCGCCGCGGTGATCGTGGAACGTCGGGCCGGTGTGCTCGCCGCGATGATCGCGGAGCTGACCGCGCTCCGGCATCAGCGGACGCCAGCCGACGTAACCGTTGCCGTGACGCCATTCGACCGCCGCGGGAGTCCATTCGTGGCCGGGGACCCAGCCCCAGTAGCCGCCGTCATCGAACCAACCCCAACGTCCGTAGTGGAACGGCAACCAGCCCCAACTCCAGTCGCAGTCGAAGGCCCAACCCTGATCTGAATTCACCCAGCTGCCGCAGGTCTCGTAGGGTGTGAAATCTACGCCCACGACCGTGGCGTACGGACGCCACACGCGACCGTAGCTGTCGTCCGTGATCCATTCGCCGTACGGCTGAAGGGTCGTGTCGATCTCGGGGTCGTCAACGGTGCCGGTCGCCGAAAAATCGATGTTGGTCTCGGTGGTCACGGACTCGGTCGCCGGCGGGTAGCCCTCGGGATAGCCGGCGGGGTAACCCTGCGGAGCTTCAGGGTTTGGATAGCCAGATTGTTCATAACCTGTGCTCGGATCCATGCCACCGCCGGGCGGCCCCGCGACGTACGGCTCGGGGAACGTGCTCTGCGAATAGCTCGGCTCGGAGTAGCAGCCGGCTACCGATCCGACGATGAGAAGACCGATGGCGGACCCACGCATGACTTCAATATGTGCAGCGTTTATGCCTGGTGCACACAACGTATGGTGCTTCATGCGTTATTAACGGGAATCTGACCGGGCGGTTGATTGGTTGTCGGCGCGCCATGGGTGGTTCGTACGCTTGACAGTTCGCGCTGCGCCGATTAACAAAACGCAGCGATTTAGCGCCTCTGGCCCCGAGTCGCCTTCGCGAGGTCGTGAATGATTCGCGCACACAATTTATCAAAATTCTACGGTGGTAAGCGGGCGCTGGGCCCGGTCTCGTTCGAGATCAACGACGGTGAGACCGTCGGATTTCTCGGGCTCAACGGCGCAGGTAAGACGACCGCGCTTCGCATCCTGGCGTGCGATCTCCGGCCTAGTGCCGGCACGATCGAGGTCGGTGGTGTCGACGCGGTCGCCGATCCTCACGAGGTCCGCAAGCGGATCGGGTTTCTTCCAGAAACCCCACCGCTCTACACGGACATGTCGATCTCGGACTACCTGACGTTCGCGGGCGAGCTCCGCGGGATGTCGGGGAGCCAGGTCAAGAAGCGGTTGCCGGAGGTCCTCGAGATCACCGATCTCGGTGACGTCGCGGGCGATCCGATCGGTACGCTGTCGCACGGCTACCGGCAGCGCGTCGGTGTCGCGCAGGCGATCATTCACAACCCGAAGTTCCTGATCCTCGACGAGCCGACGCGCGGTCTCGACCCGGTGCAGATCGTCGAGATGCGGAACCTGATCCACGATCTCAAGCAGAGCCACACGGTCCTGATCTCGAGTCACATCCTCACCGAGATCAGCCAGACCTGCGATCGGCTGCTCGTGCTCGGCAAGGGCAAGATCCTCGGCGCAGGCAGCGAGGCGGAGCTCGCGAAGCACGAGGGCGAGATTCGCGAGATCACGGTGACCGTGAGGCCGTCGGCCGCGGCCGATGCCAAGTCGGTGATCGCGCGCGTGCTCGAGAAGGTCGACGGCGTGAGCAAGGTCGCCGAGCCCTACGAGCAGGGCGGCGGCCTGCTGTTCTCGCTGTCGACGAACAAGGACTGTCGCGCGGACGTCAGCCGTGCGGTCGTCGAGGCCAGACTCGATCTGATCAAGCTCGACTACGGTCGTAGCGAGCTCGAGAACACCTTCATTCGTCTTGTCGGAGGCAGCGATGCAACCAGCTAGCATCATCTTTCGCCGCGAGCTCGGCGCGTACGTGCGGTCCCCGATCGGGTGGATCGTCGTGGCCGCGTTCATGCTCGCGAGCGGCATCTTGTTTCAAGCGTACGCGATGGCCGGAGAGCAGCTCTCGGCGGTCGTGCTCGAGAAGTTCTTCTGGGGCACGAGTGGCGTCACGATGATCATCGCGGTGATCCTGTCGTTCCGGCTGATCGCCGAGGAACGCCAGAACGCGTCGATCGTCCTGCTCAATACCTCGCCGGTTCGCGACACCTCGATCATCATCGGCAAGTTCTTCGCCGCGCTGGCGTTCCTCGCGCTGATGCTCGCGCTGTCGGTCTACATCCCGCTGATGATCAAGGTGAACGGGAAGGTCTCCGGCGTGCAGATCCTCGTCGGCTACCTCGGCCTCCTGCTGCTCGGCGGGACCGTGCTGGCGATCGGCCTGTTCGCGAGCAGCATGACCAAGAGCCAGCTGATCGCAGCGATCATCGCGGCGCTCATCACCGCTCTCATGGTCATCCTGTTTCCGATCGCGAAGCGGCTCGATGCGCCGCTGCGCGAGGTGCTCCAAGAAGTCGATCTATGGTGGATCCACTTCCAGAACGGCTTCATGCGCGGCGTCCTGAACCTCAAGGACGTCGTGTTCTATGTCGCGGTGACTTACTTCTTTCTGCTGCTGTCCGTGAAGGCGCTGGAGGCGAAGCGATGGCAATGAGAACTGCTTCCCCATGGTGGGCGTCGCTCCTGTTCGGGATCGGCCTCATCCTCATGTTCGTTGGCGAGCGCATCCTCGGGCATCTGCCGGGCGTGCGCATGATCCTCACCGGCCTCGGGCTGCTCGCGATCGTCGGCATCACCGCGGTGCGCGCGTACACCACCGTGTCGACGGCCGGTGCGCGGCGCGCGGTCGAGCGCACGCTGCTGTTCTGTCACTTCGGCGTGCTCGTCGCGCTGATCCTCTACGCGTTCACGACCAAGTGGGGCCTCGGCAACTTCCACCTGAGTGACGCCGGCGCCGACAAGCTGTCGACGGTGCTCACCGTGCTGTGGGTGCTCGTGATGCTCGCTTCGATCGTGCCGCTGTTCACGATCGAGACCTCGCTCGGGATGGCGCGGCGGACCGGCTTCGACGTCAAAGGCGCGGGCGCCGATGAAGGCGTCGAATACTTTCGCGTTCGAGACATCGGATGGTCGGGACTGTCGGTCGCGCTCGCGGCGGGCCTCCTGATGGTGACGTGCAACGTCGCCGATCAGCGCAATGTCCAGCGCGACGTCAGCTACTTCAAGACCTCGCAAGCCGGCGATTCGACGAAGGCGATCGTCGCGTCATCGAAGGACCCGATCAAAGTGTTGATGTTCTTCCCCGATCCGAACGAGGTGAAGGAGCAGGTCAAGAGCTACTTCGAAGCCCTATCGTCGGCATCGGGTCACATGACGATCGAGTCGCACGACCGGTTCGTCGATGCCGAGCTCGCGGGCAAGTACAAGGTCACCAAAGACGGCGTGATCGTGCTCGTGCGCGGCACCGGCGACAAAGAGAAGTCGCAGACGATCGAGCTCGACACCGACATCGCGAAGATGCGCACCGGTACCGGCAAGCTGCGCAACTTCGACCGCGAAGTGAACACCGTCCTCATGAAGCTCGTGCGCGACAAGCGCAAGGCGTACGTGATGACCGGTCACGGCGAGATCACGGATTACGAATCGGTTCCGCCCGAGCTCAAAGGCAAAGTGCAGGAGCGCCGCACGACGGTGTTCAAGAAGCGGCTCGCCGATCTCAACTACGAGATCAAAGACCTCGGCCTGATCGATCTCGCGAAGGATGTCCCCGATGACGCGACGATCGTGATCATGCTCGCGCCGACCGTGCCGCTCCAGGCCGCGGAGTGGGCGGCACTCGATCGCTACCTCGATAAAGGTGGACGCTTGATGATCGCGCTCGATCCGAAGGGCGATCCGAGCCTCGGCTCGCTCGAGGGCAAGCTCGGGCTCAAGTACAACGGACTGCCGCTCACCGACGATCAGGCATATCTGCCGCAGCGCGGAACGCCCGCGGATCGCAGGTTCGCGATCACGACGCAGTTCTCGGCGCACGCGTCGACGACCGCCCTGTCGCGTTCGGTCGACAAAGGCCTCGTACTGATCGAGTCCGGCGCCCTCGAAGACGCGCCGTTCACGATGAAAGGCGAGCAGCCGAAGAAGACGTTCACGATCCAGTCGATGGAGTCGGCGTTCCTCGACACGAACGATAACTTCACGTTCGACGCCGCCACCGAGAAGCGCCAGAAATGGCACATCGGCGCCGCGGTCGAAGGACCGAAGATGAAGGGCGCCGATGGCAAGGACAAGGACGGGTTCCGGGCGCTCGTGTTCGCGGACGCCGACCTGTTCGCCGACGCGCTGATCTCGAACATGGGCCGCGCCGCGGTCGTGATCATATCCGGGCCGCTGCTCGACGACTCGGTCCGATGGCTCGGCGGAGAAGAAGTGTTCGCGGGCGAGGTCGTCACCGAGGACGACAAGCCGATCCAGCATACGAAGGGACAAGACGCGACCTGGTTCATCCTGACCATCGCCGGCGTCCCTTCGTTGGTATTGACCCTGGGCCTGATCGGAACGTGGGCCCGCCGTCGCAGGAGCTCTAGGAAGTCGATCGAGGTGAAGCCATGAGAGGCGCAATCATCCACGGAGTGTTGCTCGCGGTGATGCTCGTCTACGGCTATCGCACGTGGACGCGTGACAAGACGGTCGAGCCGAACGTCGGCGCGGTCGTGCTGTGGGATCGAAGCGATGCCGACATCGTCTCGATCGAATACAAGGCGCCGAAGAAGATCGTGAAGCTCGAGCGCAAGGGCGATTACTGGTGGGGTACCGACACGCAGATCGAGACCAAGCCCAAGGAGACTCCGCCCGCGAGCACCGGCTCCGCGGGATCGGCAGGATCGGGCGCGGGCTCGGGATCGAGCGCGCTGGCATTGCCGCCGCCGCCCGAGGAGATCGAAGTCGGCCGCAAGGTCCACGAGTTCCCGCTCGGCGAAGCGGCGGACAAGCTGATCAAGTCGTACGAAGACGCGCGCGCGCTGCGTGATCTCGGCACACCGAATGCCGACGCGAAGAAAGACTACAAGCTCAACGACGCGAAGACCGTCATCACGATCACGTTCAAGGACGGTCCGCACAACTTCCTCGTCGGCGGCAGCGTCTATGGCGGCAGCGATCGCTACGTCATGGATCAGCAGACGAACAAGGCGTACGTGCTGTCGCGCGATCTGATCTCGGCACTCGAGATCGGCGAGACCAGCCTGCACCTCCTCGATCCACGCGGCTTCGACATCACGAAGATCGACGGCGTGACGATCGAGGCCGGCGGAAAGTCGAAGTCTGCAACGCGCGTGACGAGCGGCGCCGAAGGCCAGCAGCTCAAGACGTGGGGCGATAGCGACACGAAGAAGCCGAACCAGACGCTCGCGAACTTCATCGACAACGCGAACAACTTGCGGCCGACCGAGTACTCGCCGGCGATGAAGGTCTCGGACCTGACGCAGGTCCTGAAGCTGACGTACAAGGACGATCGCGGCGGCGGGCTCGGCACGCTGACGCTCTACAAGCACGAGAAGCCGGGTGTCCTGCCCGAAGGTCAGGAGCTCGATCCGGCCAATCCTCCGGCCGGCGAGATCGAGTACTTCATCATGACCGAGAAGACGCGCGTGCCCGCGCTGGTTCGCAAGGACACGGCGCAGCGCGCGGAGCAGGACATCGAGACGGTGTTCAGTGGAAAGCAGCCCGACAACGCGGGATCCGGTGCGGGATCCGGTGCAGCCAATCCGCACGGGAATCCGTTCGGACCCGGTCCGCGCGGCCATGGCGACCAGCCGCACGATGGCTCGCCGCCGAATCCGCATGGTGGCGCGATCACGCCGCCTCCACCGGGTCCGCATGGCGGCGCCCCGACGGGGCAGGGGAGCGGCGCTTCGCTCGCTCCTGCGCCGATGACGCCCGCCGCCGGTAGCGGCGCGGCGAAGCCGACTCCGGCAAAGCCGGCAGACGCGACGAAGGCAGCAGCGCCGAAGCCGGCACCGGCGGCGACCACGCCGGCGGCGGCACCGAAGCCCGC
>JAQBQF010000098.1 GCA_028287115.1 Myxococcales bacterium
TCGCATGCGCGTCGCCGGAATCCAATCAGGACGCGACCGCAACGGACAGCAGAGACGCGGTGCCCTCGGCGAGCCGGCGTTTCAGCTCGCTCGGCAAGAACGGCTTCGAGAGCACGGCATCGGCCCCAGCCGCGATACTCTCGTCGCGCGTTTCTTCATCTCCGCCGGTCATCGCGATGACGTAGACCGCGGCACCGAGCCGAGTCTTGAAATGACGCACGACTTCGAGTCCGCAGGTCGGCATGTTGAAATCGACGACGACCAGATCAGGCGATAGCGGGCTCGCGATCGCAGGTGCGCCGTCTTCGGCGGTGTGGACTTCGTAGCCTGCGCGGCCGAGGAACGATGACAGCGAGCGCCGGATCATCGCGTCGTCATCGACGAGCAGCACGGACGGCGTCACGCTGCATCCTGGACGGCCGTGCCGAGCCGCAAGCGTAGCCGATCGACCGCGCGCCACAGCAACTGGCAGACGCGCGATGGCGTGATCCGCATCGTGTCTGCGATCTCCTGGTAGGTCAGGTCCTCGACGTAATGCAGGCCGAGGATCGTGACGTCTCGTTGCTCGAGGGAAGACAGGGCGACGCGGACGCGGTCGAGTGTCTGCCGATGATCCGCCTCGGCATCCGGTGCGCGCAGCTCGTCCGCGACGAGATCTTGGTCGAGCGGCGCGAGCTCGATGTGAACGAGCTGCGAGAGCTTGCTGCGATACTCCTCGATCGACACGCCGAGCGCGGTCGCGACGCGTTGTTCGGTCGGCGGCTCACCTTCGCTGCTCTCGAGCGCACGGATCGCCTCGGCGACCTTGCGGGCGAGCTGACGAAGGCGTCGCGGCATGATGTCGCCTCGGCGCAGCTCGTCGAGCACCGCGCCACGGATCCGATGCTCCGCATACGACAGGAACGGCTCCAGGCGCGATGCGTCGTAACGATCGGCGGCTTCGATCAGGCCGATCATGCCGGCGGCGATCAGGTCTTCGCGCTGGATCCAGTCGGGGACCTTGCGGGCCATCCGGAGCGCGATCCGACGCGCAGCGTCCGTGTGCTCGGAGATCAGACGATCACGGCTGGTCGTTCCAAATGCCTGCATCGCCAGGTCTCTAGTGCGACCGCTGCGCCAAGACTTGGATCAATGAATCCAAACGGATACGTATCGATTCGGGGTATCCGTTGACCCGGGTAGGGTATAAAAATACCCCAGCTCTCTCGTCCTACTGAGGCTCGACAGCCCAGCGTTCGAGCTGACGATGATCGACCGCGCCGGCTTGCTGCCGCACCAGTCGGCCGCCGCTAAACACGGCGAAGTTCGGGATGCTCTGCACCTGATAGCGCTGCGCCACGTCACCGAGCGCTTCGGTGTCGACCTTGAGCACGAGTGCCTTGCCGGCGAGGTTGTGAGCGGCCTTCTTGACCTCCGGTGCGACGGCGCGACAAGGTCCGCACCAGGTCGCCCAGAAATCGACGAGCACGGGCACGCGGGCGCCCTGAACGATCTCGTCGAACTCCTTCGCCGAGGTGACCTCGATCGGGCCATCGTTCGGTGGCAACGGCGCGTGGCACTTGCCGCATTTACCGGTATCGGACAGGTGGCGCGCCGGGATTCGGTTCACGGCTTTGCACTGCGTACACACGCGGTTCATAGGGATACCGAAATGATACGGTGCGCTCGTGGCGAAGACGAAGGGCAAGTCACAGAAGGGGCGGGGTCTGACCAAGAAGGCTGCAAAGCCTGCTAAGGCCGCGGCGCGTCAACCGAAAGCTCCGAAGAGTACGCGTGCGAAGCCCGCGGTTCCCGAAGGCCCACCGCCGCCGCCGCCACCACCGCCGCCGCGCGACGAGATGCTCGCACCGCGCGATATCGCGCGCCTGCTGCGTTATGGGGAGCGTTTCGGCGCTAGCAAGATCGATGTCCGGATGTTGCCGCTGCAACTGCCGTCGTCTTCAGGTGCGCTCGCGGTGTTCGATCCGGGCGCGCCGAAAAGCTGGCGGGCGTTCGACAGACCTGTCGGAGCCGGACAATTTCGCGTGATGCTGTCGGTCGCGCGCAGCGAGGCAGGGGCGGAGCGTCTCGCCGCGATCGTCATCCACGTCGGCCGTCCACCGATCGCTCGCTGGACCGTCGCGCACTGGAGCGGTGAGAAGATGCCGCGCTCACCCGAGCAGCTCCCGCGCACCGCGGTGACCACGGGATGGCTCGCGCTCATCGACGCCGGCAAAGGCTCGCCCGGTGGTGTCGCCGTGCCGCCTGCGAACGGCGTGCAGCCCGTGGAAGTGCCGCTCACCGACGGACGCCGCGCGCTCGCGCTGCCTTGCGGCAATGGCGAGTTCGCCGCTTACTGGGCCGTCGATGCGACCGACAAACCGGTCTGCCTCGTCGTCGACTTCGACGTGTTCACGCAGAAGGAATGGAAGGCGCGTCCGCCTACTTGAGCGAGCCGCCGAGCGCTTTGATCGCGAGCTCGGCGTCGCCCCTGAGACAACTGTTCGTATTGCTCTCGCCGATCCCCAGCACGCCGCCGCGACCGCGATAGCGCGCCTTCTTGAGATCCGCGATCGCGCGCTCGTCGCCGAGCTCGACGAGCTTCGGGATCACGGACTTGCGGTCCGCGCACGTCTTGCCGGTCTCGAGATCGTGGACGAGCGCCTTGTACTGGGTGTCGCGGTCGACGGTGACCGCGGTCGGCAGCGGAACGATCACCGGAGTTGCGCCCGAACCTCCCGCACCTTCGCTGCTCGAACGGTTCGCGAGCACCGCGAACGCGCCGATGATCGCGACGATCACGAACACGACCGCGCCGATGATCCACTTGCGCGGGATCGGCTCACTGATCTCGGCGAGCGTCATCTTGGGTTTCACGGGCAGCGCCGTCGCGGTCATGTGAATGTCGATCGACCCGCTCGTGGCGTTGACGTCAGGTGCCGGCGTGGCCGCGTGAGCGAACGGCATCGGCGTCGCGAACGGTGACTTCATGGAGCCCGGTACCGGCGTCGGGATGATCATCTGCCCGGACGAGCGCGGTGTCGGTGCGAAGTCGTAGCCGGCGTGGCGCATCACTTCGTCGAGGAGCTGGTTGTACTCGGTCGCCGAGCCGATGCGTTCCTTCGCGACCTTCGCGAGACCGCGGCGGATGACTTGCTCGAGGCCTTGTGGCAGCTCGAGTGCCGGCGCGACGTCGCGGAAGAAGGGCGGCTCGCGGCTGACGTGCGCGGTCAGCATCGCGAGCGGATCCTTATCCTCGTAAGGCGCGCGCCCGGCGAGCATCTCGTACAGCACGACGCTCGTCGAGTAGATGTCCGAGGCCGGGGTGATCGCGCCGCCGACCGCTTGCTCCGGAGACAGATACGCGGGGGTCCCGACGGTGAGTCCCGCACGCGTCGACGCCGGATCGGCGGTGTCGCCGGCGTAGAGCTTCGCGATCCCGAAATCGAGGATCTTGACGATCAGGTCGCCGTCCTTGCGTGCGAGGAAGATGTTGTCGGGCTTGATGTCGCGGTGCACGACCCCTCGATCGTGCGCGTGCCGCAAGCCCGCGAGAACACCGCGAATGATCTGGACGGATTCGAACCAGCCGATGTGCTTTTCACGCTCGAGTCGCTCGCCGACCGATTCGCCCTCGAGCGCCTCCATGACCAGATAGAGCAGGCCATCGCCGAGCACGCCGAAATCGCTGACGCCGACGATGTTTGGATGATCGAGTCGACCGGACGCGAGCGCCTCGCGCTGGAACCGCGCGGACGCCTCTTTGTTGCGGCCGAGATCGGCGTGCAGCACTTTGATCGCGACGATCCGGCCAAGGCTCGTGTGCTCGCCGCGATAGACGCGGCCCATCCCGCCGGTGCCGAGCACTCCGTCGATGCGGTAGCGTCCATCGAGGATGCTGCCGATCGCCACCGACGCCTCGGCGTCGGGAGATGGAGAAGGCTCCCCCATGGTTCGCCGTCGAGCTTACCGCGGCGCGACCCGACAACAACAGGGCCACATGTAGGGACTATCACGCGCGTGTCGGATCGCGACTGCGAAGGCCGGTCAGCGGAGCTTCGATTTCTTGCGCGAATCGGTAACTTTTCGCGGCGGCAACCCCGTGTGTTGCGTGAGTGCGACGCCCGGTTGAATTCGTCCGCCGCGCCGCGGTCCGCCGGAGTGAGCCGGTTGCCACGAAGGCACGAGCTGATCCTTGCCGCCGCCGATCAGATCGGTGCGGCCCATCCGATGCAGCGCCTCGCGGAGCGCCGGCCAGTTCGCAGGATCGTGGTAGCGCAAGAAGGCCTTGTGGAGGCGGCGGCGTTCGAGCCCGCGCACGATGTGAACGGGCTCTTTGGCCTTGAGCGAGCGAAGCGGGTTGAGGCCCGTGTAATACATCGCGGTTGCACTCGCCATCGGCGCCGGCAAGAACGCCTGCACTTGATCGGGGCGGAACTTGTTGCGCTTGAGCCACAGCGCGAGGTTCAGCATGTCCTCGTCGGTGGTGCCCGGGTGCGCGGCGATGAAGTACGGGATCAAGTACTGCTCTTTGCCGGCTTCTTTCGAATAGCGATCGAACAGGTCTTTGAACCGATCGTACGCGCCGATGCCCGGCTTCATCATGTGCGTGAGCGGGCCGTCTTCGGTGTGCTCGGGCGCGATCTTGAGGTAGCCGCCGGTGTGATGCTGGGCGAGCTCCTTGATCCACTCCGGAGATCGCACCGCGAGGTCGTAACGCACGCCCGAGGCGATGAAGATCCGCTTGATGCCTTTGAGGTTGCGCGCCTTGCGATACAGCGCGACGAGCGGCGCGTGATCGGTGCCGAGGTTGTCGCAGATCTCGGGGAACACGCAAGAAGGCTTGCGACACGCCGCTTCGATCTCGCGCGATTTGCAGGCGAGGCGATACATGTTCGCGGTCGGTCCGCCGAGGTCGGAGATGTTGCCGGTGAAGCCGGGCGTGGTGTCGCGAATGCTCTCGATCTCGCGCAGGATCGAATGTTCGCTGCGGCTCTGAATGATCCGGCCTTCGTGCTCGGTGATCGAGCAGAAGCTGCAGCCGCCGAAGCAGCCGCGGAGGATCGTCACCGAGAACTTGATCATCTCGTACGCGGGTAGCTTGTCCTGCGCGTGGCGCGGATGCGGCTGGCGCGTGAACGGCAGCTCGTAGAGCGCGTCCATCTCCGGCGTCGTCAGCGGGATCGGCGGCGGGTTGATCCAGACGTCCTGCGCGCCGTGCCGTTGGACGAGTGCGCGCGCGTTGCCGGGATTCGATTCGAGGTGAAGGATCCGCGACGCGTGTGCGTAGAGCACGGTGTCGGCGGTGACCTGCTCGAAGCTCGGCATCCGGATCACTTGCTTGCCGCGATCGACCTTGCGCGGCCGTAGCGGGATCAGCTTCTCCGCCGGTGCAGCCTCGCCCGTCGAGCAAGGGGCGGCGGCGCGCTCGGCTTCCATCGCGTACGGATCGGGCATCGGATCGACGCGGCCGGGCATGTCGAGCGAGGTCGAGTCGAGCTCGGAGAAGCCTTCGCGTTTGCCGATGAACGCGGTGCCGCGAATATCGGTGAGGTTGGGTGAGTCGGAGGCCAGCCGGTGAGCGATCTCGACGATCGCGCGTTCGGCGTTGCCGTAGACGAGCAGGTCGGCCTTCGCGTCGACGAGGACGGATCGGCGAACCTTGTCGGACCAATAGTCGTAGTGCGCGATCCGGCGCAGGCTCGCTTCGATGCCGCCGATCACGACGGGCACGTCGCCAAACGCTTCGCGGCAGCGCTGCGCGTACACGATCACGGATCGATCGGGGCGCTTGCCCGCGACGCCGCCCGGCGTGTATGCGTCGTCCGATCGAATCTTGCGATCCGACGTGTAGCGGTTGACCATCGAGTCCATGTTGCCGGCGGTGACGCCCCAGAACAGATTCGGCCGGCCGAGCTCGCGAAACGCGTTGGCGTTCTTCCAATCGGGCTGATCGATGATGCCGACCCGGAAGCCATGCGATTCGAGCAGACGGCCGACGAGTGCCATGCCGAAGCTCGGATGATCGATGTATGCGTCGCCCGTGACGAGGATGACGTCGCAGCTATCCCAGCCGAGCTCGTCCATCTCGGCGCGCGTCGTCGGCAGCACCGGGGCCACGCCGAATCGCTGCGCCCAGTAAGGACGATACGAGAACAGCGTACGGGGGACGGCGACCATCGCGGCATACGGTTACCACGCCGCCGTGGCGGAGCCGCGAAAAACTACTCGCCGCCTTCGCAGGGGTCGCTGCTCGCGCCAGGCGAGGACGCCTTGGGTTTCTTGGGGCGCGGCGCGGGCTTAGGAGGCGCGGCCGTGAGGCCGGCAGCGGGTGCGGCCTGCCCGGCGGGCGGAGAGACTGCCTGACGCTCGAGCTCTTGTTCCTTGGCTTGCCCATCGAGCTCGAGCGCCTTGGCTTGATCGGCGGTCAGCAGCTGTTCGCACTTGTTGCCCTCGGCGATCGTCTTGCTCGCGGAAAAACACTGTTGCGCTTCCGCGCTCCACCGATCGTCGGTGCAACGTCTCGCGATCAGGTTGCGAAATGGATCGAGCTGTTCGGGCTTGGCGTGTTGCGCCGCCGGCATGAACGACACCAGGTGATCGGCGAGCTGCTCGCACGGCGAAGGTTGTTTCGCTGCCGCGGTTGGCGCCGGCGGAGAGCTGTGGGCACATGCAGCGAGACAAACGACCACGAGCCAGCGAGTCATCGTCGTGATCATATCGCGAGCGTGGAGCATGCAGCGATCCTAACCGAGGTGGATCATGTCGCGCACGCCACCCGCGATGAACTCGACGGCAACCGCGGCGAGCAACAAGCCCATGATTCGCTCGAACGCGCGGAGGAGCGTCTTCGGCAGAAACCGCGCGGCATTGGCGGCGCTGCGCATGAAGAGCCACGCGGCGACGCACGTGATCGTCACCGCTGCGAACACGAACCCGACGCGTGCGGGCACCCAGGCGGCGCGGCTCATCAGCACCATCACGGTCGCGATCGCGCCGGGGCCGGCGAGCATCGGGATCGCCATCGGAAAGATCGCGATATCGTCGCTGCGATCCCGGCTCTCCTCTTGCTCTTCGGCCGACGTCCGCGTGCGTGAGGGCTGTGCGCGCATCATATCGATCGACATCAGGAGGAGCATCAGGCCTCCGGCGATCTTGAACGCCCCGAGCGAGATCCCGAAAGCGCGAAAGATCAAACCGCCTGCGAGCGCGAAGATCGAGAGCGTGAGCCACGTAGCGAACGCTGCGCGCGATGCGATCCGCCGGCGTTGAACCGGCGTGCACGACGTCGTGATCGAGAGAAAGATCGGCACGTTCGCGAGCGGATCGATCACGAAGAAGATCGCAGAGAGCGCCACGACGGCGAACTTGAGATCGGCCTCGGACACGCGCTCACGTGTAGCACGGGGACGGTTGCAACTCGCGCAACTTCCGAGCTGCATCCTCGTGATCTTGTCGAGTGCGCTGGGGACGGTTGCAACTCGCGCAACCCGTCGCCCGTGCGCTCGATCAAGTGCGCTGGGGACGGGTGCAGCTCGCGCAATCCGTCGCCCGTGCGCTCGCTCAGATCGCGGGCAGTGGCTCGCGAGCGGCGCGCCATGCGGCGGGAATGCCGGCGAGGCCGACGGCACCGACGATGATGCCACCGACCATCGCGCAGGTCGTATCGATGTCGCCGCCGACCGACGCGCACGACCAGCATGCTCCCGCGTAGTCGGCGAGATGGGTGGCGGCGCACCACACCGCGAACGGCACGGTGTCGGACGCGAGGACGCGGCTGCCGTTCCCGAGCTCGGCGGCGACGGTGATCGGCTCGGCGCGGAGCAGCGGGATCGCGCGGCGGATGCCGTCACGCGTCGCGCCCGCGGGCGTGCGGGCGAGTATCGTCTCGAGCAGCGCGCGTGGATCGCGCTCGCCGGCGAACACTGCCGCGGCTGCAACGGCGATCGCGATCGCACCGGCGATGCCCTCGGGGTGCGCGTGCGTGGGAGCGGCCGATCGTCGCGCGTGCTCGACCACGGCGTCGAGGTCATCGGCGAAGTAGGCGCCGACCGGAGCGGCGCGCATGCCGCCGCCGTTTCCGCACGAGCCCTCGCCGTTGAACAGGAGCCTCGCCGCGGTCTCGTAGGGAACACCGGAATGAATCGCTTCGAGCACTCGATGAGCGCCCGCGCCGTAACCGCGCCCGGCGTCCTGGTGATGACGTCGCGCGAAGGCGAGCGCGAGCCGCGCCGGATCGATGCCGTTGCATGCGGCGAGCACTTCGACGATCGACACGGCCATCGCGGTGTCGTCGGTCCACACCCAGCTCTTCGCCGCCGGCTCGGCTCGATGATCGAGCGCGATTGCGCGTGCCACGGGCCCGCAATGCAGGAGCTGTTCGCCGAAACCATCTCCGACCGAGAGGCCTTCGAGTGCGAGGCGCGCACGTTCGATCATAGTGTCAGTGTAACACTAACTAAGAGCACGTCAAGGGCTCTCACACCTCGGAGCTCGCGAGGAAGCGTTCGGATTCTGCGAGTAGGGTCGGCAACGAGGCAACGAGCTCGTGGCCGTCGTCGAGCTCGATCAGGCGAACGTTTCGGCGCTCCGCCGCGAACGCGCGCGAGCGCTCGATCGGAACGACGTCATCGCGAAGACCGTGAAGGATCAGCGTCGGGACGCGGACATCGGGGTAGCCGACGTCGATCGCGGCGACATCCTCGACGAATCCGAAGTCGATCTTCGCGAGCTTACCGGTCGTGTAGTCGGTGACGTCGCGAGACCCGGTGCGTTGCCATTCGTCCCACGCGGGACCGAGCTGGTCGCGCCAGCGCGCGACGAGCTGAAACGCTGGAGCGAGCAGGATCAGCGCGCTGACCCGCGGATCGCGCTCGGCCACGCGCGCGGCGGTGAGGCCGCCGAGGCTCGATCCGATCAGGACCGCGCCGTCGAAGATCGCCGCCGTCACGGTTTCGATCATCGCCGAGAGCCGAAGATGCTCGAACGACGGCACGCGCAGATCGAGTCGCTCGATCCGCATGCCGCGCTCTGCGAAGTGCTTCTCGAAAGCGACCCCCTTGGTCGATCGCGGGCCCGAGGCAAAGCCGTGGCAATAGAGGATCGAGTCGCCGGCTCTCATCCCGCGGACCATACGACGGACCAGGGCACGCAACTCATCCTCATTGCATCCGGACAGCGCACTCCGCTAAAAGACGTGGCATGTCCATCGTCGACCGTATACGCGAGGAGAGACGCAGCCATCAGCGTCGCCTCGACAAAGCTCGCGCTGCGATCCGCGAGTTGACCGTCGACGAGCGGAACGAAATCCTCGCGGAGATGGTGGATGCGGTCGAGAGGGAGGAGCCCTCGCCATCGCTGAAGAAAGCCGCTCCGCTCAAGCAATCGCAGGCGCACGAGGTCGTCGACAGCGCGAAGTTCAATGACGCGCCGCTGAGGGTGCTGA
This sequence comes from Myxococcales bacterium, assembly GCA_028287115.1. Taxonomy (GTDB): domain Bacteria; phylum Myxococcota_A; class Polyangia; order Haliangiales; family Haliangiaceae; genus JABFXX01. The sequence goes on from JAQBQF010000098.1 coordinate 9,425, forward strand.
TCGTCGAGGTGATGCGCGATGCACCCCCGCTCGGCACGCACGAGATCTACGAGGCCGTAACGAGCCGCTTTCCGAACCTCGTGGTCATGAAGAACAGCGTAGCCGCACAGGTGCATCGGCTGTCGACGATCCAGCCCCCCGTGTTGGTCCAGAAGGGCGAGAACGCGAAAGGCCATCCACTCTACGGTCTGGCAAACAACACGAAAGCGCAGTTGCGACTGGGTTAAGCCGTCGAAGACCGTGAGGCTCGTCCGGAATCGCGACGTCCCTCACGCAGACCTCGCGACCACCCCGGGAGGTCTCGGAGGTCCAAGGCAAGGACGAGCTTGTGGTGCTCGACTTGTTGATAGGAGGTCACTGGATTGGCATGTGCGGTCACTGTCCGCTCCGCCGCGCCATGAGACGTCGTCGGGCATGACAAGCATCTTTCGCCTCGTGATCTCCGGCATGGCTCTCGGTCGCATCGTGCTCGGTGCGGCGCCCTTCGTCGCGGCGGGTCCGTCGTCGCGATTGCTCGGATTTCCGTCGTCGCACGACAACGCGACGGCGCGACTGATGGCGCGGTTCTTCGGCGTCCGTGACATCGGGCTCGGCGTGCTCGTGCTGTGGGCGCTGCGCCATCCGGAGGCGCTGCCGTTCGTGATGCTGTTCAACGCGGCGATGGACGCCGGTGACTTCGTCGCGATCTCGATCCCGCTGGTCAAGCGTCAAGGCATCGACCGCGGCGCCGTCCTGTCCGCAATGTTTGCGATGACAGGCGGTCTTGGCTGGCTCATCGTGTGGCTAATCGCGCGATAATGGGCCGATGTCGGGTCCTGCTCGATCACACGGCTCGGTGAGCATGTTGCTCGTGCGCCCGGTCGTCGCGGCGCTCGCCGGCGTGCCGGGTGCGCTCGACGCGTGGTGGGGCGCGACGGATCTGACGCCGCAGATGGTCAGTGATGACGACGCACGGATCACGGCGGCACAGTTCTGCATCGCCTGGGCCGAGCTGATCCGGCTGACCCGGAATCCGCAGATCGCACTCGCGATCGCGTCGGCGACACCGCCGGGCGCCTTCGGCATCGTCGAATACGTCTGTCGCTCGGCACCGACGCTCGGCGATGCGCTGCGGCAGTGGGTGCGCTACCTGAACCTGCTCGACGACGCGGTCGTGGTTGGACTCGCGACCGAAGGCGATCGCGCGCTGCTCCGCGTCGTGCGCGAGAGCGAGGCGCCGGCCCCGGCGTCTCACGAGCTGTGCTTCGCGCTGCTTGCCCAGCAGGCCCGGCAGCTCTCGACGGTTCCGTTCCGGATCACCACCGTGGAGTTCACGCATCGCGCGCCGGGCGATCCGGCGGTGTACCGCAAGTGGTTCGATGCGCCCGTGACGTTTGGCGCGGCGACCACGCAGCTCGTGATGCCGCTCGCTGCGCTCGACGCGAGCCTCGCTTCGTCGGATCCGAAGCTGCTCGCGATCCTGACGCGCGCGGCCGAGGAGCTCCATCGTCGTGCGCCCGCGGATCCGACGATCACCTCGCAGGTCGCGCGCTTGTTGCGCGAGGCGTTGCGAACCGACGAGGCGCACATCGAGCGTGTCGCGAAGCAGCTCGGCCTGACCGCGCGCAGCCTGCAGCGCCGCCTCAAGGACGAGGCGACCTCGTTTCAAGACGTGCGCGAGCAGGTTCGCCGCGAGCTCGCGCAACGCTACCTCGAAGACAACCTGTCGATCTCCGAGATCTCGTTCCTCCTCGGGTTCTCCGAGCCGAGTGCGTTCTTCCGCGCGTTCAAGCGCTGGACCGGACAGACGCCGGTCGAAGCTCGCCGCCGCGCTGTCCCTGCTTAGAGCGTCTAGCCGCCGTCCGGAATGTGCCCGACCGCGAGCACGATCCACAGCGCTAAGAACGCCAGCGCGATCGCGATGTACATCCGTTTCTCGCCCTTGGACATCTCGTTCATTGGATGCGAAGAGGCCGCGCGCAGCTCTGTGGCGCGATGTCGCATCAGGTCAGTCGTGTGTCGCGATGCGCCACTGCCGGCACCGCGAGATCGCGCGATATCCAAGCGATGACACTACCGACCTATGACAGCCACCCGACGTGGCGGCGCTATCAGTCGTTCTTTCCCGAGGGCATGCGGTGTACAGAGGCGAGTACCCCGACGGAGCACTACTGGCGCTGGCGCGGTCTCGATGTCCACCTCGATCGCCTCGCAGTGCCGGAGTCGCGCGTGAAGGCGATCGTGCTGCACGGCGTCGGCGCGTACGGTCGCGTGATGGCGCCGGCCGCCGTGCTCGCGCAACGCTACGGCTATGAGACCGTGTCTCCGGATCTCCCGGGCTTCGGGCTGACGGCGGTTCCTCGAGTGCGGATGACGTACAAGCTGTGGATCGACTGCGTGTGCGATCTGATCGACGCCGAGCTCGCTCGCGATGGGAAGCCGATCGTATTGTTCGGGGTCAGCCTCGGTGGCCTGCTCGCGTATCAAGCGGCCGCGCAGTCGCGAAAGCCGATCGGGCTCATCGCGACGACGCTCGCCGATCCGCGCGAACGTGAGGTGCGGCGTGGGTTCGCGCGGCATCCGCTGCTCGGGACCGCGGGCTTGTGGATGCTGGAGCGGCTCGCACCCATCACCGACGGCTTGCCGCTACCGATGGCGTACATGTCCCGGATGCAGCACATCTCGAACAAGCCCGAGCTGTCGGCGCTCGTCAAGTCGGATCGGCTCGGCGGTGGCAACTGGGTTCCGGCGCGGTTTCTGCGCACGCTGCTGACCACCGCGCCGGCGATCGAACCGGAGGACTTCACCGTGTGTCCGGTGCTGCTCGCGCATCCCGGGGTGGATCGAATGACCGATATCGCGCTGTCGCGGCGATTCTTCGATCGGCTCGCCGCACCGAAGCGCATGGTCGTGCTCGAGGGCGCGAGCCACATGCCGACCGAACACCCCGGTGTCGATCAGCTCGAAGCGGCCGTGCTCGAGTTCATGAGCGAGATCCAGGCGACGAGCTCGGCGGCGGAGGTCGCGACCAGCAGAAACACCGCGAAGAACGTCAGCCGCTCGAATGCCGCGGGATCCGCGTGATCGCGAATTCGCGCGATCCGCCACACGGCGATCGGTGCAGGCACGAGCGCCGCGAGCGCGACGCGCAGCGGTAGCCCGAACGCAGCTGCCACGAGCGGCCAGGCGTAGGCGGCGATCGTGATCACGACGTAGAGGGTCGCGCCACGCGCGGCGCCGAGCCGAACGACGAGCGTGCGCTTGTTGGTGGCGGCATCTCCCGCGGCATCCGGAAACTCGATCGCGACGAGCATCGCGAGCTGGAGCAGCGCGAGCGGCACGATCGAGAGCGCGAGCAGCTCGCCACCGCGAAGATCTGGAGCTTGCAGGTAGAACCCGAGCCACGGCACGAGCACGGTCACGACGATCGCCGTGTCGAGCTCGCCGAGGCCGGTCGCGCACAGCCGCAGCGGTGGAGCGCTGTACTCCCACGCGAGCACGAGGACGAGCGCGAGGGTTGGCGTGGTGAGCGCCGCGGCATGTCGCGACAAGATGGCGGTCAGCGCGATGCCGGTCGCTGCGAGCACGATGGCCGCGACGAGCGCGACGGCTCGCGGCAGCTCCCCGCCGGCGAGCACGCGGCTGCCGCCGGACCACTTCGTCGGCGTCAGGTTCGCTCGGTCAGCGTCGAAGTCGAAGTAGTCGTTCGCGTAGTGAGTCATCAGTTGAAACGCCGTGACGGCACCTTGGCCGAGCGCATAGCGCTGCCAATCGATCGAGTGACCGGCCACGGCCGCGATCACGGCGCCGATCGCGTAGAGCAAGAAGCCGCCGCCGAGAAACAGCGGGCGGCCGAGCCTGATGAACGCGATCAGTGACTTCATCTAGTCCGAAGCGCTGAAACGCAGGACGATACCAGGCGCTGCTCGGTCTACGGGATCGGTTGGGTGCCCATCACGAAGTGCAGCTTCGACGCTCCCGCGAGCTGCGCGTGCGTGATCCGCGGCGCGGTGATCGGCACGCCATCGAGCTCGACCGACTGAACGTACTTGGCGGCGTCGCTGACGCCTTCGGCTTCGATCGCGAGCTCGTGACCACCGACGGTGATCCGCGCGCGCGGGAACCGCGGAGCACCGATTACCCACTGATCGCTGCCAGCGATCGGGTACAGGCCAAGCGTCGCGAGCACGTACCACGAGCCCATCGTGCCGCCGTCATCGTTGCCAGGCACGCCGTCGGGTTGATCGCTGTAGATCGAATCGATCACCCAGCGACTCCATTGCGCGGTCAGATCTCTGCGGCCGAACAGCGAGAACAAGAACGGCGCGTTGATATCGGGCTCGTTGCCGGCCCAATAATACTTGCGCGGAAAATTCATCGCCGCCGGATCGGCGGTCTCCCAGTCGTGCTTCGCGAGATCGAACAACATCGAGAGCTTCGCGACCGTGGCATCGGTACCGCCCAGGATCTGAACGAGCCCTTCCGGATCGTGGATCCCGGTCATCCACAGCGATTGCCACGCATCGGCCTCGGCGTATTCCTTGCGGCTGAAGTCGGTCGGATCGAACGCATCGGTCGGAAACGACCCGTCGGGATTCTTGGCTCGCAGAAATCCGACCGCCGGATCGTAGAGCGAGCGCCAGCCATGACTGCGCGCGAGGAGCGCATCGTGATCGGCGGTGTGCCCGAGCGCGCCGGCGAGTTGCGCGAGCGCGAAGTCGTCGTGCGCGTACTCGGTCGTCTGGCTCACGGAGCGAGTTGTCGTGTCGGGGACGAAGCCGAGCTGCATATACGACGTGACGTCGTTCCGGCCACCGCGACCGGCCGGAGGTGCTGCGGTGTCCATCGCCGCTGCGCGCAGTAACGGCCAGGCTTCCGCGGCACCCGTGTCGGTGATGCCGCGGAGCACGGCGTCGGCGATCGCGATCTCCGCACTCGAGCCGAGCATTGTCCCGCTCTCGCCGTTTGCGATCGGCCACTTCGGGAAGATGCCGAGTCCGGCACCGAACGCGACCAGCGAACGCGCGGTGTCGTGTGCGCTGTCCGGCGCGAGCCACGAGTAGAGCGAGGACACCGTGCGGTAGGTGTCCCACAGCGACAGGTCCGACATCTGATGAAAGCCTTGCGCGGTCTGCACCGGCCGACCGGCGAGCTGATACGTGCCGTCGTGATCGTCGATCACGCTCGGCATCAAGAACGCGTGATACAGGCTCGTATAGAACGTGCGGCGCTGCGGCTCGGTGCCACCGGTGAGCTTGACGACGTCGAGCTTCTGCGCCCACGCATCGTGCGTCGCGGCGGCGACGGCATCGAAGTCGATCGCCGGAATCTCCGCTGCGAGGTTCGCGCGTGCACCTGCCGCCGACACCAGCGAGATCCCGATCGCGATCGTGTACGTGCCTGCCGGCACCGAGAGTGCTGCACCGACGCCGGTGCCCTGTGCCGTCGTCGCGGTTTGCGACGCGGGGTTGCTCGCCGACCACGCGTAGTGCGACGTCCACGGTGCAGAGGCACGCGCGACGAAGTACAGCGTATAGCCGCCGAAGCCCGCGGACATCCCGCCGAGATGGTGGAGCTGCCCGGTGACCTCATGCGCGGTGTCATCGACCGCGATCGATGCGGCGTCGACCACGCCGCTGTCGAGTGTCTTCGCGAGATCGATCAGGATCGTGCCGTCTGCCGGGAACGTGTAGCGATGGACCAGCGCCCGCTGCGTGGCCGTGAGCTCGACGGCGATCCCGCTCGCGAGCGTCACGCCGTAGAAGCCGGGGTACGCATGTTCCGTGTCTTTGGAGAACCGCGCTTCGTAGTCGACGACGCTCGTCTTGGCGGGTGCGAATGCGAGTGTCGGCATCAGCGACAGCACCCCGTAATCCGTCGCTCCCGTGCCGTGGAGGTGTACCGACGAGAAGCCGCGAATGTGATCGTCCTCGGCGAAGTATCCCGAGTAGTGCTGGAAGTTAGCGACGCCGAACAGGCCGCTCGTATCCGGGCCCGGCTTCGCGAGGCCGTGGGGCGCGACGGCGCCGACGAAACAACTTCCGTGGGCGAAGCCGAGCCCGCCGGTACCGATCCTCGGATCGACCCACGCGGTCGTATCGGTGACCTCTGGAAGCGGCGGCGGTTGCGCCGTGTCGCCGCAACCGACAACCAGGCCGAGCACGCAGATCGAACGCCTCATCGGCGCGACCTTACACGCTCTGCTAGTTCACCGTGAACGGATACGTCACACTCGCGAGATCAGCGGACGACCGCGTCGGGAACTTCCACGCGCCCGCCGCCTTCGCGACGCATGCCGCCACGAGCGGCGCATTCAGGGTCGACTGGACCTGAACACGATGGACCTTGCCGGCGCCCTCGACCGTGAGCTGCAGGGTGATCGTGCCCTTCATGCTGTGGTCCTTCTTCTTGCCTTCCGAGAAGCACTTCAGCACCTCGGGGCGATGGGCCGCGACCACCGAAGACACCGTCGCCGCATCGATCGTCTTCGGCTTATCGAGATCGGGCATCGTCTGCGGGCGCGCAGGCTCGGGCAGGATATCCGCGACCTTCGCCGGTTCGACCTTTGCGGGCTCGGGCGTTTGGACCTTCGCGGGCTCGGCCGCGGCGATCGGCGTCTCGTCCTTCGCAGGCTCGGGCGTCGCGAGAGGGGCGCCGGCCGTGGTCTCGATCGCCTCCGCCGCGGCGCGACCGATCTTGCGAGGAGCCGCGGGCGCAGCGCGCGCGGCAACCATCTGCTCGGGCGGCGCCGTCTTCGTCGGCTCGACAGCGATCGGCGTCTCGGCCTTGGCAACGACGACCGTCTTGGCCGCCACAGGGGCAGTCGGCGCCGCAGCCGCTTGTTGCGGCGCAGGAGCCGCGACCGCGATCGCTTGCGCCGGCGCTGCGACTTCACCGAGAGCAACCAACGTCTCCTCTTCGGTTGCTTCGAGACTTCCGGCGCCTTTGACGAGGTGCGCGTGAAGGTGCGTTGGACGATCGAACGTCAGCCAGTAGCGCTGCGACTTGTAACCGGGCGCCGAGATCTCGACGAGCTCGACGATGTCACTCGGTGTGATCTGCATCGTCGTCGGTGACGCCGCGATCCTCCGCCGGAACACGACGCGCGCACCGGCGGCATCGGCCTCGAGCTGGATCGAGACCTTCTGTGCCTGGCGCGGCGCCGGCATAGAAGCGGCCGGAAGCGGTGCTGGCGCGGGTGCGATCTGCGCGACGGGCGCCGGCGGCGGGGTCTTGTCACCACCGCGCATTCCGACGACCAGACCGATGGCACCGACGAGGATGCCGACACCGGCGACGCCATAGAGCGCGTACGGTCGCCTGACCGGCGGCGGATCGCCGAGCGTGACCGCCTTCATCGGCTGTGGCACGTCGAGCGTCTCGACGGGGCTCGGATACGGCGTCGTGGAGATCTTCGCGAGCCGAGGAATGCTCGCCGCGGTCTCCGCTTGCTGGAGATCGAATTCCGTCTCGATCTTGGGCGTCGGGATCGGTTGCGTACGGCGGCGCGGCACCGGCGTGCCATCTCCGCGCGTGACGAACGCGTCCAGCGCTGCCTCGACATCGTTCATCGTTTGGAAACGATCGGCCGGTCTCTTGGCGAGCAGCTTGCCCATGATGAGGCGCGACAGGCCATCGGGGACCTCGGGGCGCATCAGCGGCGGGGGCGCCTCGTTGACGATGCGGTGCATGAGCGCACGCGGATCGTCTTCATTCGAGAACGGGCGGCGCGCCGTCAGCATCTCGTACAAGATCACGCCGAGCGCGTAGATATCCGCGCGCTTGTCGACGCTGTCCGGGCTCGTGATCTGCTCGGGCGCCATGAACTCTGGCGTGCCCATGATCGTGTTCTTCTGGCGATCCTCGAGCTTCATGAAGCGCGAGATGCCGAAGTCGAGGACCTTGACGTGATCGAGCGCGTCGTCCTTGTCCGTCAAGAACACGTTGTCGGACTTGAGGTCGCGGTGAACGATGCTGGCGTTATGCGCAGCGAGGAGCGCGGAAGCGATCTGCTCGGCGATGCGTACCGCGCGCCGTACCGGCAGGCCTCCGACGCGATAGATCTCGTCGGTGAGGAGCGTGCCCTCGAGGTACTCGAACACGATGTACGGAACATGGTTCGTCGTGAACCCCATGTCCGTCGATTCGACGATGTTCGGATGACCGAGCGTGCCTGCAGCACGGGCTTCGTTCATGAACCGTTCGACGACGTTCGCGTCGCTCGCGAGCTCTGGATGCAGGATCTTGATCGCCACACGTCGCTTGATCAGCGCGTGCTCGGCAAGGAACACGGTCCCCATCCCACCTTGACCCAGCGTCTTGATGATCCGGTATCGCCCTTCGACCACATCCCCGGTCTTCACCACGGGTTCTCTAGTAGTGCCCATCGTGATCCATGGTGAGTCGTGGGACGGCCGCAGTAAAGCCAGACCATCGTGATTCCCTCTGTCGTTTTTCGACGACGATGTATGCTTTGTGCGCTCTATGTCGTCGAAGAAACCTGATGGAGAGGAGCGGGCTCGGCCCGACCCTCGGAGTCCGTTTAGCGCACTCGAGAAGCTGCGAGAGCACCTGCCCGCGGGTCAAGCACCACAGGCGGCGCCGCAAATCGTGCGTGGTCCGGCGCGCGCCGTGGTCAGACTCGAACGCAAGCATCGTCGAGGAAAAGAGGTCACCGTCGTCGAGAAACTCGGGCTCTCCGAGAGCGAGCTCGAGCGGTGGTGCCGCGAGCTCAAGCAAGCGCTCGGTTGCGGTGGTGCCGTCGAGGACGGCGTCATCATCTTGCAGGGCGATCTTCGGCCACGGGTACCCGCACTGCTCACCGCCCGCGGTGTCGCCAAGGTCACGACGAGCGGCTAGTGGTCTAGCCACCCCTGGGGACGGACAATCCAGTTGGCCGGCTGATCCAGTTGGCACTCCAAGGACTTCGACGCGTTGCGTTGGTTTGGTCCGCCGCTAAGCGGCACGATCTGCTGCACATTCGATCGAGGTGCCGATGTAGGTGATCTGGCAAGGACCTTGCGTAAGAGGACGGCAGCCATGCGCAACCTCTTCATCGCCACGGGCATCTCTCTTCTTGCGGTCGCATGTACGGATGGGCTCCAGCCCCTGCCGGACCCGCCGGTGCTGAAGGTGACCTCGCCTGCACGCAGCCTGATCCAGGATCATGCGGGCCTCGTCACGGTGACCGGCACCGTGGCCCCGAACCCTGAAGGGGACGCGATCAACAAGGTCATGGTCAACAACGTCGCCGCGACCGTGAATACGGACGGCACGTTCTCCGCGATCGTCACGGTCAAGCCCGGGGCGACGCTCATCCACACCGAAGCGGTCGATGTCAAAGGCGGCAAGGCCGAAGACACGCGCTCGATCGAAGCCGGTCAGCTCCGCGCGACGGGCTCGAACGTCGAGAACGCGGTGACCGCGTCGATCTCGACCCAAGCGTTCGCGAAGATCGCCGCCGCGGCAGGCCCGATCCTCAAAGCCTTCGATATGAAGCCGATGCTCGCGCCGCTGCAGCCGATGATTCACACCGGCGACCCGAACGGCGAGGACTGCCTGTTCGCGCGGCTCTACATCGACGACGTCAAGATGACCAACGCGATCATCCAGATGGTCCCCGTGCAGGGCGGTCTACATTTCTCGGCCGAGCTCGACGGCCTCGATGTCCCCGGTCACATGCGCTACGCGGCCGCGTGCGTCTCGGGCTCGAACAACACGGACGTCAGCGCGAGCCAAGTGATCGTCAGCGGAACCCTGCTCGTGTCGCCCGACGGCATGAATGGCTTCACGACGCAGCTGATGGATCAGAACGTCTCGGTTTCGGGACTTCACATCACGGCGTCCGGCATCCCGGGAACGATCCTCGGCATGCTGCCGCTCGACAGCGTGATCCAGTACGTCGCCCCGAAGGCGGCGGAGATGTTCATGGGCCCGATGATGAACAAGGCCCTCGGTGCCCTCGGCGGACCGAAGAAGCTCGCTGTCATGGGCAAGATGATGAATGTCCAGGTGACACCGTCGGACATCACGTTCGACCCGAACGGCGGCCTCGTCGTCCTCAACATGCAGATGTTGATCGAAGGCAGCGAGAGCTCGAAGGGCTTCATCTTCACGGATAACGGCATGCCGGCTCTCGACCCCGGTCAGGGCCTCGCGATCGGCCTCGCCGACGACCTCGCGAACTCGATGCTGTCTCAGTTCGTCGCGATCGGCATGTTGAACCTGTCGATGCCCGCGAGTGCCGGCGTGTTCGATACGACCAAGGTCGCGATGACCTCGCCGCCGATGATCAGCGCCGACCCGACCGACGGCCAGATGCGCCTCATCCTCCCCGACATGACGGCGACGTTCATGCTGCAAGGCACCCCGGTCGCGCAGGCCGCCATCAACGCGAAGATCGACCTCAAGGTCTCGCCGACGAACAACGGCTACGGCGTCGCGCTGCAGCTCGGCACGCCCGAGATTCATGTCGACGTGCTCGATGCAGTCGCCAACGAGTCGCGCTTCACGAACGAAGACCTGAGCAAGGCCGTGTCGCTCTGCCTCGACGACCAGATCACCTCGATGTCGGCGCTGCTCGGTTCGATCCCACTGCCCGCGATGGCCGGCCTGCAGATGAAGAACCTGTCGATCGCGTCGGATAGCGGCTACGTGATGATGAAGGGCACGCTCGAGTAGTAAGCTCGGGAATGGCCAACCAGTCTTCGACCAAGCCACCACGCAAAGCGAAGACAAAGCGGGACGCGAAAGCGTCCCGTTCGGCGTTTCGGGCAAGCGAAGCCAAGAAGCCGGCTGCAAAGCAGCGAGCTAGCTCATCGCGCGTCGCGAAAGCGGAGAGCTCTTCGCGCGGCGGCAAAGCGAAGAGCTCGTTGCGCAACGCGAGAAAAGTCAAGGTTGGCTCGAGCGTGGTCGCGACAAAAGCCAAGGTCGGCTCGAGGCTTGTCACGAAGAAACGTAAGGCTAACTCGGCGGGGGTCGCGACGAAACCGAAGAGCTCGTCGCGCAGCGGCTCGCGCGCCATGCACGACCCGAAGGACTCGTCGCGGACGACGGTGCACGCCCGCGTTCACGGCGAGGAGCACCTCGGTGACATCACGGTGCCTTCGGGCAAGCTCGTGGTGTTCGACGTCGGCCTGATCGGCTATCTGCCGAGGCCAGCACTCGAGCCCGCGCTGGTGACGGCGCAGGTGCCGAGCGATCGAGCGTTATCCGTGGTCGGCACGCGCGTCGGTCAGGGTCGATTCGCCGACTGTTGGGATCACGTCGCGGTGAAGCTTGCCGACGGCGAGATCGCGCATTCGAAGAAGCTCGGCGAGGCCGGCGTCGACTTCGCGCGTCTCGTCTGCATGGACCACGGCGCGCTCGATCACTGGAAGCACGAAGACAGCCTCGATGGCCTCGCGGACTTCGTGTTCTGGGGCCGCGATGCGGCGGCGCTCGCGAAGGCGATCGGTGCGCCGGCGAACAAAGAAGGCCACGGCTGGCGAAACCTGTCCGTCGCGGACGCCGAAGCGAAGGCCGACCAGGCGGCTCGGATCCGAGCTCACAACAAGTGGCTGCTCGCGACGGACCTCCGGCCGCACTCACACCATTTTCACGCGCTCGCCGCGGCGCGCAAGAGCAAGCAGGGAGCAGGAACGATCGAGGTCGGCGGTGCCAAGGTCTGCTTGTTCTTCACGAGCTGGGGCGACGGCGTGTTTCCGATCTATCTCGATCTCGACCACGACGATCGGCCGGTTCGAGTTCGCGTTCGGCTCAACACCGATGCGTCGAACGCCGCAATGCAGGCGGTCAACGCGTAGTGCGCCCCTGGCGAGGAGGGTCAGCCACTACTTCCACACTTGCACAGGACAAGTTGTAGAGGAGTAGCGAGGACGGCCAGTCACTACTTCCACAACTTGCATACGACAAGTTACGGAAGTAGTGCCTGACCCCAAGTTGTGGAAGTAGTGCCCCTACGGCCTGCAGTAGCCCTGCTGGTTGCACCTCATGCCCATCGAGCCGACCGGACACGACGGATCCGTACCTTGGAGGATGGTGCACTTCTTGGAGCAGACCGGGTGCGGGATCATGTTGATCGTATTGGTGCACACGCCGCTCGTGCACTCGGTCGACGTGTCCGTCACGGTCGTGCACGCGGCGCCGAACGAGCCTGGAGCCGGGCCGCTGTCGACCGTGACCGCGGCGTCGACGGTCACCGGCGTCTTGTCCGAGCTGCACGCGACCATTACGATGAGGCACAACAACAGCGCGAGGCGGGTAATCATGGAGAGCTCCTCGAGGTTTGGTGGACGTCACTCGGTGAGTGAACACCCCAGTCTTCGGTCATAAGGGACCCCATCGAGACCGGCAGAATCAGGTAGTTGGCCGCGGGCGACATGGGGTGGATTGCACGGCAGCAAGATCGCAGCCGCGAATGTTGCAGCGAGGTTACCGCGGGTCGGAACAGTCATGCGGCTCGCGACCGCTGCATGACGTTCACCCTGCGCGATCGCTCACATCGTGATGGTCGTCCCTCGCACCGGCCCCCGCGCTGGACCCGCCACGTGCCGTGTCGGTTACTTCTCGGCGACGAGGCCCGCGTACAACGCGGCTGCGATGCGCTCGGCGCCTTCGCTCGTCGGATGTTGGTAGTCCTTCGACATGAAGCCGCGGTTGTGCCACGTGCGCGATGCGCCCTTGCCGCCCATCCACGTATAGACATCCCAGAACGCACAACCATTCGCTTCGGCCGCGCGCCGTTGCGCCGCGACCATCGCCGGGATCGAGTCGCGAGGCGGCATGTTCTCGTCGCGCCAATCGAGCTGATCGAGCGGCGAGACCACCAGACACGACGAGTCCGGCGATCCTGCGCGCACCGTCGCGAGTAGCTCGCCAAACAACTTCTCGTGCTCGGCCATGCCCGCGCCTCGCGCATGCAGCCACTCGGCCTCGTTCGTGCCGTACATGACGACGACGAGATCACTCGCGCGATGAGCGAGCTGGTTCCGCAGGTGCTCGTCGAGGTTGTTGTTGTGCATCGCCTTGGCAGTCGCATTGACCACGCCGAGGTTATCGACGACCGCTCCACTCGCGGCTTCGAACGAAGCGCCGAACAGGCGCACGCGGCCGTGGGCACGTAGCTCGATCTTCTTCGTGCCGTCCGGCACGGTCGCGCTCGAGAAGGCCGCCTGCTTGTGCTCGGCAGTCGTCGCGATCGTCTCGATCACCTTGCCGTCCGCCGCGACGTCGAGCTTGCCGCCGTGCGGCTGCGCGAGATAGTGAACGTCGACCGTGTGAACGGGGCCGGTCGGCGTGAACCGAATCGTCCCGCCGCCGTCACTCTCGGCGCTGCCACCGAGACCGAGCAGATGATCGGGTGGATAGATCGTCGAGACGCCGTGGACCTTCCAACTGCCGTTCGAGACGCGGCTCACGGCGCGATGCTGACAATACGGATGCGGCGCCGCGGCAAACACGAAGCCCGGCCCGCCGTCACCGACGAGCTGCTGGAGCTGCTTGCGCAGCGCGTGCGTGATCTGATCATCGGCGGTCAGCGAGTCGCCGAAGTACGAGATCCGCAGCGGTCGATCCGCTTTGCCGGCTCGCTGCTTCGCGAGCGCCTCGTGAAACGTGTCGAGCGCGTGACGCTTGCAATTAGCATTGCTGCCGTCGAGACACGTGTCCTCGAGCTTCGCGGGAGCATCGTGCTTGCTGCCGCCAGCGAGTGCGGTCGCACCAAACGCGAACAGGAGTGATGCCCGGCGCACGCCCAGGCAGTAGCACACGTCTTCACGAGCGGGTCCGGATAATAAATTCGACGCGCCGGTTCTTCGTCCATCCAGCTTCCGTGTGTGACTTGTCGATGGGTTGCGTCTCGCCGTAGCCCTGCGACGTCAGGCGCGCGGGAGCGATGCCGTGCCCGGTGAGATAGACGACCACGGAGGCCGCGCGGCGATTCGAGAGGTCGAAGTTGTAATCGTCGTTGCCGCGCTCGTCCGTGTGGCCTTGCACTTCGACGAGCGAGATGTCGGGGTTATCGGAAAGTGCGGTGACGATCGCATCGAGCACGTCGTACGAGCTCGGGCGAATCACCGCGCTGTCGTATTCGAACTCGATCGACCTCAGCGTGACGAGCTTGCTCCCGACATCGATCGCGAGCTCGGGGCAGCCATCCCAATCTGCGATTCCGTTGTAGTTCTCCGGATCATCGGGGCACTTGTCATCTCGATCGGCGATTCCGTCGTTGTCGCGATCGTGAAAGCTGTCGTCGGGTTTCGGCGGTGGTGCGAACGCGACGACGTCGTCCGGGATCGATGCGTGAACGATCGGTTCCGGCTTGGGCTCGAACACGATGCCGATGAACGCGCGAAAGTCGGGATTCCCCGCTTGATTCGGCAACAGGCCCCGACCCGCGCCGAGAGACAGATACGAGCTCTTGGCGAGATAGATCTTGAGCCCACCGAGCGCCTCGAGCGGTTGATAGCCGTGATGCGCGCCGAGTGGGATCGCGCCGAACACTTCGCCGACGAGCTCGAGCTTCTCGCGTGACACGGCCCAGGCGGCTCCGATCCCGAGGGGAAGCTCGGCGGACGCGGTGATCGTTCCCATCGTCGCCGGTGCGCCCATGTCGCCCGTATCGGTGAACGATACGGTCTGGCGCAACCGGATGCCGCCGTTGACCGCGAATCGAAACCGACCGAGCTGCGCATCTGCAACTCCCATCAGCTGCGGCGTGAGCTGCTTGTCGCCGAGAAACCGATCGCGTGGATTCGCGGTCGGCAGGTATACGCTCGCGATCGCGCCGAGGCCAAAGCCGCCCGCGTGTGCGAGTCGCGCCTTGAGATGCAGGCCCATGTCGCCGAGGCCTTGGCCGTCGAGCGGATAGCGGATGTCGTCATTCGGGTTCGCCGGATCGCCGATCATGTCGGGACCGCGTGCGCCGTTCATGATCGTGAACGGCAGCGACGCACCGACCTCGAACGGGACGCCGCCGACGCGAAGGCCGAGCGCCGCGACGAGCGTCGCGGAGATCACGTTGTTCACCGAGTACGTCGCCGCCCCGTTCTGGAACGCGAGCAGGTGATGCCCCCACTCGAGCGAGCCGAGCCCGAATGACAGCTCCTCGTGATCGAGGACCTCGGACGCATTGAGCGTCAAGTAGCCGCGCGAATCGATCGCCGGACGAAACCCATCGAGCTCGAGATTGCCAGCGGGCTGCGCGTGCGCGACGCCGCCGATCAAAACCGCAACCACCGAAATAGATCGAGCGAGCGCCAGGCGTGGCATGTCGGTCCTCCACGACGCGACACTCGGCCGGGGGCCAACGTCGGCGTCTGAGAACACTGTGCTCGGCGTACGCGCCGCGGTTACGTGCGCTACGGCTTCTTCGGAATGTCTTTAGGCTTCGGGATCTTCACGCCCCCGAGCCACGCACGGACCTCGGGTTCGAGGATCTTGCGGCTCGCGATGCACTGGTCCATCACTTCGATGCCCTGTTGCACGACGCGCGCTCCGCCCGGAAGCGTCCCGAAGTTCTTGGTCACGTAGTCGGCGATCGCATCGCGACGCGTGGCATCGCACGCACCCGTGAACAAGGCCGTGATGTTCCAGACGCCACCGGAGACTTCATCGTGCGGCATGCGCTTGAATAGCTCGTCCTTGTGATCGCGGACGTACGTCTCGGCGACGGCACGCGTTGGCTCGGTCGAGGTCTCGAACAGCATGTCCATCGCCTCGCGGAAATCGACGGCCGGATCGAGCACGAGCTCGAGCGCCGAGGCGAAGCGCTTTGGATCGCGGACCACCGCCAACGCGTGGAACATCAGCTCGCGCCGCTGGCGATCAGGTTCCGACTTGACGTCGTGCTTGATCTTGTCGAACAGCTCGGGACTTGCATCGACGGCGATGTCGAGCACCGTGCCGCGGATCGCTTCGGGCAGATCGCGCCAGCTCCGCGCGAGCTCCGTGGCCTGCTTGATCAGATCGGGGTCGCGCCCCGACCACGCTGCCGCATAGACGATCTCGTTCCGATTGATCTCGGCATCGAGATCATCGGTGTCCTTCGGTGTGAGGCCGAGCTTGACCGCACCCGGAGAGAACGTCGTGCGGAGCCAAGACTCGTACTTGAGGCGCAGCTCGTCGGGCACGATCCGATCGAGACCGACCGGCAAAGCGAGCGCATCGCCGACCGAAAACCTGTCACCCCCGGTCAACATCTTCGGCACGAGCGAGAGCGGCAACGTCAGCGGCAGCTGCGTCGCGGTCGCATCGTGCATGCCGCTGCGGCGAAACCGGGCCGCTTGGGCAACATCGAAGTACACCGCGCGGCGCTCGGTCCCGGTCAGCAGCGGCCACGCCTCGTCGCGCAACGCGACGACCTGAGGAGCCGTGTAGTAGGTACGGTAGTAGCCGCCACCGTTCGCGTTCGGCATCACCCACCGCGGACACTTCTTGGTTGCGAGCACGAGACGGTTCGCGCCTTCGACGAGCGTGCACTGATCCGCGCGCTTGCCCTCGCGCTCGTACACGACGCACACCGGCAGGATCCAGGGCTTCGTCGTTGGTGGCGCCGGAGAACCGGGCGGCACGTAGCGACGCTGCACGAACGAGATCTCGGGTGGCTTTGCGCCGCACTTGAGCTGCGCCTCGAGCTCCGGCTCGCCGGGCTGGTCGAGGAACGTCGCGAAGCCAGGCTCGAGATCCTTGCCGGCGGCCTTGCTGATCGCGGCGACGAAGTCGGTCGAGGTCGCCGTGCCGTACGCTCGCGAAGTCAGATAGTCGCGGACGCCGCGCTGAAACACGTCGGCACCGAGGTAGCTCTCGAACATGTTGAGCACACTCGCACCCTTGTCGTACGTGATGCCGTCGAACACGTTGAGGATGTCGTCGGGTTTTTCGATCGGCTGGCGGATCTGCCGCGCGCTGACCACGCTGTCGGCCCGGAGCGCCGCGTTGCGCATGTCGAGCACGCTGAGCTCGTCGTGCCACGCCGGCTCGAAGCGCGCCGTGATCTTGAGCTCCATCCAGTTCGCGAAGCCCTCGTTGAGCCAGATGTCGTCCCAATAGGCCATCGTGACGTAATCGCCGAACCATTGATGCGCGAGCTCGTGTGCAGCGTACGTGACCCACCGGCTGCGCTTGATCCACGACGGATGGTGCTGATCGAACAGCATGCTGGTCTCTGTGAACGTCACGAGCCCTGCGTTCTCCATC
>JAQBQF010000114.1 GCA_028287115.1 Myxococcales bacterium
CGAAGACCGTGATCCTCTCGAGCGAGGAAGTGCGTCACGCGCTCGAGGAGCCGGTCAACCAGATCATCGACGCGATCAAGTCGACGCTCGACAAGACACCGCCGGAGCTCGCCGCGGACATCATGGACCGCGGCATCGTGCTCGCCGGCGGCGGAGCGCTTCTGCACGGCCTGGACGAGCGCCTGCGGCACGAGACCCACATGCCCGTGCACCTCGCGGAGTCGCCGCTCACGTGTGTCGCAGTCGGCTCGGGGCGCAGCCTCGAGGAGTTCGACGCGATCCATCGCAGCTCACGCGCCCGCTCACGCTCGCGCAACGGCCGCCGCCACTACTAGGGCCACCGTGCGCATCCGGGAAGTCGACGCGTCGACCGCTCCCGACGAGGAGCTGCTCGGGCTTCATGCGCTCGAGGAGGCGACTGCGCCGCCCGGCGAGCCGGTCCGGCCGCCCGAGCTGTCGCTCGCGTACTACCGCCACAGCACCGCCCCGATCCGGCGCTATTTCTTCGCCGAGGAGGACGGGCGTCTCGTCGGCGCGGGCGTCCTCTCGGTTTACGGGCCGCGGTTCGCGCACGTGGATCTGGGTGTGTTCCCGGAGCACCGGCGGCGCGGGATCGGGACCGCGCTGCTCGAGCAGCTCCGCGCCGCCGCGCGCGAGGCCGGCGCAAGCTCGTTCTTCGGTCACTTCTGGAGCGAGGACGGTTCAGCGTTCGCGTCGCACGTCGGCGCGCGCGAGGACCAGCGCGATGTGCGCGCCATGCTCGATCTGCGAATCGCAGACCTCTCAGAGCCAACCGTGCCCGCGGGCTGGCGGCTCGAGACCTGGATCGGTGCCGCGCCCGACGACCTGCTCGAGTCGTACGCGCGCTGCCGCGATGCGATGAGCGACGCGCCCGATCCCGAGGGTGTGGAGTGGCCGGCCATGACGGCGAAGGACGTGCGCGAGGTCGAAGCGACAGCCGCGAAGCGTGGCCGGGAGATGCGCGTCACGGTCGCGATTGACGAGCGAAACGAGGTCGCCGCGTTCACCGATCTCCGCGTCACACCGGGCGCAACGGCGGCCGCGACCGACGACACGGCGGTCGTCGCCTGGGCCCGGGGGCGAGGGCTCGGCCGCGCCGTCAAGCTCGAATCGCTGCGACGCTTGCGTGCGGACCGCCCGGAGGTCGAGACCGTCACGACGATGAACGCGGAGCGCAATGCCGCGATGCGCCATATCAACACGCGCGTCGGGTTCGTGCCGACGGTGATCCTCACCGCGACCGTGTTGACGCTGTGATCGAGACCGAGCGGCTGAGCCTTCGCCGCTTCACCGAAGCCGACCGCGACACGGTCGCGCGCTGGAACGCCGATCGCGACTTCACGCGTCACCTCGCTGGCGTGCAGACACGCGAGCAGATCGACGAGCAGTTCGACCGCTGGGCGCGTCACGGGGCGGAGCGCGGCTTTGGATTGCTCGCCATCGAATGGCAAGAGACGGGTGAGCTGATCGGCCGCGTAGGCCCGCAGTTCCACCGCTACTGGCCGAGCGATCCGGAAGTGGGCTGGGCGCTCGATCCGGCGTGGTGGGGACGCGGCGTCGCGACCGAGGCCGGCGCCGCTGCCGTTGCGTGGGGCTTCGGGGGGCTCGGATATACGCGGCTCGTCTCGATCACCACCGAGCCGAACGTCGCCTCGCGCAACGTGATGGCGAAGCTCGGCTTCGAGCTGCACGAGCGCATCCCCAGCGAATGGGGCGAGCTCTGGGTCCACCAGCTCGTCACAAGACCTTAACCGGAGCGGCCACTCCGTTTCAGGTAGTGTAAGCGGAGTCCTGAGTCCGCTTCGTGCGGGCTATTGCTCTAGGAGGTTGTGTTGAGGTCGGAAACAAACCGCTGGCTCGTGCTCGTCCTGGTCTGCATCGCGCAGTTCATGGTCATTCTCGATGCCACCATTGTCAACGTCGCCCTGCCGTCGATTCAGCATGGGCTGCACTTCTCGGCCACGAGCCTGCAGTGGATCGTCAATGCGTACGCCCTCGTCTTCGGCGGCTTCCTGCTGCTCGGCGGGCGCGCATCCGACCTGCTCGGCCGTCAGCGCCTGTTCATCGCAGGCGTGGTCGTGTTCACCGTCGCGTCGCTGATCAACGGCATCGCGACGTCGTCCGGCATGCTGATCGGAGGCCGCGCCCTGCAGGGGCTCGGCGCCGCGCTCGTTTCGCCGGCTGCACTCTCGATCGTCACGACGACGTTCGCTGAAGGACGGGAGCGCACGAAGGCGCTCGGGATCTGGAGCGCGATCGCCGCGGGCGGTGGCGCATTCGGCCTGATCATCGGCGGACTGCTCACCGAAACGCTGTCCTGGCGCTGGGTGTTCTTCGTCAACCTGCCGATCGGGATCGCGGCCGCGTTGCTCTCTTTGCGCTTCATTCCGAACACGCGCTCCGAAGAGAAGCCGGAGACCGCCGACGTTGCAGGCGCCGTCACCGTCACCGGCGGTCTGCTCTTGCTCGTCTACGCGATCGTCAAGGCCCAGTCGTACGGGTGGGGTGACGTCAAGACGATCGGGCTCTTCGCTGCCGCGGTCGCGTTGCTCGCGTCGTTCGTCGTGATCGAGTTGCGGTCGAAGTCGCCGTTGATCCGGCTCAGCATCTTCCGCCTGCGCTCCCTCACCACGAGCAACATCTCGATGCTGCTCGTTGCCTCGGGGATGTTCTCGATGTTCTACTTCGCATCGATCTACGTGCAGGAGATCCTGGGCTACTACCCGCTGAAGGCTGGATTTGCGTTCCTGCCGTTCACCTTCGGCATCGTGATCGGAGCAGGAGCCGCGCAGTCGCTGATCGGCCGCCTCGGCATCCGCGCCGTCACCATTGCGGGTCTCACGATCGCGACGATCGGCCTCGCGCTCTTCACGCAGATCTCGGTGCACGGCACCTACTGGAGTGAGATCTTCGCCGGCGTCGCGGTGATGTCGATCGGGATGGGCTTGACGTTCGTGCCGCTCACGCTGCTCGCGACGACCAACGTCGCGAACGAGGATGCCGGGCTCGCGTCCGGGATCTTCAACACGTCCCAACAGATCGGCGGCGCGCTCGGTCTCGCGGTTCTCTCGACACTCGCTGCGAGCCGCACCTCGAGCCTGACAGCCGACGGTGTTGGTCACGCGGAAGCATTGACGCGCGGCTTCCACGTCGCGTTCGCGGTCGGTGCGGCGTTCCTCGCCGCTGGACTGGTGGTGCTCTTGATCGGGATTCGCAAGCGTCATGTCGAGTCGATCGACGCGGCCGTCGACGGCAAGCTCGTCGCGGAGCTCGCTGCGTGACCACCGCGCTTCGCGCGGATGCTCAGCGGAACCTCGTGCGCGTGCTTGATGCCGCGCGCGAGGTTTTCGCCGAGCAGGGCATCGACGCTCCGGTCACGGAGAT
>JAQBQF010000161.1 GCA_028287115.1 Myxococcales bacterium
GCGCATCGGCCCGGCGTGAATCCCGACGCCGTCGCGCGCCTTCCAGCTCTTCGCTTCGATCGCCTGGATCCGATCGTAGAGCGCACGTGCGGCGGTCTCGGGCGCGCGCACGGACTCGAATGACAGCCCCGCGCTCGCGGCGCCGCGCCGTGACTTCCGCAGTGCCTTGCGCAGATCGCGTGATCTTCGCGACAAGAAGCCATCCACCCCGCCCTCGAGACTTGCGACGTGGCGCACGGTTGGCTGGCCGCGCCGGCGCTCCCACCGGGCCGGTAGTGTGGCATCCAAGGCACGGCGTTGCGGTCCGGCGACAGTCAGGCCCGACAAGATCGCAAGCTGCCAATCACGGCGTGCCGCAAGGAGCGGCACGACTTCTGCGACAAGCGCCGCGGGGTCGCGGCCGACCAGCGGCGACGCGAGCCCCCACGCGAGCTCGACCGGCTCGATGTACGGAAATCCGGCCGGATGAACGCCTCGCATGGCCGCGAAATAGCCGTGTTGACCGCGGTACGAGAAGCTGGCGCGAGGCGGCATCAGGGCCCCCGCCGCCGCGAGGATCCACGCGCTCGACGAGCAGAACCGGTCGATTGCCGGGGTCTGCGCGACCTCGCGATCGAAGTCGTCGGCGATCGCCGCGAGGTCGACCGGTTCCACGGCGACATCGTAGCCTAGCTTTGCCACCTCGGTTCCCGCCCCGATGGGACACTCGCCCGAGCACGGTTTCTGCAATACTCGCCGCGATGGGCATGCAACAGCTCCGCGCCGCACTCCTCGCAGGAACCGTGTTCGCCACGGGGTGCCTGTCGAGCAGCTACAAGATCCCCGGCGGCGAGGTCCAGCGGCTCGCGTCGCTAGCTCCGGAAGCCCGCGGCCAGCGCGTGCGCGTGGTCCAGCAGATCAACGAGGACAACGCGGCGCCGGCGCAGCCTGCCTCTGGCGAGACCCAGATCATCTTCATGCCGCGGATCGGCATCGATATCTCCGATGATGACTACCGGCGTGGCGGCTACGGCGGCGGTTACAACGGTGGCGGCTTCAACGGCGGTGGTTGGGGGGGTGGTCGAGGCGGCAGCGGCGGCGGCGCGCATGGATCGGGCATCAAGACCGGCGGCGGCATGAACCTCGGTGGCAGCAGCGGCGCGGGCGATGGCAAGGCGGCGGCGATCCTGGTGCTCGCGGCAGCCGCCGTGATCCTGGTCGCCGCGGCGGGCGTCGAAGGCTCGCGGTTCGACGGGTTCGCGCAACTCCATCCGATGCAACCGGTGCATCTCTACTCGCGCGACGGTCGCTATGCCGTGATGCCGCTCGCGTGGATCGATCCGCAAACCGCCGCGATGACCGATCACGCGATCGTGCGCAGCGCGGAAGGTCCTTTTCACGAGCTCGAGCGAGCACCGCTCGATCGCGCAGGCTTCACGTATGGGATGTACGGCGGCGCCGGTACCTACACGTCGATCGACCACTCGAAGACCACCGGAACCGCGACGACGATCCAGCTCGGATATTTTCCCGATCAGAAGATCGGCGTCGTGGGATCGATCTTCTTTGGCTGGCGCGATAACGCGTTCAACGACACGCTGTTCGAGTCGCGCTACACGCTCGAGCTCCAGGGTTATCCGGTGCAAGCCGGGCCGGTGCACCTTGGCCTCTACGGCGGTGGCGGTGCGGCGTATCGGTTCGAGGGCCTCGGTGCGATGAACCCGAATAACGGCAACGAGAGCTCGGGCGCGCTGATCGGCGGGACGATGTTGCAGCTCGACGTCAACACGCGAATCGCGCTGACGGCGCGCCTCGGGCTGACGCGCGCCCACGACGAAGCGATGACGGACGCGATGGTCGGAATCAGCGTCTACTGATCACTTCTGAAATTTCTGTTTCCATTCGTCGTAGGGCATCCCGTAGATCACCTCGCGCGCCTCGGGATCCGACAGCTCGACGCCGCGCTCCGTGGCCGCCGCGCGATACCACTTGGATAGGCAATTGCGGCAGAACCCCGCGAGGTTCATCACGTCGAGGTTCTGCACGTCGGTCCGGTCGCGAAAATGCTGGACCAGTCGGCGGAACGCCGCGGCTTCGATCTCGACGCGCTTGGAGTCCGGAATGTCGGCCATGCCGGGTGTGTAGCATGTGGTATGGAGTCGACGTGGCTCTGCCCGGTTCGGTGACGACGCTCTCGCATGGCGAGACGCAGTTCCACGTGGTCGGCACTGCGCACGTTTCGCAGCGGTCGGTCGACGAAGTTCGCGCGGTGATCGAGGAGGTCGAACCAGACCTCGTGTGCGTCGAGCTGTGTCAGTCGAGGCTCGATGCGTTGACCAAGGACAGTGCGTTTCGCGATCTCGACGTGTTCAAGGTCGTGCGCGAAGGCAAGGGACTCTACCTGCTCGCGCACCTCGCGTTGTCGAGCTACCAGCGGCGAATCGGCGCGAGCCTCGGGGTCAAGCCCGGCGCCGAGCTGCTCGCGGCGATCGAGACGGCGAAGGCCAAGGGCATTCCGATCGCGCTGATCGATCGCGACATCACCGTCACGCTCAAGCGCGTGTGGCGAAACCTCGGCCTGTGGAAACGCATGATGCTGATGTGGTCGCTGTTCGTCGGCTGGGAGAGCGACAAAGGCGAGCCCGTCACCGAGGCGACGCTCGACGAGCTGAAAGAGCCCAAGGCGCTATCCGAGATGCTGACCGAGCTCGGCCGCGCGGTGCCGGAGATCAAGGCCCCGCTCGTCGACGAGCGCGATCAGTACCTCGCGAGCAAGATGCTCGAAGAGGGCGCCGGCAAGCGCAAGGTCGTCGCGGTCGTCGGCGCGGCGCACGTGCCCGGCATGACCGAGCAGCTCGGCAAGCCGGTCGATCGCGCGGCGCTCGATCGGGTCCCGCCGCCGAGCATCGTCTGGCGGATCCTCAAATGGACCGTGCCGATCGCGATCCTCGGCGTGATCGTCTGGCTATGGCACCGCAGCGACGCGAGCACGTTCGCCCAGACCATGCTCGCGTGGATCATCCCGACCGCGATCGGTGCGGGCGCGATGGCCTTGATAGCCGGCGGCTCGCTCCTCAGCGGACTCACCGCGATGCTCGTGTCGCCGGTCGCTCGGATCTATCCGCTCGTTCGCACGAGTATCGTCGTCGGACTCGTCGAGGCGTGGCGGAGAAAACCATCGGTCGCCGATTGCGAGCGGCTCCCCGAGGACGTCCAAAGCATGCGCGGCTTCTGGAAGAATCCGGTGACGCGGATCCTGATCGTCGCGACCGCCGCCGGGCTCGGCGCCCTCGCCGGCTTCATGTTCGGGGTGGGCTGGGTCGCCAGCCATTTGTGACGCATCGGAACACCCGGAGGGGTGTGATGCATCGGAACACCCGGAGCGTGTGATCGTCACCTCCCTGCCACATGCTCGTCGTAGACCCGGGTAGCTCGTCGGGTTATGACCGGGCATGATCAATCGACGCGACGCGATCAAGACGATCGGCGGCCTCGCCGGGATGGCCGGCCTGTCGAAGCTCGTGCCCGGTTGCGGTAGCAACGACAACGGGCCGACCGGAATCACGACCTACGTGTTCTTGATGCTCGAGAACCGCAGCTACGATCACTATTTCGGCGCGCGTAAATTGCTCGAGCAGCTGCCGGGCGACGGCCTCACGTCGACGATGAAGAACCTCGACGTCAACAACGTCCCGATCGCGCCGTACGAGCCGACGCGCGACAAGATGTGCGATCCGGATCCGCCGCACGGCTGGACCGAGCTTCACAACTCGTGGAACAACGGCGCGTGCGACGGGTTCGTCAAGTCGCATCAGCTCGATCACAGCAGCACGACACTGACCGATCCGATGCAGTACATGACGCGAACCCAGCTGCCGATCAGCTGGGCGCTCGCCGACGCATACACGAGCTGCGATCGGTGGTTTTGCTCGCTGATGGGCCCGACGCTACCGAACCGTGCGTACTGGCACACGGGAACCTCGCTCGGCATCGGCAAGGAACCCGATGCGAACACGCGCGTCCTCAACGCGTTCTCGAACGGTATCCCGGTGCCGTCGATCTACAACCGGCTGCACGACAAGGGCGTCGACTGGGCCTACTACTACGGCACGCTCCCGGTCGTTTCACTGCTCGCGAACCCAGGTCCGTACGCGCTCGATCTCGGTCCGGCGGACGGCACCGGCAACGTGCGGCGGTTCGGAGATCCCGATGCCAAGCTCGGTCAGTTCTTCAAAGACGCCGAGGCAGGCAAGCTGCCCTCGGTCGTCTACATCGACCCATCGTTCTATATCAACGACGATCACCCGCCGATCCATCCGATCAATGGCCAGGCGCTGATCGCCGCGGTCTACACCGCGCTCGCGACCTCGCCGCAATGGAAGAACTGCATGCTGGTCGTGACGTACGACGAGAACGGCGGCTTCTTCGATCACGTGTCTCCGCCGACGACCGCGGACGACACGCAGAGCCTGTTCGGCCAGGACGGCTTCGATCAGCTCGGCTTCCGCGTCCCGACGATGGTGATCGGACCCTACGTCAAGAAGAGCTACGTGAGCTCGGTGCAGTACTGCCACACGTCCGCGCTCAAGCACATCCAGAACACGTTCGGCACCGAGCCGATCAACTCGCGTGTCGACGCCGCGAACGATCTTGTCGATTGCATCGATATGGATCGGCTCGCTCGTGGTGAGTGGGCGCCACCGATCACGCTGCCGACGATCAACATCGGCGATTGGCCGATGGATCCGAACATGTGCATGCACTCCGGTGGATTCAGACTGCTCGATCCGACCAGCATCTGGGCGGATGCGCATCCGGAGGCGTTCGGACGTCTCGACCTGCGAAGCGAGCTGCCGAGCTACGACCTGTGTATTCGCAACTATTTACGTGCCAAGGGCGTACTGGTTTCGGATTGAAACCACCCGGCTCTTGGGTCATCGTAGTGGACATGAAGAAGCTCGCCACCGCCGTCGCCGCGCTCTCGCTCTCGATCTCCGCACCCGTGTTCGCATGTCCGAACATGGATCACGACGAGGCGCCGCAAGCGCCGAAGACCGCCGAGAAGCCGAAAGATGGCAACGACACGACCGCGAAGGCACCGGCACAGAAAGACGCGCCGAAGGCTCAGCCCAAGCCGGCCGACACCGCCAAGGCGAAAGAGACGCCGGCTCCGGCGCCGTCGAAGGACCAGCCGAAGAAGTCCGGCGACAAGGTCTCGATCAGATAGATCGGATCTTCGTTACGACGACGACGTGGCGGGCCGCTTGGCCCGCTTCGCCATTTTCGGGCTCAGCACAGAATGTCGAGGAGCTGCAGGCGCGTCAGGTAGCCTTCGAGCGCCGCTGCAAACTCGTCGATCATGAGGTCGAGCTCGAGCGTGACCTTGCGGTCGGTGACGCGCATGATCTTTCCCGAGATCGCGATGTCGGTGCTCGCGAGGTGTGCGACGCCGGACAGCCACGTGCCGACAGGCGGCGGGGCCACCGGATAATTCACCGAGATGTGCGTGCGCGAGATGTCCGCGACCGGCGCGTCGCCGGCCTCGAAGCGGACCGAGGCCGCGAGGGCCGCCGGCGGCTCGACGCGATAATTGACGCGCCGGTTGTTCGTGATCAGCCGATCGAGCGAGTCGTGGACCGGCGCCGACAGCGGCGTCTCGGGGGACTCGAGGACGAGCTCGCGCATCCGCTTGAGCTCTTTCTGCGTCTTCATGAGGTTCTGACGCATGTCGGCCATCCGCACCTGATCGCGGTGGACCTTGTCGGCCACGGTCGTGAGCAGATTGACGAGGAACCGCACCCCGAGCTCTTGATGATTGCTGAGGTACGCCTGGATCTTCTTGGCGGGCAGCGCCCACACGGTCGAGCCGGCGGTGACCAGGGCGCGCGTCGACCGCGGCAGCGCCGTCAGTGCGCCGAGCTCGCCGATCAGCGCGGGTGGATGGAGGCGGAACAGATCGTCGCCGGGACGGTCGAGCGTGACCTCGCCCTTGGTCAGCAGATAGAACGTCGTCGCGGGCTCGTGCAGATCGAACAGGGGCGTCTTCGGATCGATCTCGACGCGCGTGAACAACGCTCCGATGTCGCGCAATTCCTCGTCGCCGAAGCCGTGGAATAGCGTGATCGTGCGCAACTCGCCACCGGTGGGACCCCGGTCGCCCGCGTTTACCATCTCGTTCCCACCGGCTTCGCTCCATCTAGGGCCATGCGCGGAAGATAACGCAGCCGGTGGCGCGCGGGGTCCGTGTGGCGCGGTATCGTCGTGGGGTGAGGCTTTGGGTGCTTGTCGTCGTCGCGGCATGCCGCGCGGACCCGTCGCAACCGGCGCCGCCCGAGACCAAGCCGGTGATCGCGAAGCCCGTTGCCCGAGATGCGAGCGTATCGCTTCCGACCCATCGTGAGGTCGCCGACCTTGCGACAGCACTCCGCGCGGTGATTCCGGCCGATGCGCGCGTGATCGGATTCGGTGAGCTCCACAGCCGCACCGACCGCGCCCAGGTGACATCCGCGCTATCGCGGTTCACGAGCGAAGGCTTGCCTGCGATCGCCGACCAGCTCAGCGATCTGATCGTCGAGACGTGGGTGGTCGACGGCAAGTGCGGATCTGCGGCGCAAACGGCGACCGCGAAGGTTGCGGTCACGATGCGCCGGCCGGCGGAGACCAAGTCGGAGATCGCGGTGCTCGCAGATACGGCGCGCAAGGCAAACATCCAGCCGCATGCGATGCGGATCACCTGTGCGGATTACGACCGGATCGCGCCCGCCGGCAAAGAGGTCCAGCCGGAGGAGATGCTGTCGCTGACCACGCGCGAGCTCGGCCGGATCACCACCGAGGTCATCGCGCATCGGGATGCCGAGGCCGGTCATCCCCCTCCGGTGATTCCGCTGCATCCTCGACCCTGGATCGCCGTGTACGGCGGTGCGCTGCATAATGATCGGATGCCGGCGGCCGGCGTCGAAGACTGGAGCTATGCCGCGAAGGCCGACAAGGCGAGCAAGGACCACTTCGTCGAGGTCGACTTGATGATTCCGGAGCTCGCCGAAGCCGATCCGGCATCGCAGAAGGAACCGTGGTTTCCGCTCGTCGCGGTCGCCGACTCCAAAGTTCGCGTGTGGCAGCGCGGCGAGCGATCGTTCGTGATCGTGCTATCGAGGACATCCAAGTGATCGGCGCGATCGCCGAGCGGATCGCGATCGCGTGGGTGAACGTCGCCGTGCTGCAAGCCGGCCTGTGGTTCATCGCGCGCCGGACGAAGAACGCCGGTATCGTCGATGTCGGCTGGGCGCTCGCGTTCTCGCTCGTCGCGACGATCTACGCCTTCGGCACCACCGCCCCGGCGGCAGGATGGCTGCCGATCTCGCTGGTCGTGATGCTGTGGAGCGCACGGCTCGGCGTGTACTTGCTCTGGCGTGGCGCGGCGACCGGACCTGAAGAAGGCCGCTACAGCGAGCTACGCCGGCGCTGGCAGCCGAATGCCGACCGCGGCTTCTTCGCCTTGTTTCAAGCACAGGCCGCGCTGACCGCCGTGCTGTCGATCGCGTTCGTCGTGCCCTTCATCGAAGCGCCATGGGACGGCGGCCTCTTGCGCGCGCTGGCGATCGTGATCGCGGTTGCAGGGATCGCCGGCGAGTCTGTGGCCGATCTGCAGCTCGCGAGGTGGAAGCGCGATCCGGCGAACCGAGGCATGGTGTGCGACGTCGGCCTGTGGGGGTACTCGCGACATCCGAACTACTTCTTCGAGTGGTGCGTGTGGCTCGGGTTCGCGGTCTACAGCCTGGCGTTCCACGGCGGCTGGATCGCCCTGCTCGCCCAAGCGATCATCTTCGCGTCGATCTTCGGCGTGACGGGCATTCCACCGACGGAGAATCAAGCGATCCGCAGCAAGGGCGACGCGTATCGCGCGTATCAAGCCCGCGTCTCGAAGTTCGTGCCGCGACCACCGAAACGCGCGTGACCGGAGGTCGCGCGATCCGACGATCTTCGATTTCTACACCATTTCTACACCACCCTGTCGTACCCGTGTCGTACGCTCCCTGTCGTGATCAAGGAGCACGAGCTGGAGGACGGGACGATTCGCTACCAGGTCTACGCGCGCTCGCGCGTCCGCGATCAGCGCTCGCGGGTCTACGTCGGAACGTTCGGCACGCGACGCGAGGCCGAAGACGCGGACGCCGATCACCGCGCCACGCAGCGCCAGATCAAGGCGGGCGACCTACCTCCTGCGATGGACTCGAAGCGCACGCTGGGCGATGCGCTCGATGCCTGGCTCCGCGCGATCAAGGATCAGCGCTCGCACGACGAGTACGAGAGCCGGATGAAGCTCTACGTGCGTCCGACGTTCGACAGCACGCCGCTCGTGAAGATCACGAAGCCCAAGCTGATCGACCTCCGCACCTCGCTCAAGGAGCGCGAGGAGCCGATCGGGAACGCTACGATCAACACCCTCTTCGCGTCGCTCTCCGGCGCCTTCAGCTACTTCATCGAGCAGGGCTGGTGCAGCGACAACCCGATCAAGTTCATCAAGACGCTCGAAGTGGCCGAACGTCCGTTCGTCTGGCTCCAGTCTGCCGGCGACGTGCAGAAGCTGTTGAGCGTGTGCAACGACAACATCCGCACGCTCGTTGCCGTCCTCGTAGGAACGGGCATGCGCCTCGACGAAGCACTGCATCTCATGTGGGTCGACGTCGATCTGCAGCACCGCGTAATCCACGTGCACCGCGGCCGCCGGGGCGCGCCCAAGTCCGGCCGCCTGCGCCACGTCCCGATCTTCGACTCGGTCCTCACGATCCTGCGCGAGATGAAGCTCGCGAAGGGCTCGAACACGCTCCTCTGGCCAGGCGCGAAGCTCGACAAGTTCAAGGAGCAACTCCCTCGCAACAAGACCAGCGTCTTCCGTCCGTTCAAGGCCGCCGTGCTACGCGCCGGCGTCGACAAGAAGCTGCGCCTCCATGATCTCCGCCACACCTTCGCCGGCCTATTCCTCGCGTCCGGCGGCGACATCTTCAAGCTGTCCAAGATCCTCGGCCACTCCAGCGTCGCGATCACCCAGCAGGTGTACGCGCACCTTCACCCGGACGCATTCGCCGAGGACTACAGCCGTGTCGCGTTCGCGATGCCCGAGCAAGCCGGAACGCTGCTCAAGCTACAGACCTCTCCCCGCTCATGACCAACGATCGATTCCTTTGACCTTCACGACGAGGCTATCGACCGGACGATGACTTCGAGGTTGGGAGAGTCGGCTGTACAGCGCGTCAGCTTTCACATCGTTCGGAAATTCCCATGAGCCACCCCGGGTCCCGGCCTGCACCCAAGTCAAAGGTCGGAACGTTCACGTCCTGAACATCCCGAGGCTGCGTACGCAGTCTTGTGGTCACGTTCGATTTGTGAACACGGTCTATCAACATCAACACTACCCCGCTCGCCCCATACTCTGTATGAGCCTCGCAGCTTGCTCGAGCCCGAGCGTGGTAAGAGTGAAAGCGCTCTCCTTATCTCCGGTCACGCGCTTGCCCAATTGATTGCGCGTCATCGCGTGATTGGCGCGATCATAACAACCTTCGCGCTTGCATAGAGAGACGGCCTCTTCATCACTGAACTTCGGCTCACCGGTCCGCAACATAGACTGAATGCCTGTTAAAAGATAACAGCTAATCGCCTGTTCTCGTTTGGCCTCACCAGGAAGATGCGCTATGAGAGTAAATTCACTCTCTAGATCAAATACAATCACAAGCTCGTCCTCTCGCAATTCGAACTTCTAGAGCAAGAACTGAACTCAGCGATTGATCCGATTACCTGAGTGACCGTAGACATCAATCACGAC
>JAQBQF010000167.1 GCA_028287115.1 Myxococcales bacterium
CGTAGGTGCGGGTGAAGATCTGACCGCCCGTGAATGTCCAGTCGGCGGCGGGCCCGTTTGGATGCACGTACGTGAGGTGCTGGCCGTCGGGGGCGAGATCGGGGTGCGTGACCCAGCCCGCGGCCGGCATCGTCGCGAGCACGGTTTGATCGGCGTAGTTGCGCACGACGAGCGTTCCGGCGCTCACCGACAGGAATTGCGAGCCATCGGGCGTGAACGCGCCGAAGTTCCATAGGTTCGTGCCGCCTTGCGGAGTCCGCGTCGCGACATCGACGAGGGTCGCCGCGCCGTTGCCGCCATCGTACGTCACCGCCATCTTCGTGCCGTCGCGCGACAGCACGTGACACGCGACGCAGCGATCGCCGGTCTGCGCGGTTGTCATGTACTGCTCGGCCGGCAGGCCCGGCTTGCTGACATCGTGACGAAAGATTCCGGCCGGTCCGGCCGCGGCGCGAGAGGCCCAGTAATACAGGCCGCCGAGCATCGGCTCGTTGCTGAGCTTCACGAGCTCTGGTCCCGCCGTGCCGACCGAGACCGGGTTGGTGCTCTGCACGCCGCGCACTTCGTACGCGATGTTCGTTTCGTTGCCGACCGCGGCGAGCCACTCGTCGGCAAGGAACGCCGACCACGACGCACCTGCGCCCGCGGCGACGTCACCGTTGCCACCCGGAACGTAGACGCGGACGTCGCTGAACTCGCTCTTGAGCGACAGCTCGAACACGTTGTTGGCGTTCGCGTCCGTCCAGTGGATCTCGAAATCGCCGAGGTTGCGCGGCATCACGACGTTCTTCGGCGGATACACGACGTGCGGCGCGCGCGAGGTGTCCTGCGGGCCGGTGAACCAATCCACGACGTTCGCGGGCAGCGCCGGATCGATGCGGACGTCCTTGAGCCGCACGATCACCTGCGCGTTGGCGATCTTGTCGGCGAGCGCCGCGTACGCGACGGTCTTGCCCGCGCCAGTCGCCGACAGCGTGTTCTGCGCGAACATTCCGTACGACGAATCGATCGCGAAGTGCGTGTCGGCCGTGACGTCACGCTTGGTGCCATCGGGATACGTCAGCGTCGCCGTGAAGCTCTCGGTCGCCGGCGTATTGTTGAGGATCAACAGCTCGCTCGTCGGTGGATCGATCGACAGCGTCGCGAGCGAGTCATCGGTACCCGGGCCGTGATGCGACGCGCATCCCATGGTGAGCACCGCCCCCAAACTCCCAGCAAGCAAAGCCCTCATCATCATGCCGCGCATCTTACACAGACAAGATCGCGAGTGAAGCTTGGACTTGCTGGCTGGTTGCTGGGGACTCTAGACCCTAGCGACGGCGCAAACACACCACTGCCAGAAATGGTAAGGACCGTGGGTGCGGACACTGACGTCGGTCCTCGGGAACTCGCAACGCCTCGACGGCGGGGCGATGTTCGGCAACGCCCCGAAAGTCATGTGGGAAGGCTGGATTCCGCCCGATGACAAGAACCGGATCCCGCTCGCATGTCGGTGTTTGCTGGTGCGTGACGGCGACCGAAACGTGCTGCTCGAGACCGGGATCGGGGCGTTCTTCGAGCCCACCTTGCGCGACCGTTACGGGGTCGTGGAGGAGCGCCACGTGCTGATCGAGTCGCTCGCCGCCGCCGGCGTCACACCCGAGCAGATCGATGTCATCGTCCTGTCGCACCTCCACTTCGATCACGCCGGCGGCGCACTGTCCGCGTTTGCTCCCGGACAGCCCGAGCGGCTGGTGTTTCCGAACGCGCACTACGTGGTCGGCAAGGAAGCCTGGGAACGAGCGCTGTCCCCACACGCACGCGATCGCGCGTCGTTCATTCCAGGTCTCACGCAGCTGATCGAAGCGACCGGTCGGCTCGAGCTCGTCGCCGGCGATCGCTCGACGACGCTCGGCGATGGTTATCAGTTTCACCGCAGCGCCGGTCACACGCCCGGGCTGCTGCTCACCGAGGTCGCGATGCCCGCGGGGCCCGTCGTGTTCGCCGCCGATCTGATCCCCGGCAAGGCCTGGGTCCACCTGCCGATCACGATGGGCTACGACCGCTATCCGGAGCTGTTGATCGACGAGAAGGCCGCCTTGCTCGGTGACCTCATCGAGCGGCGCGGTCGGTTGTTCTTCACGCACGATCCGCAGATCGCGATGGGGACCGTCGCCAAAGATGCAAAGGGCCGGTTTCACGTCATCGACGAGAAACCGACCCTCGACCGCGCGAGCTGATTGGAACCGAACCCGAATGTCGGTTCTCGGTTCTCTCTTCGCGGTTGCGTATTGCCTATTCGCCGCGGACCTACAAGGATCAGTTCCCGACAATGCCGATGACAGGTGCCCGTAGCCTCGCGTTCGCCGTACTCGTCGCGTGCGGCGGCCGGTCTCATCCGGCGCCCACCAACGCGTTCGACGCGAAGGGGCTCGCCGCCGAGCTGAACGCGCTCGTCTCGGAGATGGCCGATGCCGCGACCGCACCGAACCTCGATTGCGCGGCGGCGGTGACGAAGCTCGGCGAGATCGAAGACCACGGCCGTCCACTCGCGGAGAGAGTCCGCGCCGCGACGCTCGATCCCGAACGTGCGAACCAGCTCACGCGCGAGCTGCACGTCTACGACCGGTTGGCGGTCGGCCGCTCCGACGCGATCGTCCACAGGTTGGCGTCATGCTTCAAGGAACGTCCCGAGTTGCAAGGCCAGATCCAGCAGGTCGTCGATGGCATGAAACGCTACTCCGACGCGATGCAAACACCCTGACGTGGCACGCGTGCCTGGGACCGTGCGACCATCAGCGGCCATGACGCGCTGGTCTTGGGCCGCGATCATCGCGATTGGATGCGGTCACGCCGCTCCTTCGCCGCCCCCACCGATCCTGAAGCCTGTCGCGACAGATGCCGCGGTCTCGATCGACGCCCAGCCGATCGCGCTCGACGATGATCTCCCGCGACTTGCCGCCCGCGCGCTCGAGCTGTTTCAAGCATGGGCGACGGCGCTAGAAGAATCCGGCGAAGATTGCGCGGCCGCCACCGCGAAGATCGACGCGATCGCGGACCGCTACGCCGACGTGATCACCGCGAACGCCAAGGTGATGCACGCCGGCCGCGACAAGGTCAAAGCGCTGCGCGGCGAGGTCGCCAAGCACGAAGAGCAGTTCGACGCTGCCGCGAAGCAGGTCGTGCAGTCGAAGGCGATGGCGGCGTGTCACGACGATCGCGCGTTCGCGAAAGCGATCGACCGCGTCGGGGCCGAGCAGTGACAGCGGCAGCGGTCCGCTCTGTGGCCGTGCTGCTTGCCGTCACGTTCGGTGGCTCGACCGCGCTGGCCGATAGCGGCAGCGGCTCAGCGGGTGATGTTCCGGTTGCCATACCCGAGTCGTCCGGGTCTGGCGCGGGCTCCGCAGCAGCCGCCGGTTCCGCAGGCGACAGCGCCGTCGGCTCGGCAGCCGATCTAACGACGGGCTCTGCCGGCAGCTCTGCGGTACCAGCTTCCAACGGATCGGTCGCGGTCTCTCCGCCGCCACGTGCGTCGGCTCCCAAGCCGGCGATCCCGGCGGTTCCTGTCGTACCGAAAACGCAGGCCGAGGCGACGCACGCCGCGAAGGAGAGCACGCTGTTCGCGATCAAAGTGATCGGCGGGCTGATCGCGCTGATGGTGATCGCGTATCTCGGCGGCCATCGCAAGGTCGTGCGGTTCCAGGAGCGGTTCGGAATCAGCGGCGTGATCACCGCGGGTTTCCCGTTCGTCGCACTCGGTGTGATCGCGAGCCTGCCTTCGATCGGCGTGCTGTCGCCCGAGGTCCTCGCGCAGTTGCGGCCCGTGCTGCACTTCGGTCTCGGCTGGCTCGGCTTCATCATCGGCGCGCAGCTCGACATTCGCGTGCTCGATCGCGTGCCGAAAGGCACGGCATACTTGATCCTCGTCGAAGCGCTCGGCCCGTTCGCGATCACGGCTGCCGGTTGCGGTGCCGTGATGCTCGCGTTCAACGCGAAGCACCTGTCGCTCTCGGACCCGGCGTTCTGGCGCGATACGGTCTTGCTCGGGACGGCTGCCGCGATGACCGCGCCTCGCAAGTTCCGCGGCTTCGCGACGCGCGCGTGGCACGAGGGGCGTGGCGTCGACGTGCTCCTCGCGCAACTCGACGAGCTCGTCGGCGTGATCGGTCTTCTGTTCATCACGTCGTATTTTCGCGACGACACCGCGGGCACCTGGCAGCTCCCGAACACGGCGTGGGTGTTCGTGTCGCTCGGCCTCGGCGTCGCGATCGGTATCTTGATCTTCGCGATGGTCCGCGTTCCGGTCTCGAACGCCGAGTTTCTCGCGGTCGTGCTCGGCGCGATCGCGTTCGCGTCCGGTCTCGCGGGCTATCTGCACCTGTCGCCGATCGCGATCTGTTTCATCGCGGGCGTGCTCGTCACGAACTTCCCGAACGAGCAGCGCGACAGCATCTTCCGGATCCTCAATCACCTCGAACGACCGGTACATCTGTTGTTCCTGATCATCGCCGGTGCGGTGTGGACCGTCACTGATTGGCGAGGCTGGGCGCTCGTGCCGCTGTTCGTCGCGGGTCGCACGCTCGGTAAGTGGACGGGCGTGCTCGCGGCCAAGACCGCGGTCGGCGCGCTGCTGCCGAGCAACTTCGCCGATCAGCGCCAGCTGTTCACGCCGCTGTCGAGCCTCTCGATCGCGCTCGTGATCAGCGTCGAGAGCCTCTATCACGACACCGGCTTGCCGTGGATCGTCACGGCGGTGATCGGCGGCGCGATCATCAGCGAGATCCTCGTGCAACGCGGATCGGGCGTAGACGCCGCGCCCCGCGCCGTGCTCGACCAGCTCGAACGATCCGGACCGATCGACGAGCTCGACGATCTCGGCGGAAGCGAAGGCACCGACATGGACGGGCCGATCTATCGCGACGAGCCGAGCTCGCCTGTGAGGCCGAAGTGATCCCGCTCCTGCTCTTGCTCGCGGTCGGCGGCATGATGCAAGCCGCGCGCAGCTTCACGACCGACACG
This sequence comes from Myxococcales bacterium, assembly GCA_028287115.1. Classification (GTDB taxonomy): domain Bacteria; phylum Myxococcota_A; class Polyangia; order Haliangiales; family Haliangiaceae; genus JABFXX01. The sequence goes on from JAQBQF010000167.1 coordinate 4,999, forward strand.
AGCCTCGCCGGCACCGAGCTCGCGTTCGGCTACTTGCTGCTCGCTTCGTACTTCACCGCGAAGATCGTCAATCGCCTCGGGCTCCCGAAGCTGACCGGTTACATCATCGCCGGCATCGTCTCCGGTCCGGCGGTGCTCGGCTTCGTCACGAAGGACATGGGTCACTCGCTCGATATCGTCAAGGACACGGCGACGGCGATCCTCGCGCTCGAAGCCGGCGCCGAGCTCCAGCTCAAGAAGATCCGCCCCGTGATGGCGACGCTGCGCGGCATCACGATCTTCGGTGTGATCGGCTCGATGTTCGCGATCGCCGCCGTGCTGTTCGTGATGCGGCCGATGCTGCCGTTCTTCGCCAAGTTCGATCTGACGCAGAGCCTCGCGGTCTGCATGGTGATCGGCGTCGCGCTGTCTGCGCAGTCGCCGGCCGTCGTGATGGCGATGCTCGCCGAGACCAAGGCCGACGGTCCGCTGAGTCAGATCATGCTCGCCTCCGTCGTCGTCGCGGACCTCACCGTGATCACCGTGTTCTCGGTCGCGCTCGCGATCACGGGCGCGGTGATCGGCGGCGGCATCGATGTCACCGCGACGACGATGAACGTCGCCTGGGAGCTGTTCGGCTCGATGGTGTTCGGCGTGCTGATCGGCATGGTGATCAGCGCATTCCTCCGCTCGGTCGAACGCGGCGCATCGCTGTTCGCGTTGATGATCTGCGTGATCGTCGCCGAGATCGGCCAGCGGATAAACCTCGATCCGCTGATCATCTTGCTCGCCGCCGGCATCTACCTGCGCAACTTCTCGAAGGCCGACGCGACCCAGCTCCTCCACAACTTCGAAGGCGCGCAGCTCCCCGTGTTCCTCGTGTTCTTCGCGCTTGCCGGGAGCAAGCTCGATATCCAGACGCTGTGGAGCTCGCTGCTCGTCGTCGGGATCATCGCGTTCGTCCGCGCGGGCACGTTCTACGCGGGTGCGCGAATCGCGTGCAAACGCAGCGGCGCCGAGGAGGTCGTCGCGAAGTACGCGTGGTTCGGCCTCGTCCCACAAGCCGGCCTCGCACTCGCGCTCGCCCTCGTCCTCCAGAAGACGTTCAAAGACAGCTTCGGCGACGGCGCCGCCGCGATCCTGTTCGGCGTCGTCGGCTTCAACGAAGCGATCGCGCCGGTGATCCTACGGGTCATGCTGCTGCGCAGCGGCGAGGCCGGCAAGAAGCAGGGCATCGACTTCGCCGCCGGCGGCCACTGACTATTTCAACTCCGCCTCGATCTCGCGACGGATCTTTTCGAGCTCGGCACGCTCTCGCTCGGGGACCTTCGGATACTCGAGCTTCAGCTGCGCGACCGTCGCGACCACGATATCCGCGACGGTCCGGCGCATGAAGCTCTTCGAGTCGGCCGGGATCGAGTACCACGGCGCCCACGGCTTGCTCGTCGCGCGCAAGGCGTCTTCATACGCCTCCATGTACTTGTCCCACTTCTTCGTCTCCTGCCAGTCGGTGGTCGCGAACTTCCAGTTGTCGTCTGGATCCGTCAGCCGATCGAGGAACCGCTTGTGCTGCTCCTTCTGCGAGACGTTCAAGAAGAACTTCACGATCGCGATGCCGTTCCGCGCCCAGTGTTTCTCCGCCGCGACGATCGACTCGAAACGCTCTTCCCACAGCTCGGTCAGATCCTTCGGGATCTGCGGCAACTTCTCGCCGTCGAGATAACCGGGGTTGACGCGCACGACGAGGACCTCTTCGTAGTGACTGCGGTTGAAGACGCCGATCTGCCCGCGCATCGGTAGCTCGCGGTTGATCCGCCACAAGAAGTCGTGCTGGAGCTCGCCCGACGACGGCGACTTGAACGCGGAGACCGAGACGCCCTGCGGGTTCACTCCCGTGAGAATCGCGCGAATGGTCCCGTCTTTGCCGGCTGCATCCATCGCCTGGAACACGAGGAGCACGGCGTATCGATCGTGCGCGTACAGCTTCTGCTGCAGCTTTGCGAGCTTGGCGACCGAGTCGGCGAGGGCGTCGACGTTCGTCTTCTTATCGGGCGCATCCTTGGGTGGCTTGGTGTCCGCCTTGTCGATCTTGAACGAATCGTCGACGAGGTACGGGCTCGCGACCGGGTCGAAGAGGATGGGCTTGGCCATCCGGAGACCATACTCGGCTGTGTGACAAGTTCGATAGATCCGCGGTTTCTTCGCGATCGCGAAAGTAATCCGGACCTGGCCATGTATGGTCCCGCGATGGCGACGACGGTGGACAGTCCTAAACAAGATCAAACATCTTCCTTTGCCGAGCACGACAAGCTCGGTCCGCTCGGCGCGAAAGCCTCGGTGCTCGACAACCCGACCGAGCTGCGCCGCATGCTCGTCGCGGAGTTTCTCGCCGCCGCGAATGCCGCAAAAGCTGCAGCGGGTGGCGTCGATCGCAGCACTCACACTGCCGTGCACGACTATCGCAAGGCGTTGCGCCGTGCACGTGCGGTGCTCTCGCTCGTCTCCGCCGCGCTCCCGAAAAGCGAACGCCGCGCCGTCCGCCAAGCGCTGCAGGAAGCGCGTCGCACGCTCGGGATCGCGCGCGATCACGCGGTCGCACCCGACACCCTCGCGCAACTGCCGCTCGGCGACCCCGAGCGCGAGACCGCAAACTTGATCTTGCACAACGCCGAAGCGGCGATGCCGCAGGCCGCAGAGATCAAGCAGCTGCTCGCGGAAGGCGCCGCGCGCGCCGCGGCCCAAGTCGAGGCACTCGAGGCCGCGTTGCCCGAACAGATCGAGTGGTCGACCATCGTCCGCGGGATTCGCAGGGTCTACGGCGATGCTCGCAGCGCCCGCAAAGGCGGTAAGCGATCGAAGCGCTCGTTCCACACCTGGCGCCGTCGCAGCAAAGAGCTCGGCTATCAGCTCCAGCTCCTCGCGGGCTATTCCGGGATCCAGGTCAGCGAGCTCTACGCAGAGATCGACGGTGCGACGGATCCGCAGGCTCCGGCGGTCGACCTGATCATGGTGCGCAGCTTCGTCCAGACCTACAACCAGGGTGTCTCGCCCGAGTCGTTCGAACACTTGATGTGGGCGATCGACGGTCAGCTCGAAGACGTGATGAAGGCCGGTCGCCGCGCGGGACGCGAAGCGTTTCGCCGCACCGCCCGCAAGTTCGGCCGCCGGCTGACCAAGGCCGTCCGCCGCGACCACGCGCCGCCCGACCAAGAGCAAGAAGTCGCTCTGGACTGAGGCGCATGTGGTAGGAACGGGACCATGTCGAAGGTCCTCATCATCGGAGCCGGTGGTGTCGGTGGGGTCGTCGCCCACAAGGCGGCGATGGACAAGCAAACGTTCTCGGACGTCATGCTCGCGAGTCGCACGCTCGCGAAGTGCGACAAGATCGCAGCCGAGATCGAACAGATGCACGGGCGGAAGATCCGCACCAAGCAGGTCGATGCCGATGACGTTCCGCAGCTGGTCCGGCTCCTCAAGGAGTACCAGCCCGCCGTCGTGATCAACGTCGCGCTGCCGTATCAGGACCTCCACATCATGGATGCCTGCCTCGAAGCAGGCGTCGATTATCTCGACACCGCGAACTACGAGCCGCCGGATGTCGCGAAGTTCGAATACAGCTGGCAGTGGGCGTATCAGGAGCGGTTCCAGAAGGCGGGCCGGATGGCCGTGCTCGGTTCTGGCTTCGACCCCGGCGTCACGAACGTGTTCTGCGCGCACGTGCAGAAGCACTTGCTCGACGAGATCCACTCGATCGACATCGTCGACTGCAACGCCGGCTCGCACGGCAAGGCGTTCGCGACGAACTTTAACCCCGAGATCAACATCCGCGAGATCACCGCGCGCGGCCGCTACTGGGAGAACGGCGAGTGGAAAGAGACCGATCCGCTCAGCGTCTCGCGGATCTTCGACTATCCCGGCGTCGGCGAGAAGAAGAGCTTTTTGCTCTATCACGAGGAGCTCGAGTCGCTCGTCAAGAACATCAAGGGCCTCAAGCGGATCCGGTTCTGGATGACGTTCGGCGAGTCGTACCTCAAGCACCTCGAGGTGCTCGGCAACGTCGGCATGACGCGAATCGACGAGGTCGAGTTCGAGGGCAAGAAGATCGTGCCGATCAAGTTCCTGCGCGCGCTGCTTCCGGATCCGGCGTCGCTCGCCGCGGGCTACAGCGGCAAGACCTCGATCGGCTGCCTGTGCGAGGGCGTGAAGAACGGCAAGCCGAAGCGCTACTTCATCTACAACATCTGCGATCACGCGGAGACCTTCAAAGAAGTCCACGCGCAGGCGATCTCGTACACGACCGGCGTGCCGGCGGTGACCGGCGCCAAGATGATGGTCGACAAGACCTGGAAGGGCGCGGGCGTGTTCAACATGGAACAGCTCGATCCCGATCCGTTCCTCGCCGACGTCGCGAAGCGCGGCCTGCCCTGGCACGTCGAGGAGCGCTAAGCCGCAATGTCGAAGGGCGCGAGCCTCGGCGAGAGTGTCGCGCGGGCGATCGATGTCTCGCAGCTCGAGACGCCGTGCTTCGTTACGGATCTCGGCGCGCTCGAAGCAAACTTGCGGCTCCTAGCGACCGTGCAGCAGCGCGCGGGCTGCACGATCCTGCTCGCGCTCAAGGGCTTCGCGCAGTGGTCGACGTTCCGGCTCGTCAAGCGCTACCTCGCGGGCGCGACCTCGAGCTCGATCGCCGAGGCGCGGCTCGCGCGCGAAGAGCTCGGCGGCGAAGTCCACGCCTACGCACCGGCGTACTCCGACGACGAGATGCGCGAGCTCGTCACGCTCGCCGATCACATCGTTCTCAACTCGCCCGCGCAGTGGAAACGTCATCGCCCCGCGATCGAGGCAGCACGCCGCGCGGGACGCAAGATCTCGACGGGCTTGCGTGTCAACCACGAGCATCAAGAGGTCGAGGTCGCGCTCTACGATCCCGCCGGCGCGTGCAGCCGCCTCGGCACGACCCGAGTGAACCTGCACGAAGGCGATCTCGACGGGATCGACGGCCTGCACTTTCACACGCTGTGTCAGGTCAACAGCGACGCGCTCGAGCGCGCGATCGCCGCCTTCGAGCTCAAGTTCGGCGAATTCATCCCGCGCATGAAGTGGGTCAACTTCGGCGGCGGCCATCACATCACGCGGCCTGACTACGACATCGAACGGCTCGTGCGCGTGATCCAGGCGTTCCGCGCGAAGTGGCAGGTGCCGGTGTACCTCGAGCCCGGCGAAGCCGTCGCACTCGGGACCGGCATCCTCGTGTCGACCGTGATGGACACGTTCCACAACGGCATGGAGATCGCGATCCTCGACACCTCCGCGACCGCGCACATGCCCGATGTCCTCGAGATGCCGTATCGGCCGGTGATCGTCGACGCCGGCGACCCTGGCGCGAAGCCGCACACCTATCGCCTCGGTGGCATGACGTGCCTCGCCGGCGACGTGATCGGCGACTACAGCTTCGATCGCCCGCTCGCGGTCGGCGACAAGCTCGTGTTCCTCGACATGGCGCACTACACGATGGTCAAGACGACCACGTTCAACGGCGTCCGCCTCCCCTCGATCGCGACCCACGATCCGGCGACGAAGCGCATCACCGTGCACCGGCGCTTCGGCTATCACGACTATCGCGACCGCCTGTCGTAAGCGCGCAGCGTCGGCTAACGCAGCAGCACGAGCTCTTCGGCGCTCGTCGGATGCATCGCGAACGTCCGGTCGAAGTCGGCCTTCGTCGCGCCCATCGTGATCGCGATCGCGGCCGCTTGCACGATCTCGGGCCCGTCGACGCCGGCGACATGCAGGCCGAGCACGCGATCCGTCTTGCGATCGACCACGAGCTTGATCAGCACGTGCTCTTCGCGACCGGAGAGCGAATAGCGCATCGGCCGAAACTTCGCGCGAAACACCTGCGGGTCGTGTCCCGCGAGGATCGCGGCCGGCTCGGTCAGGCCGATCGCCGAGATCGGCGGCTGCGCGAACACCGCCGTCGGAATCAGGTGATGTTGGATCGACGTCGGCCGCTTACCGAACAGCGTGTCGGCGACGGCGTGACCTTCACGGATCGCGATCGGCGTCAGCGCGATGCGTCCGGTGACGTCGCCGACCGCATAGATGTGAGGCGCCGTCGTGCGCGACCATTCGTCGACGACGATCGCACCTTTGGGATCGAGCGCGACGCCGGCGTGGTCGAGGCCGAGGCCTTCGATCAGCGGCGACCGGCCGATCGCCGACATCGCGAGATCGTGATCGACCTCGCTCAGATCGCGACCGACGACGAGCTTCACCCCATGGCGGATGAGACCGTGCTCCGCCTCGGCAACCAGATCCGGATCCCAACCTCGCAAGATGCGCGTCTCGCGATGGACGAGCGTGACGGCGACTCCGAAGCCGGCAAAGATATGCGCGAACTCGACACCGATGTAGCCGCCGCCGAGGATCGCGATTCGCTTGGGCAACACCGGCAGGTGAAACGCGTCGTCGGACGTGATCCACGTACCCGCCGCGGGAACGCGCGCCTGCCCGCCGGTCGCGATCAAGATATGCGCCGCGGTGATCCGCTCACCCGCGACCTCGACCGTATGGGGATCGACGAGCCGCGCGTGCGCTTCGAGCAGTCGCACTCCCGCGCGCTTGAGTCGCTCCGCATACGCGACCGATAGCCGCGCGATCTCCTTGTCCTTCGCCGCGACGAGCGCCGGCCAGTCGAACTGCGCCTCCGGGATCGTCCAGCCAAAGCCTCGCGCGTCCTCGAGTTGCCGGCTCACCTCACTTCCGTAGACCAGCAGCTTTTTCGGCACGCAGCCGCGAATCACGCAGGTGCCGCCCCATCGGCTGGCCTCGGCGATGGCGACTCGCGCGCCGTGCTCCGCGGCGACCCGCGCCCCGCGGACGCCACCCGATCCACCGCCGATCACGAACAGGTCTACGTCGTACCGCGTCATCGGTCCTCACTTGCCAGCGTACGCCGGCGCGTTCCATCTCGGGCCAGCACTCGCTGGCGCGTTCCATTTGGGGGCAGTGTACTTGTGGTGCCGCACACAGACATCACACATGTCAGGGGAAACAGAACTCGAGTTCAATAAAGACTCTTTACAGAGCCGCAGCGGTTGATAGGCTGCGCACAGATGAGGGGAGCTCGACTTATGCCTATGCGCAGCTCGTTTGTGTTTGGACTCGCAATCGCGTCGACCGTGGCCTTGGGCGCGTGCGGCAAGGACAACGCTGGTACCGACGTGGACGCCAGCACCACCAGCGACGGCAGTGGCGGCGGAGGGACGCCCGCGTTCGAGATCGTGAGCAAGGACGTCACGCTCATGCCCGGCGAGCAGGTCACCTACTGTTACTACTTCCATACGTCGAACACGACGGATGTGCTGATCAACAAGTGGGTCTCGGACATGTCGACCGGTAGCCACCACGCGATCCTCTATATGACCCCGGGCGCGACGCAGCCCGCGGACGGTACGATCGACACCAGCTGTGGTGGTCTCAACGGCGGCCGCGCGCCGATCTGGACGTATGCGACGCAGACGCCGCATCAAGAAGAGAACCTGCCCGCCGACGACGGCACCGGCAAACCCCTCGCGCAGAAGATCGCGCCGAACAGCCAGGGCTACATCCAGCTCCACTACCTGAACGCCAGCGACGCAGCGATCACCGCGCACATCGATCTCAAAGCGTACGCGCTGCCGACCGGCACCGCGTACACGCAGACCGACGCGTACGTGACGTACAACAACGACATCAGCATTCCGCCGAACGCGACGAACCTGAAGGTGACAGCCTCGTGCCCGCTCCCCGCCGGAGTCAAGTTCTGGGCGATGTCGACGCACTCGCACAAACAGTCGGTGACGACCGACGTCATGGACGGCACGTCGTCGATCTTCCACGGAACCGACTGGGAACACCCCGGCTCGAAGAACTGGATGACCATGCCGTTCTACACGTTCGCGCAGCCGAAGCTGACGTGGGACTGCGTCTACGACAACACGACGCCTCCGCCCGCCGGCAACAACGACAAGACGGTCGTCGCGGGCCAGTCCGCCGTGACCAACGAGATGTGCATGGCGACCGGTTACTTCTTCCCGTCGACGGGACCGAAGTTCCAGATCGTCTACAACGGCAGCTGCATCGGCCTATAGATCACTCGCCGTTCAGTCGTCGATCTCGATGATGACGTCTTCCGTCATGATCGTTTCATCGATCGGCGCCGTGGGGGCGACAGGACCTGCACCCCCAGCGGGCGCCTCGGATGCCGGAGCCGCAGCCGCCGGCTTGGCCTCGGTGGCCGCGACCGGCTTCGCTTCCTCGGACTTCTCGACCGCGACCGCGACCTGACGCGACTCCTGCGGTGCGAGGCTCTCGCCGCCGTCCTTGTCGGAAGCGGCAGCCTTGGGCCACGCCGGGCCGCTCGCAGCATGGGGTGCGCACGCGCCTAGCGTGATCACCACGAAGAACCACCGCATCTCGATAGTGTAACGCATCCGTGTTACGCCGCCAGCATGCTCGAACTTGGGAAGAAGGCCCCCGCTTTCACGCTCGAATCCTCCGACGGCGGCAAGGTGAAGCTCGCAGATCTCGCCGGCCAGGTCGTCGTCCTCTACTTCTACCCGCGCGACAACACGCCCGGCTGTACCGTCGAAGCTGAAGGGTTTCGCGATGCAGTGCCCGCGCTCAAGAAGCTCGGTGCGACCGTGCTCGGAGTCAGCAAGGACTCGATCGCCTCGCACTGCAAGTTCCGCGACAAGTACAAGCTGACGTTCCCGCTGCTCTCGGACGAAGACGGCAAGGTGCTCGAGGCGTACGGCGCGTGGGGCGACAAGGTCCTCTACGGCAAGAAGATGAAGGGCATCATTCGTTCGACCGTCGTCATCGACAAGACCGGCAAGATCGCGCGCCACTGGCCCAAGGTCAGCGTCAAAGGCCACGTCGACGAGGTCGTCGGCGCGGTCAAAGAGCTCGCGAAGAAATAGCCAAGAGGTAGTTAGACGAGGCGGAAGCCGACGCTGCGAACCGTCTCGATCGAGTCGGGATTCGGAAGCTTTCGCCGCAGCCGCAAGATCACGTTGTCGACGGCGCGCTCGCTGGTCTCGAGATCTTCGTCACCCCAAGCCGTGTCGAGGAGCTGGATCCGCGACAGCGGCCGTCCCCGCGCCTTGATCAGCTCGCGCATCACCGCCAGCTCGATCGAAGTCAGCGAGATGCTGCGCCCTTCGGTCCACAGCATGTGGTTGTGGAGGTCGAGCGTGAACACGCCGAACCGCAACCGTCCCGCGCGCACGCTCTTCCAATGCATCCGGCGGTACACGGCACGCACGCGCGCCGAGAGCTCGCGTGCACTCAGGGCTCCCGCGATCACGTCGTCAAAACCCGCGGCGAGCAGCGCCTCGCGCTCGTGACCACCGCCGTCTTCGATGACTCCGATCAACCCGGGTCGTTGCTCGGTCTCCGAGCCCCAGGCGACGATCCGATCCGCGAGCACCACGCCCAGCGCCGCGTCGAAGCAAAACACGTAGACCGTGTTTGCCGGCGGATTGCGCATGACGTCCGCATTTCCCACGTCGACCTGCAGCGAGTCGCGCCGGAGCTCGTTCGCGAGATCGTGCGTTGCCGGCACGATCAGCGCCGCCACGATCGTCACGTGCGGAGTCGACGACTCGCGAGGGGCGTTGGCCTCTGTCACAAGGTACACGACCCACAGTAGGTGTAGGTGGTGACCGGATCGCCGCTGCATCGCAACCGGACGGTGACGCGACCGTAACCATTCGGTTCACCGGGCCGTTGCGAAGCTGTCACGGACGCAGAGGTCGCTCGACTTCACAACGTCGCGATCGATCACGCGGATCTGACGTCGCATCTCGCCGCACATCTACTGTGGGAGATGCTCGCGGTGATCGCACTTCGTCCGTGACGACCTGCAGCGAAATCGTTGCTTGACAGCTCACGTGGTGCTGAGGACAGTGCGCGCGATGCAACGGGCTGCGATCGTGTTCCTGGCTGGCGTCGGCTGTTCGTCGCCGGCCGGCGTGATCGATGCGGCGCCTCCGGATCAGGCGGCGGCACCTGATGCTGCGCAAGCCGCATCGTTCTCCTTTGTCGTGGTCGGCTGCAATCGCGTGGAGAAGGCCGACATCACGACGAACAATCCGAGCACCGCCAACCTGGCGGAGCTCGACCGCACGTTCGCAGAGATCGCGGCGCTGTCGCCTCCACCGAAGTTCCTGTTCTTCGCCGGGGACATGGTCTACGGCTACAAAGACGCCGCGACCCTGCAACCGGAGCTCGCGGCTTGGCTCGCGCACTACGATGCTTCTCCGCTCGCGGCCGCCGGTGTCGAGCTCGTCCCTGTCCCCGGCAATCACGAGATGCAGACCAAGCAGAACGGGCTCAAGTACGCCTATCCGGAAGCGGAGGCGACCTGGGTGGCCGTGATGGGCTCGCGGATTCGCGGCTCGAACGGTCCTGCAGCGGGCGGGGCCGATCAACTGCAGACCGATCAAGCTCGCCTCGACTATTCGTTCGACTTTTCCGGGACGCACTTCGTCGTCCTCGACACCGATCCGGTCGGCGCCGATGGCTCGGTCCCGACAACGTGGGTCACAGCCGATGTCTCCGCGGCGCGCGCATCAGGTGCAGCACACATCTTCGCGATCAGCCACAAGCCTGCGTATCCGTCACCGCTCTCGGCCGAAGGCGGCTTCACGAGTCCGGCCGTGCGCGATGCGTTGTGGACGGCGCTCGAACAGAACCACGCGGAGGCGATGCTCTCGGCACACAACCACCTTTGGTACAAGACGCGACCCGCGAGCACGTGGCAGATCGTCGCCGGGAATGGTGGCAGCTTGCTCGAATCGACGGTCCCTGCAGCCGATGCCTTCTATGGGTTCACGCTCGTCGAGGTCGGCGCGAGCGTGACGGTGAAGAGCTTCGGCCGCGACGTGCCGAGCGCGGGATATCTCGCGCCGGCGACGCCCGCCAAGTACCCGACGACCCTACGCGATACGACTGATATCACCTGGCACTAACCCGTCGCGTCAGGGAGCGATCGTCACGTCGAAGCTCTCGAATGCGACGCCGCCGCGCGTGTCTCGGACGACGATCCAGAGATGTGTCGGTCCGGCATCCGGCGTGGTCCACGTGTTCTCCGCGTAGGTCTCGAGGTCGGCTTCGGTGCGTCCGGTGCGTTCGGAGGCGAGCGCGCCGTCGGACGTGAACCACGACACGCGGATCGCCTCGCGATGATCGACGAGCGTGCGCGATTGCGGATCGAAGACCGGGAACGTTTCGGCAGAGGCGTCCGTCCAGCGCACCCGGAGCGGGATCGCCGTGTGCGCGGGCAATGCGACCGGGAGATCGCGGGCATCCGCTTCATTCGGGAGCTGCGCGACGACGCGACTCACGACCGGATTGGTGTTCGCGTGATAGCGCGCGCGAAATTGCTGAACGACATCGAGCGACGCGTTCGCGAGATCGCACGTGATCCGCGTGAGGCCGATGCCCGGCACCTGGTCGCTGCCACCGAGCTTCGCGAGCGCGCGGATCGGCTGATAGTAGCCACCGGTGATATCGGCATCGTGCGGTCTGCGCGGCGGCTCGCCCGGCGCAGGTGCCGGCGGTGTAGGTCCGAACACCGAGCACGCGGTGATCGGGATCGTCGTCGTGATCTGCGGTCCGCGCTCCGTCAGCGATGCTGCGCCGTAGATGCAGTCATCGCCGACGACGTTGTCGCTCGACAACGGTGCCGGCTGGCTGCAGAAGCCCCAGGCGACGTCGGGAGCGAGCGTGCCGGTCGCGTCGACGATCAGCGAGGTCAGCGTGACGTCGTGATTCGGCGTGACCTCGGCGGGCTCGCTGCGAACGGCGAGGATGCGCGGTTCGGTGATCAGCGATGCGGGCGCTCCGAGATCCGGTTTGCATCCGGCGATCGCAAGGACGAGAACGAGGTGCCTCATCACAGCTCCACCCGCACCCCGACCACGGCGAGGGTCGGCAGTCCGGTGATGTATTGCCGCGTCGTGTAATTGAAGTTGTAGATGATCTCTTCGGGGTTCTTGCGGTTGGTCAGGTTCTGGACGTCGAGGAACAGGTTCGCGCGGTGAGCGGCGATCGTCATCGTGCGTTCGACGCGCGCATCGAGCTGATAGAACGCGGGCACCCGAATCGCGTTATGCGCGCCGTACAGCGGCTCGAAGCGATCGTCGCGCGCGTCGTAGTACGAGCCCATCACCTCGGTGCGCGGCACGCCCGTGGCGTAACGGAACCTGGCACCGAGCTGCCAGCCTCGGCCGAGGTCGTAGCTCGCGAGGACGCTCAGCACGTGGGTCTGGTCGTAGTCGAACAGCCGCCAGTCGCTGCTCGGATGATCCTTGCGCTCGCTGCGGATCAACGAGTACGTGATCCAGCCGAACAGGCCGTGCGTGAGCTCCTGGCGGAGCAACGCCTGACCGCCGAACACGCGGCCGACGCCGTCTTGCACGAGCGTGCGTGCGAGCGGCGGTGTTGGCAGCTCGCTGCGTGAAGCGAGCCCGTCGATCTTCTTGGCGAAGCCGACGACCTCGGCGGTCAAGGTTCCGGTCAGCTTGTACGAGATGCCGGCCGAGCCGTGATACGCGCGGATCAGGCCGAGCGTCGGGTTTCCGAACACCGCCGAGAGATCCGTCGGATCCGGTGCCTGATGATAGATGCCGGCACCGGCGCGAAGCTGGAGCTGCTTCGTGAGCTTGTAGGTTCCGGACACCCGCGGCTCGAGTGCGACGTCCATCCGGCGATAGCCGAGTGCCGGCGTGCTGCCGACGATCGGTGTGAGTCGCGAGCCATCGATCAGGTACGGCTCGACGCGCAGTCCCGGGGTGATCGCGAGCTTGCCGACCGCGATCTCGGCGAACCCGTACGGAGCGACCGACACGATCGAGGTCGTCCAGCTATCGGCGTTGACCTCGTCCCCCGGAGGCTGGCCGAACACGGTGATATCACCTTCGCGCGGCGGCAGCGTCACCGAGCCGAACCGCGAAACCTTGGTGTGTTGGCCCTGCGCGTCGACGCCGAGGGAGAGCGTCACGTGCGGATCGATCTTGCGGCGATAGCTGCCGCGCACGGCGTACTTCCACGACGCGACGTCGAGCGAGGTAGGCACCGACCCGAACGATGCGTTCGTGGTGTTGCCGTCCCAGCCGATCGAAGGCACGAGCACGAAGCTCGAGCCGTCACCGAGAATGCGCTGATAGCGCGCGAAGCCCCGGTAGTAGCGGTCGTGCGTCTGCTGGCGGCGGATCTGCGCCGGATCGTCCGCGCCGATCGTGCGGGTCAGCCGGTCATCGGAGCCGAGTGCGCCGAGCTCGAGCGTTTCGTCCTTGCCGAGATCGATCTGCGCGAGGACCTGACCGTCGTAGTACTGCGGGATCGGGACGAAGTCGCCGACATCTTGCGACGTGACGCGCGACAGCACCGAGTCGAGGTGACTGCGACGTCCGGCGATTCCGATGCGCGCGCGCTTCGACAGCGCGGTGGTGACGAAGGCCGACGCGTCGATCACGTCGACCGCGGCGTAGCCATGCGTACCCTCGCGCGGCAACGTACGGGTCTCGCTCTTGACGAGCCCGCCGATGCCGCGGCCGTATTCGGCGCCGAAGGCTCCCGGCAACAGATCGATCGACTTGATCAGATCGGAGTTCACCGTCGAGCGCAGGCCGCCACCGTGATAGAGCGCCGGAATCTCGACACCGTCGACGAACACGCGCGTCTCGTTCGGTGCGGAGCCCCAGACGATCAGCTGGCCGGACCCGAACGACGATCGCCCGACGCCGGGGAGGTTCTGCACGACCTTGAGCGTGTCGCCTTGCGTCCCGGGAACCTTGCGCGCTTCTTCCGTGCGGATCGAGACGCTGGCCGTCTCCTTCTTGATCCGTGTCGCGTGGATGACCTCCTCTTCATCGACGCCTTCTTGCTTGAGCTCCGCGTAGTACTTGACCGTGCGCTTCTGCTTCGCGCCGATGTCCTCTTCGGTCGTCACGCTGATCAGGCCCGGTCCGGAGAGCTCGACTTGATGCACGCCGATCGGCAGATCGGTGAACGCGAACTGGCCCTGCGCGTCGGTCAGCGCCTCGAGGCCGACGTCCTTGATCAGGATCTTGACGCCCGCGAGCGGCGTCTTCTTGAACCGCTCGACGACAATGCCTTCGAAGTTGACCTGCGGTCCGAGCGAAACGATCTTCTCCTCGACCGTGAACTTGTAGCTGTACGTGATCGTGACCGGCGCCGGCTGCCCATCGACCTCTGCCGGCTCGAAGATGAACTGCTTGACCGCCGCGATCGCCGCGGCATCGAAGTCGGCTCCGCCGGTTTGCGCGAGCCGGACGTCCGAGACCTTGCCGTCGGCCGCAATCTCGATCGACAGCACGACGACCGCCGTCTTGTCTTCCGTCCCTGCAGGACGCTCGGCCGGCACGAAGTGTGCAAGCTTCGGCGGCTTCGTCACCTGCGGCGCGTCGTCATCCGCTCGCGCAGGACGCGCCGAAACTGTGACGATCGCGATCATCGCGAGCACGAGAGCGATGTGCCTCACGCTTCAGTCTCCGAGCTCGAAGCGGCGAGCGATCGTGTACGTACCGCCGGCGACCGGCTTGCCGCACGCCATCGCGGGTTTGAACCGCCACGTCTTGACGATCGCGATCGCCGCGGCGTCGAGTGCGCCGTCAACGCCGTTGACGACTTGCACGTTGGTGACGTTGCCATCTGCGTCGACGGTGACCTTGATGACGAGCCGACCTTCGACACCCGCCGCGCGGGCTTCCTCGGTGTACTCGATGTCCGTCTTCATCGTCGGCTCGGGCTTGCCCGGAGGCTCGGTACACGCCCCCGCTTCGGTCTGTGTCGGTGCGGGTGCGTCGACGTGGATCGGCGTCTTCACCGCGCCTGCGGCCGGTTTCTGCGGCTTGTCGGCCGCAGGCCCGGGCTTGGTCTCCCCGTGCTCTTTGACGCCGGTTCCCATGTCCATGCCCGTGTCGTTGCCGAGCGCGAGGTCGGTCGCGACCGGGGCGGCCGGCGCCGTTGCCTGCGGAACCTCGACGGCGGGCGCAGGCGCCACCGGCTTGGCGACCGCGGGCCTTGGCTTGGGCGGTGGCGGAATCGGTTTCGGGGCTTCCGGCTTCTTCGGCTCTGGCTTCTTCTGGTCGGCGATCGCGACCGTCGTCGCGCGGCGCACCTTGCGCTCCTGCGCCACGTTGAACGCGGCACCGAAGATCACGCCGTGCAGCGCGAGCGACGCGACGATCGTGATCTCTCGCGCTCTCACGTCACTCGCCCGCCATGACGTTGATCGCGAACTTCGTGACGCCTTGCTGCTTCGCGAGATCGATCACGTGGACCACGCGCCCGTGCTGGACCGCGCTGTCGGCGCTGACCACGACATTGACGTCCGGATCCGCCTTGACCACACCGGCGAGGTCCTTGACGAGCTCGGTCTCGCTGACCGGCGCATCGTTCCAGCGCATCGTGCCGTCTTTCAGGATCGCGACGGTCTGCGGCTTGTCGGCCGTGCCGTCGGTGGTCTTCGATTTCGGCAGCGTCACCTTGAGCGTCTGCGCGACGATGTAAGTCGACGCGACCATCAAGATGATCAGCAGCACGAGCACGACATCGACGAGCGGCGTCACGTTGATCGCCGCGATCGTCGCGCCGCGTCCTCGCGCGGCTCCCATCGTCCCGGCCATGGCTAGGCTCCCGCCTCGACCGTGATCACCGGGTACGACTGCCGCGGATCACGGCCGTTCGGCGCGCTGCCCTCAGCAACGTGCTTGGCCCGCGTCGCGCCGTCTTCGCGCTTGA
Source organism: Myxococcales bacterium (assembly GCA_028287115.1). Lineage (GTDB taxonomy): Bacteria > Myxococcota_A > Polyangia > Haliangiales > Haliangiaceae > JABFXX01. The sequence goes on from JAQBQF010000167.1 coordinate 20,791, forward strand.
GCTGCGCGACGACCATGTTGCCGAGCGCGCCGATGTTGTCCTCGATCTGCACGGTGCGCTTCTGAAAGATGTTGAAGAACACGACGGCCGGTACCGCGACGAGGATGCCGACTGCCGTCGACACCAGCGCCTCGGCGATTCCCGCCATCACGTTGTTCATGTTGCCGCTGCCGCCCGCGACGTTCGCGGCCGCCGAAGACAGCTCTCGAAATGCGACGATGATGCCGAGCACGGTCCCGAACAAGCCGATGAACGGCGCGTTGTTGCCGAGCGTGCCGAGGAACACGAGCCCCGATTCGACCTCCTTGCGGCGATCGGTCAGGCCCTTCGACAGCACCTCGCGGAACGCCTCGGGGCCCGCGTCGTACCAGGCCAGCGCATCGGTGAGCGCCGCCGCTTCGATCGACTTGCTGCTCGCGAGCAGCTTCACGGCGCCTTGGCGGTCATCTTGCTCGAGCTTCGCGAGCACGTCTCGCGCGAGCTTGACGGCGTCGACGCGCCGTTTCCGGAAATACGCGACGCGCTCGATGATGATCCCGATCGAGATCACCGACAGCGCGAGCAACAGGACGAGGACGACGGTGCCGCCTACGCCGGCGATATCGAGAAGTTTGTCCATCATGGTTCTAGCTCCTGATCAGTAATCGAACGTCAGAGCACGGACTCCCGAGCTCGCGATGTGATCGAATCGTGTGTCTGCATCGCCCGCGGTTCCTTCCGCATGCGCGAGCGAAGTCGCGTCGGCATCGCGGTAGACATCGATGCTCCAGTGTGCGGTTGTCGCCGCACACAACGAGAACGCATCGACGAGCACGGTGTACGTGCCGTGTGCCGGTGCAGCGGTCGCGCCTCGCCACACGACGTTCTCTTCACGGCGGCCGTCGATCACGCATTGCGAGTTCGAATCGAAGTCGAGGATGCCGCCGGCTGCCGCTGCCGCCGGATCGACCGGGTCGCCGGGCGCTGGTGGAATATACGAGTTGAGATTTCCCGACCACACGATCACCGCGGGCTCGCCCGGAAGCACGACGTGCAGATCGAGATCCGCCTCGGTGTCCCAGTGCAACGCGAACGCGAGCTTCGCGTCGGTCAGATCGAGCTGCCTCGCGTTGACGGTCAACGTGAGTGCGTTGGGTGGACCGAGCCGACCATTCGCATCGACCGCGGCGACCTCGAGATCGTGCCGACCCGCGGACAAGGCGTCCGAGAACGAGGCCTTCGCCGACCAGGTCAACTCGTCGGGCGTATTGAGATCCGCGGCACCCGCGGGGACGATCCAGTAACCGGTATCGTCGGGAAAGCCGATCGCCACGGCAAGGCCGGCACCCGCGAGCCGACCACCGAGCGCCTTGTTGACCTGCCCTGCCCAGATCGTGTTGTTCAGGCTCTCGATCGCGGTCACCCGAACATCGGTCGTCGCGGCCGGCATCGCGCCGGGATAGAACTGCGCACCCGAAACGCGAACGAGCGCGGTCGCCCCCGGATCGGAGTCGACGCCGCCGCAGCCGACGAGCGCGAGCAAGATCATGCGCCTCACAGCTGCACCTCCGCGCGCAGCGTGACTGCATCGTCGCCGAGGTTCGTCGGGACGCCGCTCATCGTGCGACCGAGGTGGTTCGTGTTGTGATCGAATTGCAGGATCAGTCGCCCGTGCTCGCCGCGGACCGCAGCGGTCGCGGAGAGCGTGCTGAGCTTCTGATCGAGCGGCACGACCGTGCCCGTGCGCAGCTCGGAGGCATCCGCATCCGGGTCGTAGACGTCGAACCTCGCGCCGAACGCCCACAGCTTCGTCGGCTCGTAGACGCCGGCGAGGTACCAGCCGAGCTCGCGCGCATCGCGGCCCGTGGCGATCGGATCGGCGATCACGTTCGCGCGATCGAGATTGCCGGCCGCAACGACCTCTCCATAAACCATCAGCTTGCCCGAGGTGTGGAGATCGATCGCGACTTCGACGTCCGCGCCGACCCCGAATCGATCGAAGCTCGCCGACGGCGTCGCAGCCTGACCCGCGACGACCTGGATCTCGCCGGTGTTGACCACGCCATCCTCGTTGAGATCGCGCCACACGAGCACGTCCTTGGTCGCGGGCGTGCCGGCGTGAAACCCACGTCCCGTCAGGAACGAGAAACCCGCTGCGACCGTTGCATCGCCCGCGTGGGTCTCGACGCCGACGCGCGCCGAGATGTCCTTGGCGCGATTCGGATCGCGCAGCGTGAATGCCTTCTCGCCGATCGGCTCGCCGTTCTGCGCGGCGACCGCGTACCGCAAGAACTTCCAAGCACCGGACAGCTTGACCCCGAGGTCGTACTCGCCGGGGAACAGCGCACGCTCGGCGTTCGACCGTTCGAGGAACAGCCGCTCGCGATCGGATTGTTCGACCTCGAAGCCGAACGGAATCTTCGCGATGCCCATGCCGGCGCGCAGCCACGCGGCCGGTTGATACGTCGCTTCGACCGCGCTCGGCCGGACCTGGCCGCCGTTGACGGTATTGATATCGATCTCGACGATCCCGCCAACGTGGCCGTACGCCGCGGTGATCCGCGGCCGTGCGCGACGCAACGAGAAGCGATCTTGGTTGAGCGGATCGCCGCTCTGCCTGAGCTGGTCATCGGAGGCCTGACGTATCGCCGCGTCGACCTGCAGGAATCCCGACAGCGTCACGGTCGGCCACGCCGAGTGAACGCTCGCAGCAGTCGCAAGCTGCTCGATGGCGGTAAGTCGCTCGCCGTGCTCTGCATCGAGGCGCGTCGCCAACGCATCCTGTATGCGTCGTGATGCCTCGAGTGCCTTGCCGAGCTCGCCCTCGGCCTTGCGCCCGTCTTCGAGTGCCTTCGCGAGCGCTGCCTCGCGCGCCACGAGCTCGTCGATCGTCCTTTGCTGCGCGGCGAGATCCGCGCTCGTCTTCGCCAGCGCGGCGGCCTGCTCGTCGAGCTTGGCCTTCGTCTCCGGGTCAGGACCTGGAGGCGAATGGTCTTTCGATGACGGCCGCGTCGCGGGTTGGCCGTACGCCACGCTCCCAGCCGCGCCGATCAACACCAGCAAGGCGATCGCGCAACCGATTCGCGCCGAAACGGTCATGGAGCCCGTGGCGCGAGGTGACGTGAGCGAGTAAAGGTCGGACATCGGCGCGCTGTGGAATCACGGGAGAGGAGGCAGCGTGCCGTCTGGGTTCAGGAGCGCGAGGTGCGGCATCTTCATGATCCGCGTCACGCCCGGGTCCGGGCATGCGTTGATCAGCTGGTCGTGCGTCGTCGCCGTACCGGTGAAGCAGTCCGGGCCTGCCGGTGCGTCGATCGCGGCGTCGACCTCGTGGATCGTGCGCGCATCCGGGGTCTGGTTGTTGGTGCTGTTGCCGCAGCCGAGAACGGCCGTGGCGAGGAACGTTAGCGTCAGCAATTTCATGTTCGATCTCATGGTCATCACTCCTCTCACTGACCCACGGTTGCTTCGAAGTGGGCGGCGCAGCTCGTCGCCGGCGAGTAACGCGACAGCGCACCGCCTTCGCTCGAGCGCTGAACTTTCATCGCGCACGTCGGAATCAAGTGTGCGGCGATCGTGACGTCGGTGATGTCGAAGGGAGCGGCCGTGCCGTTCGTGCCCGTATTTCCGAGAATCCAGTCGACGAACCGCTTGCTCGCAGATGTCGACGGGACGTTGTTCACCCCGACGTGTGCGATCAGGTGCAGATAGCCAAACGCGAGGTAGTGGCCGTCGCGCACGTTTTTCTTGTCGAACGACGTCGCGGTCGAATCGGCATAGTACGCGCCGCGTTGGTGAAAGCCCTGGAACGCGAGCGCGCTGAGCGTGTCGCGATGGAGATCGTAGAAGTCAGCTCCCAGGATCCCAAGCGTCGCATCGGTCATCGTCGCGGCTGCAACCGCGTCCGCGACCTGCTGCGAGCCGCCCTTGTCGACACCTTTCCAGCGACCCGCGGGCACGGCGATCGCGTGAGCGATGATCTGCTGAGTGCCGGAGAGCGCATTGCGCACCATGAGGACCGTCTCGGTCACCCACGGCATCGCCTGTCCCGAGGCTCCGAAGCCGAACACGAAGTACGCCTCTTCCGCCGTGATCGCGACCTGCTGTGCGGCCTTTGGAACGACGAACAGCATCGCTTCGACCGGTCCAGGAAAATCCTGGACGCCGGTGGGCGGCAGTTGCCCGGTGCAGCTATCGACCCAGACGTCGGACAGACCGACATCGACGTGTGTACCCGCGGCATCGAGATCGCACGTCAGCGCCGTGCCCGCCGTGTCGTAGTACGTCGCGGTGCCCTTGATGCATGCACCGAGAGCGCACGCGCCGGCCGGCGTGGTGTCGGCGACGACGGCATTGACGCCGGTGCACGAGCCTTGCTTCTGATAGATGAGGGTGGTCGGCGTGGTCTGGGTCGCGAGGACCGTTCCCATCGACTTGATGAAGGGTCCGACTGCGCTGGAACCGGCGACCACGATCGGGTCGGGCAAGCTCGAGCACAGCGGATTTGCCGCTCGGGCGATGCTCGGCGAGGCGAGCACCGCGGCGAGCGCGGCGAGCTGAGTGAAGGTCCGCATGAAGTGCTGCTCCTTGGTTGTTGGGGAGCACCTTAGAAAGTGGAGTTGTCGTCAGCTCCGTGCTTCGGTGACCGGACGGCAACAGATCGCCCCGCGATCCCTTCGAGTTTTGTCACCGAGCTCGCCATGTGACAGGTCTGTGCCGCTGAAGGATCGAAACCGCGATGAACGCGCGAACCGCGACCTCGCTATCCACAGCCCCCCGCGGAAGCTGTGGAGCAGCGGGGCCGAGTCCTCTGCGCTCATGTTCGAGACCTCAGGTCGAGCCCGACGACGTCTACAACGTGATCGCGCGATCGATCCGCTAGTGAAAGTCGCGGCTCGCGACCTCGACGACCTCGCGCGACAGCTCGGGATGCCAGACCCGCTCGGCGATCAAGTGAACGATGCCTTCTTGAACTTGTAGCCGTCCGGTGATCCCGAGCAGCGACGTCGTCTTGATGATCGTCGCGTATTCCGCAAACACCTGCGCCCACACGACGAGGTTCACGAAGCCGGTCTCGTCCTCGAGCGTCATGAACACGACGCCTGCCGCGGTGCCCGGCTGCTGGCGGCAGATCACGATCCCGACGTACTCGATGTGTTGCCCATCGCGGCCGCGTGACACCGTCCTCGCATCGGGCCACCGCCGCGCGCGGAGCTCCTCGCGTAGTGGCGCGAGTGGATGGCCGCGCGTCGAGTGATCGCTCGCGCGATAGTCCCAGAAGATCTCGTCCTGCTTGCCGAGCTTCGCGAATCGAACATCGTCGTGAACATCGCCGCCGAGGTCCATCGTGTCGTCTTTGCGCGCGATCCAGCCTGCGACTTGCCACAGCGCATCACGCCGCTCGCGCGTCAGCTTGCCGAGCGCGCCCGCTTCCGCCAGCGCCGCGTGCGTCTTGTGCGGAACATGCGCGCGCCGCACGAAATCTTCGATCGAATCGAACGCGCGCTCGCGCCTCGCATCGACGATCCGCTGCCCTTCACCAAGCTGAATGCCGCGAATCCACCGCAGTCCCATTCGCACCGCGAACTTGAAGTCATCGCTCGTCGGCTCGAGCGTGCAGTCCCATTCGCTGGCCATCACATCGATCGGCAAGATCACGAGCCCATGCCGCTGCGAGTCACCGACGATCGTCGCCGGCGAGTAGAACCCCATCGGCTGCGCATTGAGCAGCGAGCACGTGAACTCCGGCAGGTAATGCTTCCGCATCCAGCACGTCGCATACGCGATCAGCGCAAAACTCGCGGCGTGCGAGTTGTGCACGACAAAGTCATTCGCGAGGAAGTTGTGGTTGCCGTCGATCGAGAGATCGTAGGTCTCTTGGACGCCGGTCGGCTCGATCGATGCGATTGCTTCCCACGTGGGAACCAAATCATTCACCCGCGCCATTGCGACGGCGTCGCCAACCTTCAGGTCGCCTAGCTTCTTCCAGCCCGACATCGTCATGAAGGGATGGTTTGCCGTCGCTTCGATCTCGCGGCCGAGAGCCGTGCGCAGCTTGAAGCAAGGCTTACGTCCGCTCGCCTTGGCTGCGAAGACGCGGCGCTTCTCGATCTTGAGATCCTTGCTGCAAGTGAGCGTGTTGCGAAGACGTGCGCGACCGAGCGCGACATCTTCGATGCGGACCCACGCACCTGTGTCAGCGTCGATCACGCGCGTGCTGCCGACGACGCACTCGGGAAATCCATATTCGCCGAAGCCGCGGATCTGTTCGAACACGCGCTCGGCGAATTCGCGCGCGATGCCTTTGTGCTCCATGCTCGAGATCAGGCGCTCGCGATGTTTCTCGATCCGGCCCGAGCGGCGCCACGCGGCCATGTCGCGACGCAGCTGATCGGCTTCGCCGGGCGTGTAGTCGGCGGCGACGACCGCGAGCCGCATCACCTGCTCCTGGAATAGCGGCACGCCGAGCGTCTTCGACAGGACCTCCTCGAGACAGGGATGCGGGTACTCGACTTTCTCGAGACCTTTGCGCCGGCGCAGGTATGGATGGACCATGCCGCCGGAGATCGGACCGGGACGGACGAGGCTGACCTCGACGACCAGATCGTAGAAGGTTCGCGGCTTCAGCCGCGGCAGCATCGACATCTGCGCGCGGCTCTCGATCTGAAAGGTGCCGACGGTATCGGCCGTGCAGATCATGTCGTAGGTCGCTTCGTCTTCCGCGGGGATCGTCGCCATCGACAGATCGAGCCCGCGATGCGTGCGCAGTAGATCGAGCCCGAGGTGGAGCTGGTGCAGCGCACCGAGGCCGAGCAAGTCGACCTTGAACAGGCCGAGATCTTCGAGGTCGTCTTTGTCCCACTGGATCACCGTGCGGCCGGGCATCGCCGCGTTCTCGATCGGCACGATGTCGTGCACCGGCTCGTGACCGAGCAGGAACCCGCCGGGATGAACCGAGAGGTGACGCGGAAATTCGAGAATCTCGTCGGACAACCGCGCGAGATGATCGAGCGCACCGGCGTGACCACCTTCGGCAAGGCCCGACCGCGCGAGCGCTTCCTGCTCGACCGCGCCGTACATCGACAGATGCTTCGCCGCGCGATCGAGCGCGGTCTCCGGAATCCCGAGCGCCTTGCCGACATCGCGCACCGCGGAGCGCGGCCGGTAGCGGATCACGTTGCAGACCATCGCCGCGTGATCGCGGCCGTAGACCGAGTAGACGTGCTGGATGACTTCTTCGCGCCGCTCGTGCTCGATGTCGAGATCGATATCCGGCGGTTCCGCGCGCTCGCGCGACAGGAATCGCTCGAACAGGAGGCCCATCCGCACCGGATCGACGGCGGTGATGCCGAGGCAGAAGCACACCGCCGAGTTCGCCGCCGAGCCGCGGCCCTGGCACATGATGTCGCGCCGCCGGCAGTACGACACGATCTCGTACATCGTCAGGAAGTAACCGGGATAATCGAGCTCCTCGATCACCGCGAGCTCGGAGTCGAGCTGGCGCTTGACGTTCGCCGGGATCGGGCCCCACTCGCCAGCCTTCGCTGGCTCGCTCGAGCTCGGGCCCCACTCGCCAGCCTTCGCTGGCTCGCTCGAGCTCGGGCCCGCGTAGCGCCACGCGGCGCCTTCGTACACGAGCTTGCGCAGGTGCTCGCCCGAGGTCGTGCCGTCGGGTAACCGCTCCGAAGGGTAGCGATAGCGCAACTCGGCGAGGTTGAACGTGCAACGCGCGGCGATGTCGAGCGTGTGCGCGATCGCAGCAGGCTCGTCTGCGAATAGCTTGCCGAACGCGTGCGGCCCGCGCAGATCGTGCTCGTCGTTGCCGCGGGTCAAGCGGCCCGAGGTCGCGAGCGTGACGCCATGGCGGATGCACGTCAGCACGTCTTGCAGCGGTCGCCGCGCGCGCGAGTGATAGAGCACCTCGTTCGCGGCGACGAGTGGCAAGTCCGCCGCGATCGCCCGCGCACGCAACCGCGCCTCTCGCGGCACATCATCGGCGCGGCGGTGACGCGTCAGCATCGCGTAGATCCGATCGCCGAACGCCGCCCGCAGGTCGCCGATCACCAGCGGCGAAGGCTCGATCTCGTCGGCGAGCATGCTCCCCTCGCCTCCCCACAATGCGATGAGTCCCGCCGATCGCTCGCAGACCTCGTGCCACGAGACGAGCGAATCACCTTTATCGCAGCGCCGCCGTCCCGCGGTGAGCAGCCGCACGAGGTTTGCCCAGCCCGCGCGATCGATCGCGAGCAGTACGAGCTGCGATGAAGCTGGCGCCTCCGCAGGCTTCGCGTCGTTCGCCGCCGCGACCTTCGCGCTCTCTATCCCGAGGAAGGCTTGTCGCGGCTTCGCGCGCTTCGTGCGGCCGCGCCGTCCCGTCACCGCGATCGCGGACGGCAGATCATCGGTATCGGTTCCCCAACCCGGACCGCGGCCGTGCTCGTCGTGATGCAGCCCGACCAACGGCAACGTCACCGGCGATGCCGCGAGCCGCGAGCTCGGCGCCGCGATCGTCACCTGCGCACCGCAGACGAGATGCACCCCGAGCTCTTTCGCTTTGACGTGCGCACGGATCATTCCGTAGACGCCGTCGCGATCGCTGATCGCGATCGAGCGAATGCCGACGCGGTGCGCTTCTTCGATCAGCTCC
>JAQBQF010000169.1 GCA_028287115.1 Myxococcales bacterium
CGATGTCGGGTGCGCCAACGCCGGGGTTCGCAGGAACGCTGGCCGGAATCGTCGTCAGGCCGTGCGTGCCGAGCTCGGTCTTCATCGCGCCGATGAACTGGTTGTAACCGTCGATGCCGGCGTCGCCGCTCGTCGCGCCGTCTTCATATTTGCCGAAGATCGCGACGACGTTGAGCGTGCCGTCTTCCCAGACTTTGGTGTACTCGGGGAACTTGCCGGTCGTCTGGACCGGGCTTGGAGAGGTCGCACCGGAGGTCGCGTTGACGTCGCCGGCGGCGAGCGAGCAACCCGACGCCTTCGGACGGAAGTAGTAGAACATCGAGCCGGAGTCGACATCGTGCGCGCCGAAGTCGATGCACTTCGCTTTGTACTTGGTCGCGAAGGCCTCTTGGCCCGAGTAGGAGATGTCGAGCGGAAGCTTGAGATCGATCGATGCGGGCACCGCGTTGCGCTTCGCCCAGATCACCGGCAGTTTCGCGGTGTACGAGATCTGAACCTTGCCGCCGGTGTTTGTCTTGACGATGTTGGACAGCACGACCTTGTCGACCCGGCCGACCGCGTTCATGCCGTTGAGCTGGCCAACCGTGTAGAGGAGCTGGTCGCCGATCGTGGACTTGTCGTCCCACGACGAGTCGGTCACGAGCTTGCCGTTGAACTCGACATCGAGGAACACGCCGAGCGCACTCGAGTCTTCCTTGCCGTCGTCGGTCTTGATCGATTCACCGTCATAGAGATCGCCGCTGTCGGTACAGGCGGAGAGGACGGGACCCGAGAGGGCGGTGGCGGCAAACACGGTCGCGAGACGCTTCATGCCGCCCCATCGAGCAAGCCCGATGCCGCGGTGCGTGAGGCCTAATGCCCCGAGATCACAGCCCGCGTCGCGCAACCGGAGTAGCCACCCGGGTGCGACCGGCTGCCCATCTAGCCGCTACTCGGGCGTGGCAGTGCCGTCATCCCAGGCGATCGTCATCTCGTCGTCGTCGCCCAGGCCCTTCTCGAGCTGGGCGAGCAGCTCCGGATCTGCGCCATTGTCCGAGAGCAGCTCCATCGTGTCGCGATCGATGAAGTAGTCCTTGTCGTCGTCATGCTCTTCCTCGAGCTGGTCGACCAGGAACTTCAGGTGAACGTCACTGATGGCGCCGAGCTCGGCTCCCGTATCGAGGCGAATCAAACGCGGCATGGGACGAGTCTGCCGAGTGCGGACGGTGCTGGTCAATGGCTGGCGTGTGCTACAAGGCGTGGGTGCACGAGCTGCCGAGCAGCACCGACGTCGCGATCGTCGGAGGCGGGTTCGCGGGCGCCGCAACGGCGTGGGCGTTGGCGCGCAAAGGCGTGCGCGATGTGGTCGTGCTCGAGCGCGAGGTGGAGCTCGGCAGATTCGCGAGCGGCCGCGGCGCCGGGCTCGGCCGCCAGATCACCGAAGACGACGACACGACCGCCTTGACCGTGCGCGGCGCGAGCCTTCTGCGCGAGCTCCCCGGCGTGTGGACGCAGACCGGGGGCCTCCTCGGCTTCGATCACGAAGCGCGCGCGCAAGATGCCCTCGCGCGGGCGCGCAGGTTCGGCGTTGCCGCGGAGATCATCGAGCGCGACGCCGTGATCGATCGGTGGCCCGAGCTCGGAGCGCTGCCGATCGTCCACGCGCTGTGGGTACCGAGCGACGGCGCGATCGATGTTGCCGCATCGCTGCGTGCGCTCACGGCTTCCGCACGCATCGTCCTCGGTGCGGGCGTCGAGCGACTCGAACGCGGTCGGGTCGTGACCTCGCGCGGCGCGATCACGGCGAAGGTGATCGTCGATGCGACCGGCGCGTGGGCCGGCACGCTCGTTGGTGATCCGGCCCTCGAAGCATTCAAGCGACACGTCTACGTGATCGACGCCGAAACCGCGCCTGAAACCCCATGGCTGTGGAACCTCGGGGATCGCGAGCTCTACGTGCGCCGCGCGCCCGGCGGTGTGCTCGTCTCGCCGTGTGATGCGACGATCGTCCCGGCGGGCGCGCAAGAACCGGATCCGAGCGGCGACGCCAAGCTCCACGAGCTCCTCGGCAACACCGGCTTTTCCGAGGCCGCGATCGTCAGGCGCTGGGCGTGCCAGCGCACGTTCACCGCCGATCGCAAGATGCGGCTCGGGCGCGACCCCGCACGACCGTGGCTCGTGTGGGCCGTCGGTCTCGGCGGCCACGGCGCGACCGCTGCACCGGCTGTCGGCGAGCGCGTCGCGGATGCCGTCATCGAAGCGCTCGCGTAGCAGGCGCGCGCGAACCGCTAGCGATCGCGAGCCACAACCCCCTACCGAAATTCGTGGACTTCGATCGCACCGGCGTCCGCATTCGCGTGCAACTTCGACGCGACAAAGCCACCCGCGATCCGCGTGATGTGCCAGCCGAACCAGCCCTGATCGACGCCGCGGACTTCCGCGAGCAGCGCGAGCGAGCGCGACGAGCGAATCTCGATCCGTCCGTCGCGGCCGTGCCACCACGGCGAACCGATCGCGAGATCGCGAAACCCATCGCCATCGAGGTCGTCGATCGTGGCGAGCATGCGGCCGTAGAGCTCGCCGTCCTCGATCCCGGTGAGCAAGTGCAGGCGCTTGCCAGTCGCACCGGAGATGATGTTGACTTCACTACTTCCGGGCGCCGCTTCGACCTTGCCGCCGGGTGCCGCGATCACGAGATCGGCGATCCCGTCACCGTCGACATCGTCGAGGGGCGCGAGCATCTGGCCGAACAAATGATCCGGGATGTCACCGATGATCTCGCGAATTGGCAACCCGGTCGCCGACGACGCGAGGGTCACGGCCCCGCGTTCCGCGCCGCCGATCGTGGCTGCGGGCGCACCGATCGCGACGTCGTTCTTGCCATCACCGTCGAGATCACCGATCGGCACCACGTACCAGCCGAACTGATCGCTGCCGTGCGTGCCGCCGATCGTGACGAGCACATGGCCATCGCGTCCGGATAGCAGATAGACATGGCCTTGCGACGGATTCGAAGGCGCTCCAACCCACAGATCTTCGAGCCCGTCGCCGTCGAGATCGCCGGCACGCGCGATGTGCCAGCCGAGTCCATCGTAGAGCGCTCCGGTCGCGCGCCAGATCCGACCGTGCGCGCCGTACGCATCGACGATGCCGCGGGGTCCTCCATCGAGCACCGCGTTCGGCGCGGACACGATCACGTCGGCCAAGCCGTCCCCGTCGAGATCCGGCACCGCGAGCGCGATATGGCCAAACAGACCGTCGAGATATTCGCCATCCCAGTGCGCGAGCTGCACGCCAAGCTCGGTCCACGCGCCGGCTTCACCGAACCCGCTGGGGCCACCGCGCCGTTCGCCGCCGACGACGTCGACGATCCCATCGCCATCGAGATCGAGCGGTTCGCCAAACCGAAACCCCAGCTCGCCACCGGCGGTGCCGTCGATATGCGCCACGCGGCACGTTCGATCCGAGCTCCGATCGGGGCACGCGTCATCGCCGCACGCAGCGACGACAACGAGCGTTACGGCGCAACGACGAGCGAGCAACACGCGACGAATCGATTGATGTTGCAGCCGGTGCCGATCGTCTCGAGGACCGGCGCGGCCGAGATCACACCGGTCGCACGATCCAGCGTGACGTGCCTGCCGACGTGACCCTGATCTGCGGTCGCGTACGTCCACGGCGCCATGTCGGCATTACTGATGCAGCGACCCTCGCCGACGGTGTTTTGATCCATCCACCACTCGGTCACCGGGTTGTTGTTGTAGTCGACCGCGTTGACCGTCTCGCCCTTGACCGATGCGGCCATCAGCTTGTTGAACGGGCAGATCGCCGAGCCGGGCCAGTGCGCGGCGCAGTCGTTGTTTGCGCCGTCGATGCCGAGCGTCGCGGCATACATCCAGCGGCCGGTACCTGCCGGCAAGCTGCCGCGATAGATCAGCTTCGAGATGCAGCCACCGGCGACGCACGCTTCGTTCTGCGCGCACATCGTGCCCGCGTGGCCGGCGCCGCAATCGCCGCTCGCACCGCAGTGCGTGCTGCTCGTCTGCGGATTGGTGCACGTGCCCGCGCACACGATATCGGTGGTCGCGCAGCCGCACACCCCGTTGTTGCAAGTCTCGTCCGGCGTGCACACGTGAGCAGTATCGGTCGCGCCGCAACCGCCGCAGTTCGCTTTGTCCATCGACGGATCGACGCAGCTGCCGCCGCAGTTGACGAGGCCGTTATCGCAACCCGCGGCGCACACGCCGAACGAGCACACGAGACCGTCGCCGCATTGCATGCCGCACTTGCCGCAATTGTCGCGATCCGACATCGGGTTACTGCACGCGCCACTGCACACGTTCTCGTCTGCAGCGCAGCTCGCACCGTGACAGAACAGGCTGTCGCCCTTGTTGCCGTCGGGACATTGCTGACAGGCAGCGCTCGCGAGTCCGAGTGCCACCACACCCAACAGCAGAAGCTTCATTGGATCACTATAAGGTAGCCGGTGGGCTGCGGGCCAGCCCTTACGTTGCCCTACACGCTACGGAACGCCGAGCCGCGGTGCTCGACGGAGTGAGGTCAAGAAGATGCGCAAGGCGCTCTGGTCGTCGCGCGACAGGGCGGTCCAGCTATCGCGCGCGAACGCGGCCTCTCCGCCGTGGCGCTCGATCGCGTGGTCGATCGTGACCGCCTGCCCGTCGTAGAAGTACGGCGCCGAATCGCCCACGCCCCACAGCCGCCGGGTCAGATAGAACCGAGGCGCGATGCCATGTTGCGGGTGCTTGCTCGCGTTGGCGTCCCCGAGATCGTGGCGCTTGAAGTCGCTGAACACGAATACCGGGTAGTCACCGGTCTCGTCCTGGGCGATCCGAGGCGCCTCGGCCTCGCGCGTGAGATCGACCGAGACGGTCCCACCGGTGACGGGCGACCGGATCGTCACGGCCGGCGAGTGAAGCCGCAGGCTCGGGACGTGACACGATGCGCAACCGATCTGATCGAAGACCGCGCGGCCGTGCGCCCATTCGTCGACGAGGTAGGGCTCGGTCGGACCGGAAGGTTGCGCACGATCGACCGGCTGCTCGTGAGGCTTCATGATCTGCGTCTCGAGCGACGCGATGTAAACGGCGAGTTCCGTCGACTGCCCGGCGGTCAGCTCGTCTGGGATGCCATCTCCGTCGCGGTCCTCCGGAGGGCCGTCCCCCAGCATGACCGGATCATTCGACGCCGCGGCGCGAATCACGACGTCTTCGCTCTGGATCCCGAAATGTAACGCGGCAGCCTCCGCGATGAACTCGTTGATCGTCGCGGCCGTGCCTTTCCAGCCGAACGGACGCACGACGAGATCCGGATCGATCCCGCGCACATCCTTGGTATCGAGGTGGCCATTCGCCGCGACGTGCAGTACGCCGTACGAGACTCCTTTGGTGACGAGCTCGACATCGACGTTGGTGCCTCGTGCGATCGCCGCATCGCGCAGCGCCGCGAGCTCGGCCGTCATCTCGTCGCCGATCGCCTGCACGACACCGGCGCCGATCAGCGACGGTGGATTGCGCGCATCGGCGCTCGACACGCGGTCGCCATCGCCGAGGATCAACGCGTTGTCCGCGACTCCGCCGGCGCCGGCAGGGCCGTTGCGAAAGTGACACGACGTGCAGGTCGTGGTCTCGGGACCACCTCGGCGATCGGTCTGCACGCGGTGAAACGGTGACGCGCTCGGTCCGGCCGCGAGTCCTTCTTCGAACGTGTACGCGTGCTCGAACAACAGGCGGCCGGTCTCGTAGAGATCGAGCGTGCACGCGAGCTTGCGATCGATGCGCGCTTGATCGGCGCGTTGCGCGGTCATCCGCAGCACGTAGCCGGGCTCGACGGCCTCGCGGTAGCGCAGTCGTTGCCGCAGCGCGGATCGGCGATGAGCTTCGCGTGCGGCGTCGAGCGTCAGGCCCGTCGCGGGCGGTGCGAGGCCGCTGCAATCCGGGGGCGCCTCCGCCTGCGGCGTGTTGTCACCGCAAGCGGCGAGCAGCGCCAGGATTGCGAGGCGGCTCACGGAGCCACCAGCTTGTGCGTGCGCGCGAGCGACAGCAGATACACGAGCAACGCGCTGCGATCGTCATCGGGAAGCGCGACGAACGCATCACGCGAGGCTTGCGCTTCACCGCCGTGAGCGCGGACCGCATCGCTGATCGTCGGCGCGCGCCCATCGTGCAGGTACGGCGCGGTATCGGCGAGTCCCCACAGCGGCCTCGTCAACCACTGCGTCTTCGGGATCGGTGCGCCGCCCGCGATCTGCTCGACCGGCGACGCGAGCTCGGTTCCCATTTCGTGTCGGCGAAGATCCGAGAACAACGGGACGCCGTAGGCGCTGCCGATCAGATCGATCGCCTGGATCTTCGGACGCATCCCGGCGCGCGCGACGTCGATCGCAACCGTCGGGCTCGCCGTATTTTCGGTTTGTTCCGCGTGCGTGACGACGATCGGATCGACGAGCGTCAGCGAGCGCACGTGGCAGGTACCGCATTGGACCTGATCGAACACCGCGCGGCCGCGCGCGAACCGATCGAGCAGCGACGGATCGTCGGGCGGCTGGACGATCGGGATCTCGAGCTGCGACAGATACGCGACCATCGTCGAGAGCATGCCGTCCTCGACCTCGATATTCGCGCCGTCGTTGTCGACGTCGTACCAGGGTCCATCGCCGTAGAGCGACGACGACACGCGGCCGTCGCGAACCGCCTGCTGATCGACGAGCGACACGATGCCGAGGTGGACGCGAAATGACTCCTTGATCATCTCGCGCAGCGTCGGTTGATGGCCTTTCCACCCGAACGGCCGCACGACCAGGTCCGGCGACACGCCCGTGACGTGCGACGCGTCGACCGTGCCGTCGGGAAGCGCGGTGATCGATCCGAACGACAGGCCCTTCGCGGTCAGCGGTACCGTGACAGAGGTGCCCGCCGTCGTCGCCATCACGATCGCGGCTGCGCGCCCGCTTGCGAGCTCGCTGGACATCTCGGTGGCGAGCGCCTGGATCGGCCCGAGCCCGAGCACGGCCGGCGCGTTGCGGACGTCGCTCTCGAGCGTGCGATCGCCATCGCCGCGGAAGTACGTGTTCTGCGTCAGCGTGCCGGCGCCGTCGTCGCCGCCGACCGCGTGACAGTCACCGCAGCTCATCGCATCGGGGCCGCCGAATGCGTTCTGTTGGACACGTCGCAGGTTCGGCGCCGCGCCCGGCCCGGCCTCGATCCCGACATGACCGGCGAGCCCGTTACCGAGTCCTTGCTCGGGACGAAACTGATACGCGAACAGATCGTCGCCGACGCGAAACAGGTCATCGAGCGTGAACACCTGACGATCGAGCGCGAGCTGAGACAGTTGCGCGTGCTCGAGCTGTTCGCCGGGTTCGCGGGCGTCGAGCGCGCGGTCGAGATCCTCGCGGTGCTTCTTGCCGAGGGCGTCGTCGATCTCGAGCTCGAGATCGTGATCGGACGGAATCGTCAGCTGCTCGTCGAGATCGCTCGTGCGGGTCGCCAGTTGCATGCGCGCGTCGCACGCGAAACATAGCGTTGCAACGAACGTCACGCCGAGACGGGTCATTTGCTATCGAGAATGACGAACTCGACGCGTCGGTTCTGACCGGTGTCGACGGCCGTGCCCGAGACGATCGGCCGCGACTTGCCGTAGCCCTCGGTCTCGAGTCGGTTCGCATTGATCCCGCCGTTGACGACGAGCCATTGCGCGACCGAGCGCGCGCGGCGCTTCGACAGATCGAGGTTGTACTCGTCGGTGCCCTTGTCGTCGGTGTGGCCCTCGACGCGAATTCGCGCATCCGCGAGCGTCTTCATGATCACGGCGACGGCCTCGAGCACCGGCACGCTCTCCTCTTTGATCGTCGCGCTGTCGGTCTGGAAGAAGATCTGCTGGAGGATCTCGATCTTGTTGCCCTCGACGCGAGCGAGCTCGGGGCAGCCGTGGCGCGCCGGATCGAACGGATTGGGCGGGCCGGCCTGCGTCGGGCACTTGTCGTCGGCATCGGCGATCTTGTCGCCGTCGGAATCGGTGAACGGACAGCCCGCGCGCGACGGATCCTGATGCTTGCCGGCTGCCTCGTTCGGGCACAGGTCCTCGGCATCGAGCACGCCGTCGCCATCGTGGTCGGACGTCGGGCAGCCTTCGCGCATCGGATCGGGATTCGGGCCGGCCGGCTCGTCGGGGCAGTTGTCCTCGAGATCCGAGATGCCGTCACCGTCGGTGTCGCCTTTGATCGTGATCGACGAGCGCCCGCGTCCGCCGTAGCCGACGGCAAGGCCGATCGTGAACAGCTGCGCGTTCGAGGCGCGGGGATCGGAGCCGAACTCGTAGCGCAACATCGGACCGAGCCGCAGGCCGGGTGAGACCTCCCACTCGACCGCCGCGCCGAGATCGAAGCCGGGTCTCCGAATTCCGCCCGAGCTGCCGTAGGTGACATGCGCGTCGACCCAGGCGTCGTTGTGCGTTGCTTCGCCGAACACCGGCTCGCCGAAGTGAATGCGCGGACCGAGATGACCGGCGATCCACGTCGTCGACGACATCCCGGCATCTTTGCCGAGGTACACGAGCATCGCGCCGCCATGGATGCCGACGATCGGGGTCAGGAAGACATCGGCACCAAGTGATGCGCCGCCGCCCGCGCCGAACAGCTTGCGATTGCCGCCATCGACCGGCGTCGCGCCGAGGAGCTCACCGGCGAACATCACGCGCGGCGGAGCTTGCTCGTGCTCGGCGATGGTCTCGTGAGCCTCGGCCTCAACCGGCGCTGCCTCGACGGTGTCGACAGCTTTCTTGTGGTGCTTCTTCTTCTTCTTCTTCGGCTTGGCTGTCTCCGGCGGAGGCGCGTCCTCCGAGGCGGGATCGACGCTCGGTGCGTCGTCGTCCGCCGGTTGCTTGTCACCGTCTGCGAACGCGAGCGTCGCAGGCAGCATCGCCGCGAGCCAAAGAATGTGGAGCCGAGCGAGCGTGCATCCCCTCATGCGAGACCAGTATATCCCAGGCGCCGTCGCAAAAGTCCGAAGCTACTTACTCTCGTCGCACTTGCTGACGCCGTTATCGCCGTCGATCTCGTTCGCCGCGAGCGCGCATTCGACGCGCGCCCTGGAGGTCTTCTTCGTGCATTGCTCGACGAACTCCGCGGACTTGGCCTCGGTCACCGCCGTCTTTTGCTTGGCGATGTCGGCCTTTTGCGTGTCACTGGATGCGGCGGCTCCCGCCTTCTTGAACTCGAGGTCGACGAGGTGATCGAGCAATTGCTTGCATTGATCTTCCGAGGGACCGCTCTTGCAGCCGACCGCCACGAGGAGAGCTGCGACGAGCAAGGCGCGCTTCATGAAAGAATCGTATCACCGGCTCGGCGCGAACGTCGAACGCAAGGCGGCGATCCGCCGCCGGAGGTCCGCGGAGGGTCGCAAGGCCATCGCGCGGTCGAGGAGCTCGGCAGCCTTGGTAAACGAACGGTCGGCGGCCCACGCGGTCGCGAGATGCACCAGGATCTCGGGCTCCCCGGGGGCGTAGCGGGACGCCTGGTCGAGGGCGCGGATCGCGCCTCGCGTGTCGCCTCGCTTGAACCGCAGCCAGCCCCAGCTATCGAGCACCGAGGGATCGCCGGCCTGCAGCTCGCGAGCGTGACGTAGATAACGCTCCGCATCGTCGAGGCGCTCGCCATGGTCGGCGAGTAAGTAGCCGGCGAGGTTGAGCGCCGTCAGGTTGTCGGGGTGCGCGCGGATCACCGGCTCGAGGAGCGCGAGCGCCGTTGTCGAGTCCTGGCGATGGTCCGCGAGGCGCGCGTTGGCGAGCGCGACGATCGTCGCATCGGCTTTGATCCCGGCGAGTGCCGCACGGGCCTCTTCGAGTCTGTGCAGATCGGTGAGCGCGGTCGCGGCCGTCAGCGCTACATCTAGATCGTTCGGCTTGGCACGCCGCGCCGGCTCGATCAGATCGAACGCAGTCTTCGGATCGCCGTCGTAGATCGCGATCTCGGCGGCGATCCGCCGCGCATCGGCGAACGCGGGTGATTGCTCCGCGACCCCGAGCGCATGCTGTGCCGCACCTTGCGAGTCGCGCGTCGCGAGATCGATCGCGAGCGTCACGAGCACGGCGGCATCGGCATCTTGGACGGCGATCCTCGTCGCGATCGCGGTGGCCTCGCCGATCCGGCCGAGCCCGATGTCGAGCCGCGCGACGGTCGCGAGCGCTTCGGCATCGCTTCGATCGTCGTCGAGGAGAGTGAGTAGATCGATCGCGGCGGTGCGCTGGTCGGCTTCACATAACAGCCAGAACAGCTCCTCGGCGAGATCGAGCGGCTGCCCCGCGCGATCGAACGCGCTACGCGTCAAGGCGATCGCGTCGTCGAGCTTGCCGAGCCGTCGCAACACGCGTGCGAGATCGATGCGCGCGTCGATATGATCCGGGTCATGCTCGAGCACGGCGCGCAGCTCGATCGTCGAAGCGGCCAGATCGCCTTGCACGGCCAGTCGCTGAGCGAGCCGGTAGTGCCCCTCGACCGAGCCCGGCACGCGCGAGACGAGCGACCGCAACGTGGCTTCCGCTGCTCGCGCTTCGCCCTTGGCAGCGAGCGTGCGCGCGAGGCCGAGGTAGGCGCGCTCGTTATCGGCTTCGATCTCGATCGTTCGGCGATATGCGCGCGTGGCCTCGGGCGGATCGGTTTTTTCGAGCAGCTCACCGGACGCGAGCCAGACCTCCGCGTGATCCGGCCACCGGCGACGCGCGACTCCGAGCACGCCGCGAGCCTTCGTCTCTTGCTTTGCTTTGACCAGCGCGCGTGCCTGCTCGACGACGATCATCGGCTGATCGGGAGCGGCGAGGGCCGCCGCCGAGAGCTCGCTCGCCGCGACGGCCGGATCCCCCGAATACATCTCGGTCTTGCCGGTGAGGTAGTGCGCGTACGCGGCGCGCGACAGCGGCGTCGTCGGAGGTTCCGAGGCGTGATGGCACGCCGCCAGCAACATCCACGCGAACAGGTGCTTCGACATCTCGCTACAGCGGGATGTTGCCATGCTTGCGCGGCAGATTCGTCTGCCGCTTGTTCTTGAGCGTGCGCAGCGAGCGAATGATCGTCCATCGCGTGTCGCGCGGGCGAATGATCTCGTCGATGTAGCCGAGCGCCGCCGCCTTGTAAGGATTCGCGAAGCGCTCGCGGTACTCGTCGGTGAACTTGACGCGAGCCTCGGCGCGCGCAGTTTCGTCCTTGATCTTCTCGAGCTCGCTGCGAAACACGATGTTGACCGCGCCTTCGGGGCCCATCACCGCGATCTCGGCCGCGGGATACGCGACGTTGACGTCGGCACGGATGTGCTTGCTCGACATGACGTCGTAGGCACCGCCGTACGCCTTGCGCGTGATCACGGTGACCTTCGGCACCGTCGCCTCGGCGAACGCGTAGAGCAGCTTCGCGCCGTGCTTGATGATGCCGCCGTATTCTTGGTTCGTGCCCGGCAAGAATCCGGGGACGTCGACGAACGTCACGATCGGAATGTTGAAACAGTCGCAGAACCGGACGAATCGCGCGGCCTTGATCGAGGCGTCGATGTCGAGCGCGCCGCCGAACGGATGCGCCGGCTGGTTCGCGACGATGCCGACCGGGCGGCCATCGAACCGCGCGAAGCCGACGACGATGTTCTTGGCGTAGTCCTTGTGGACCTCGACGAACTTCTTGTCGTCGACGACCGCGTGGATGATCTTCTTGATCTCGTAGGGCTTCTTCGAGTCGAGAGGCACGACCGTATCGAGCGCTTCATCGGCCCGATCGGGCGGATCTTGCGTCGGACGGATCGGCGGGTCCTCGCTGTTGTTGCCCGGCATGAACGACAGGAGATCGCGCAGGCGCTCGATACACGACAGCTCGTCGGGCTCGGTGAAGTGCGAAACGCCCGACTTCGACGCGTGCGACTCGGCACCGCCGAGCTGTTCCTTCGTGACCTCCTCGTGGGTCACGGTCTTGATCACCTCGGGGCCCGTGATGAACATGTACGACGTGCGATCGACCATCAGGATGAAGTCGGTGATCGCCGGCGAGTAGACCGCGCCGCCCGCGCACGGCCCCATGATCGCCGAGAGTTGAGGCACGACTCCCGAGGACAGGACGTTGCGCAGGAAGATGTCGGCGTAGCCGGCGAGGGACTCGACGCCTTCTTGAATGCGTGCGCCGCCCGAGTCGTTGAGACCGATCACCGGGCAGCCGATCTTCGTCGCGAGGTCCATCACCTTGCAGATCTTCTGGGCGTAGGCGCCCGACAGCGAACCGCCGAACACCGTGAAGTCCTGTGCGAACACGCAGACCGGGCGGCCGTCGACGGTGCCATGGCCGGTGACGACGCCATCGCCGAGGATCTTCTGGTCCTGCATCCCGAAGTCGGCGCACCTGTGTGTGACGAATTTATCGAGCTCGACGAAGCTCCCCTCGTCGAGCAGCGCCGAGATTCGCTCGCGGGCGGTGAGCTTTCCCGCCTCGTGCTGCTTGTCAATGCGCGCCTGACCGCCTGCGAGGGCGGCTTTGGCTTCCATCTGTTCGAGGCGAGCGAGCGGATCGTGGGCTTTCATGTGCCTCCTGCGCGTATAGTAGAGGCGTGGCGAACGTCAAGGGAAGCGCACTGACGTCGCGCATCTTGTGGGTGGAGCTCCAGCAGGGGGCGAAGGGCATGGAGCGCTTGCTCCATCAGGCCTCCCCGGACCTGCGCTACAGCATCGAATCCGGCCTCAGCAAGGCGAAGTGGTACCCGTTCGAGCAGTTCGTGGAGCTGAACCTGACGCTCGATCGATTGTTCGGAAAGGGCGACCTAGACCTGATCAGGACCCTGGGACGCTACGGCGCCGACGCCAATCTCACGACGATCTATCGGCTGTTCTTCAAGGTCGGCACGGTCCACTGGATCTTGGGGCGTGCGGTCCGCCTGTGGAGCGCGCACTACGACTCCGGTTACATGGAGGTCGTCACCAAGGGGACGAAGTCCGTGAGCCTGCGGGTTCGCGGGTTCTCGACGCCGCATCAGGCGCACTGCCTCTCGGTCGCCGGCTGGGCAGAGCGCTCGATCGAGCTCTCGGGCGGCAAGCGACCGACGATGGTCGAGACCTTGTGCCGCACCCGCGGCGACGACATCTGTCAGTTCGATAGCGCGTGGGAGTGAGGCGGATCGATCGAATTCCTGCTCGAGCGAAGCGAGAGCAGGAATCTCTGCACGCCGAACGAATCCCTTTAGGGGGAGTGAGGCGGAATCAATCTCTGCACGCCGAACGAATCCCTTTAGGGGGAGTGAGTCGTTACTCCGGCATGAACGTGAACGGCACCTGGATCGCAAGGCCGTTACGGACACCGACGTGCATCGAGCCAAACGCCTGGCGCACGCAGGTCGCGAGGGGCTCGGGTCCCGAGGCGCTCAGTTTCATCGCGCCGGACCGGTCGATGCCGACCGACAGCGTGACGCGACCGCGCAGCGCCGGAAAGCGGTTGAGCGCCTCCACGTAACAGCTGCGGGCATCTTGCGACCTCGCGAGCATGACCTGGCGCAGCCCCGGATCGGACACCGCGCCCATGATCATCCGAGGCTGGTTCGGAGCGACCTCTTCGAGTTGCTCTTGCAGCGAGATCGAGATCCGGCCCACGACCGTGTGGTCACCGGTGAGCTCGAACGGCAGCGAGCGCTTGCTGCCGAGCGCCGAGATGTCGAGCGTGCCGCGCACCGGGCCAGACGAAGGCGTCGCGCGGCTGATCTCGATCAGGTAGTTGCCGCGCCGCAGCGACTTCACGGCGAGCAGCTCGCGATCGGTGCTCGTCGCGTCGGTGACGATCGCGTCGGTGCGGCCGCCCATCCACGAGACACGCGTGCCATCGGGGGTGACGAGCGACAGGTCGAGATCCGCCGGACGATCCCAGCGCGCGGCAACGACGAGATCGCCCGAGGCTTTCGTCGGCGCGACATCGACCAGCGCCGCTTTCTCGGCGGCGGCACGTGCAGCGTCGTCGGGCAGAGCGCGAACGATCAGATCTGCATCACCGGTGCGGCCGACGCTGCGCAGGCAACGCATCGCCGAGGCGGCGAGTTTCGGCTGTTTCGGCGATAGCGCGGCGAGCGCGATGCGATGGCTGCAGGCTTGCTGCATGCGGCCGACTTGCTCGTACGCGACGACCATCCGCTCGTGTAGCGCCGGCCGATCGGCATCGAGATCGACGAGGCCGGCGAGCGTGCGCAGTGCGAGCTCGCGCTGACCGCCGGCACGGCCGAGCAGATCGGCGCGATAGCCGAGCGCTTGCGGATCGAGCCGGTCGCGATCGAGCCACTTGTTCGCAACGTCACGAGCGCGGTCGAGCTCGCCGGCGTACGACAGCGCCTGCACGAGTGCGCGGTGCCGCTCGCGGCTATCTGGCGTCTTCGCGAGGTTGCGCTCCGCTTCGCCGATCGCGGCGATGATGCTCGGCGACACGGTGTCATAAGGCGTCACCGACGGCACGCGCACCCACGTGCGTCGCATCTCGAAGCCGTAGCCGCGGTTGCTATTACCGAGGATGCCCAAGCCTCCGCCACCTCGGCCTGAACCGTGCCCGAACGGCACAGGCGCAGCTTGCGGCGCCGGCATCGGCTTGTCCTGAGCAGGCGCCGTGCTGGCAGCGGAGGTCCCGACCGGTCCTTCGTAGTCGTCGGCCTTGTCCATCGCAGGCGCCTTGGCCTTCTTCGCAGGCGCGCTTCTCGATTCGTCCCTCGCAAGGTCGTTCGCCGCGACGATCGGCAGCGTGCCGGTGCTCGCGACTTCTTCGAGCTGCTCTTCGCCCGTCCACTTCGCGGTCGGCACGTGACGGTCGACGCCGAACGCATCGAACATCGCCTGCGATTCGAGCACGAGCAGCGAGGTCTCGCGCGACATCACGCCGTACGCCTGCGACAGCGCGACGATCTTCGCGCGCTCATCACCACCGCCGTTGCGCTCGCGCTGCTCGATCGCGAGCGTCGCCCACAGGCGCGGCACGAAGCCATTGCCCGACGCCGAGGACACGGTCAGGTGCAACGGATAGCGCTGCTCGAACGGCTGACCCGCGACCGTGCCGCGCACGATCACATCACCTTGGACATCGCCGGTGACTCGCGCCGCGAGGAGGACCTCGTCGCCGGCGCGCACCGTCGGCACGATCGTCGGCGCGACGTCGGCGAGCCCCGCGGGCAGCTCGATCTTCGCGTCGCTCAGCGCGGCGCCGTAGGTCGACTCGAGGGCGCTCGCCGCGGCCGTCGTCATCCGTTGACCGGGGACGAACGCGAGGAAGCTGCCACCGCCGCCGCGCGCCGCGGCCGCGAGCAACGCGGTATCGGCGTCCGCACCGATGCCGATCGTCGAGACATGGATCGGGCTGCCGGCGAGCGCACGCTCGACATCCGCGACGCGACGGAACCCGGTCGACGCGAAACCGTCGCCGACGTAGAGCACCCAGCGCTCGCGGTCGTCGTTGCCTTGCAGAGCTTCGCGTGCCGCGCGCACGCTCGCGACGACATCGGTGGCGCCGGCCTGCGGGTCGCTCGCGAGCCACGTCCGCATCTCCGTCACGGCCTGCGGCGAAGGCGCACGCAGATCGCCGAGCTTGCGGCAGTCGCTATCGCACGTCATCACCGAGAACCGGTCGCGCCGATCCATCTGATCGATCAGCGAAGCCGCGAGCTCGGTCGCACGCGTGAAGCGTTCGCCGACCATCGATTGGCTCGCGTCGAGCACGATCATGTAGTCATGCGACTTGGTCTCGCGCCAGCGCGGCAGCGTCGGACGCAACGCGAGGACCGCGGTCGGGCGGGTATCCGCGGCCTCCATGCGCTGCGCGCTGACCACCGCGGGATCGATACCGACATTCTTCTTGTCGAGCAGCTTCTCGTCGGGCGCGACGGCCGCGCCGCCGGCGTAGGTCCACGCACGAAGCTCTGCCGCGCCGTCGGTCGCGCGGTAGCCGATCACGAGATCGCCGCGCGGCACGAAGCCGGATTGCGTCAGCGTGAGCGCGTTGACGTCGCGACGCGCCGCATCGGGCGTCAGGTCATAGCCGGCGCTGCGCACGAAGCCGGGCATCGCGCCGCGAACTTCGACATCGACGGTGAGCTGATCGGCGACCGTCGAGCCATCGCTCGAGTGCGGCAGTGGATAGACGTACTGGCGCCACGGACCGCGCGGTGCGACCACTTGCGTGTACGCGAGCTTGATCGTGCGCTGGCCCTTCGCCGGGATCGGGAACACGCGGAGCTCGAACCGCCCGCCGCGCTTCCAGTCGAGGAGCGCGGGGTCTCGCCACGAGCCGTTGACCCAGATCACGTCATTGCGATCGGTCGCGAGCTGGATCTTCGGCGTCGCCTTTTCGATCACACCTTTCCAGATCTTCGCGCCGCGCTCCTTGTCGACGAACGCACCTTCGACGAAACCACCGGAGACATCGAGCGCGAGACCGTCGATCTGCGCGTCGGGCGGCAGCGGAAACTGATAGACGCCTTCGAGCTCGGTCGTGCTGTCGTTGCGGAACGTCTCGGTGATCTCGGTGCGTGCGATAGGTCCTACGATCCGGACCTTCACGTCGTGCTTCGCGAGCGCGAGGTTCCAGTCGCGGTCGCGTTTCTCGCCGGGCTTGTACGCGCGCAACGCGCCGAGCCCCGACATGGCCTCGTCGGTCTTGACGGCTGGATTGCCGAGCTCGGCCCATTCTGCTTCGTGTGCGAGTGCGGGCACGGGGCTGACGCTC
This sequence comes from Myxococcales bacterium, assembly GCA_028287115.1. GTDB lineage: Bacteria > Myxococcota_A > Polyangia > Haliangiales > Haliangiaceae > JABFXX01. The sequence continues at coordinate 16,706 of JAQBQF010000169.1, forward strand.
AGCGCACCATTCTCGATCGTGCCTTCTTCGCCCGCGCGCACGGCGTCGTGCGCGCCGTTCGATCCGTTGAGCACGATCTGGCCGCGTACGACCTGGACCGCGGTGACCGCGTCCGTCGAGGTCACGATGAAGCGTGTGCCGACGACATCGATCGTTCCGCTCGGCGTCGCGATCGTCGCCGGGCGCCCGTCGATATGCGCGACATCCGCTAGCAAGCGGCCCCCGGTGATCCGGATGTGCCGGAGCTCCGCCGGATCGAACGCGATCGCCGTGTTGTGATCGAGGACGAGCTTCGTGCCCTCCGCGAGGTCGAGCGACATCCGCGTGCGTGCGTCGGTGCGGAGCTCTGCGCCGGCGGCGATCTGCTCTGCGCGGGTCAGTGCGCGCCAGCCGCCTTGATCCTTGATCTCGATCCCGAGTGCGCCGTCTTTTGCCGCGCGCGTCACGTTCGTGATCGTCGCGATCGAGCCGGTCTTCGCGAAGCTTGGCGCACTGCTCGCGGGCGTCTTTGCACCGCCGCCGCGCGACATCACGACCGCCGTACCGGAAGCAGCCATCGCCGCGGCAGCGCCGGCGACGAGCCACGTCCGCGATCGCGAGGCTCGGCGGGTCGGTTCGGCGATGTTCGTCACCAGCGGCTTGGGCGCAGGCTTTGCCTCGCGGTCGACCGCCGCGAGCAGCTTGTCGACGAGGTCAGCAGCAGGCACGTGATCGGAGCCCGCATCGACGAGCATGGCCGCGACCTTCGTGGCCTCGTGCCTGGCATCGCGGCATGTATCGCAGCTCGCGAGATGATCGGCGTGGCGAGCGATCGCGTCGCGGTTTCCATCGACGAGCTCTGCGAGGTCGTCGGTTACTTGATCACAGGTACTCATGATTCGATCTCCCCGGTGGGCATCACGGAACGCAGGCGAGCCAGCGCGCGGCTGATCCGCTTGCGAGCCGCCGCTTCATCGACCCCGCACGCCACCGCGATCTCGCGATGACTGAGGTCGGCGACATAACGAAGAACGAGCACGTCGCGCTCGCTCGGCTTGAGCTTCTCGAGACCTTCGCGAATCACGCGCGCACGGCGCCGCGCGGTGAACGCGTCGCGAGCCTCTTCTTCGATCGGTACCACTTCCAAGATCTCGCGGCCGCGGCGGCGCGTCTCGAGCACGTGCGCGCAGACGTGGCGGGCAATCCCGCACAGCCACGCTTTGACGGAGCCTTCACCGCGATAGGTCGGCATCGCGCGATGTGCACGGAGCAACGTCTCCTGCACGGCTTCGTCGGCATCGGCCTTCGATCCGAGCAGCGCCATGCACAATCTCCCGAGCACGACGTGGTGCGTGCGGGCACAGGTCGTCAGCGCCTCGCGATGCTTGCCCGCCGTGATGAGCTCGACAACGGGGTCTGTTGCGGGCTCTCCCGTGGTCGCCATGGCGTGCATGTCACCCCCCACGTGTGCCGGCGCGGTCATTTCGTGACCGGAATTTGATGTGGAGTTACAAGCCCTGGAAACCCATCAGGTTTGATTCCCTGCATGGGGATCCAAACGCGCGAGCCTCCACGATCGCGCTACCGAATGAAGGCGCGCGTGATCGCAAATGCGAGGGCCGCCATGATCAACGCACCTACAATCAGCATCCACGGCTGCAGCACGCTCTTGGCCGGTTTCTGAAACCCGGAGACCTGCGGCATCGAAGGGCGCTGCGGATACACCGGACGGTCGAACGACTCTTGCGCGGTCGGTGTCGCGGCGCGTTCGGGGCGATGCGGCGCGATCGGAGGCCCCCAATAAGGAGCAGGCGCGACCGGCGGCGATGGTTGCGGCGGAGGCAGTGGCATCGCGGCCATCGGAACGGGCACCTTCGTAGACGGATTCGGGATCGATTTCGGCGAGGTCATGCCAGGCAACGCCGAGCGATCATGCACGGTCCCCGGCGGTGGTCCCGGCGTAGGCCCGCGCGCGCGCGAAGGCAGCGGTGGCGGGGCGGTCGGCGGGCCGATGCGTTGCGGCGGCGGCGTGCGGCGATGGAGCCGCGTCGCTTCCTCGGAGCTGAAGTGCTCGTTCGCCGGCACCTCCGGCCGTGGTGGGGTTGCCGTCGGGCCATCGTCGTCGATCGGGAATTGCGCGCGCGTCGGTTCGGCACTCGGCCGGCGGCTGCGCGGATTGATCGGCGGTGCGGCGGCGGTCATCTCGCCGCTGTCGCGAGACGAGCTGTCTCCACGCAGCATCCGCATCTGATCGCCCGAGAGCTGCGCGAGCCGCGTCTCTTCTTCTTCGAACCGATCGATCACCTCGCGCGCACGGACGATGCTCGCGTCGTTGTCGCGCGCCGAGAACGCGTCCGCGGTGCGAATCCGAATGACGGTCGCTTCCGACGGCTCGAAGTCGAAGCCGCCCGCCGACGACGGCTTCTTCACAGGAATCACCGTCGCGCTCTGGCGCTCGACCTCCTCGGTCGACTCGATGATCTTCGCGAGCTCGGTCGCCGGATCGCCGACCGTCGCCTCGAGCGAATAGCGCAGCGAGCGCAGCTTCTGCCCGAATTGACCGGCGCTCGCATGCCGGCGCGTCTTGTCCTTCGCGAGCGCGCTCATGATCAACCCATCGATCTCCGGTGGGAGCCGTGGATCGATCTCGGTCGGCCGCTGAACCTGCGGCTCGCGAACCGCGCGCAGCGCCGCCATGTCGTCGAGGCCGCTGAACAGGCGCCGATTACAGATCAGCTCCCACATCAGGATTCCGACCGAGAACACGTCGCTGCGCGGATCGAGGGTCTCGTTGCGCGCCTGTTCCGGAGAGATGTAGGCGAACTTGCCGCGCACCGCGCCGCCCTGGGTCGCATCTTGCTCGGCGCGCTTCGCGATCCCGAAGTCCGTCAACTTGACCTCGCCCGCACGCGACAACAGGACGTTCGACGGCGACACGTCGCGATGGACGAGCGACATCGACTTGCCCTCCGGCGACCGCGCGGTGTGCGCGTGCTCGAGCGCTTCACAGATCTCGGCGCCGAGATGGAGCACGAGGTCGAAGGGAATTCGGCGGCGCTTGGTCTCGAGCGCGCGCTGGACCGCGCCGAGATCCTTGCCGTCGACGAACTCCATGACGAGGAAGTACTGACCGTCGTCGCCGAGGCCGACGTCGAAGATCTGCACGATGTTGCGGTGCTTGAGCAGCGACAGCACCTTGGCTTCGGCGATCAACAGCTCGACGAACCGCCTGTCCTGCGACAAATGCGGAAGGATGCGCTTGATGGCAACGGGCTTCTCGAAGCCACCAGCGGCCACGGCCTTGCCGCGGAAGATCTCCGCCATGCCCCCGACGCCGATACGGTCGAGCAGCTCGTACCGAGTCACGTGGAGGCCAATGTAGCACGCTACGATGTCCCGCATGGATCGGATTGCCGCGTTGGTCGACGAGGCACTGGCACTGGGCTTGGGCTCGGCCGCTGCCGTTTCCGTAGGAGATCGGGGCCACGAGGTGTTCCGGCTCGTTCGAGGCCGCGTGCGCCGGGTCCCCGATCAGGGGCCACTGATCACCGAGGCTGCGCGATTCGATCTCGCATCTGTCACGAAGCCGATGGCGACGGTCGCACTCGCGATGGTGCTGGTCGGTGAAGGCCGGCTCGATCTCGAAGCTCCGATCCGCCGGTGGATTCCCGAGGCCCAAAGTTTGGGCACCGTGAGGCAGCTCCTCGGGCACTCGGCCGGCTGCATGGCACATGTCGAATTCTTTCGCCGACTGCGCGCGGGCGAGCTCGCGGGACAGCCGTCGCCGCGAGAGGCGCTCGTCACGATGGCGGCGACCGAGCCGGCGTCGGCGCCGGGCATCGAGCCGGTGTACAGCGACCTCGGCTTCATCATGCTCGGCGCGATCCTCGAGCGCGCCGCCGGGATGCCGCTCGAACGCGCGTTCGCCGAGCACGTCGCGGGTCCGCTCGCGATCGCCGCCGGGTACGCGCAGACGCCGATCGAAGATGCGGTCGCGACCGAGCTCGACGACCGCGGGCTTGTGTGCGGGCTCGTTCACGACGAGAACGCGTACTTCGGTGGTCGCGTCTGCGGGCACGCGGGCCTGTTCGGAACGATCGGAGATGTCGCGGCGTTCGCGGCGGCGATCGTCGACACGGCGGCCGGGCAGCCTCGCGGCAAGCTCCGCACCGACGTGGTCACCCGGTTCTTCACGGATCCACCGGTCGCGAGCGCGACGTGGCGCCTCGGCTGGGATTCACCGTCGGCGGTGCCGGGCGTCTCGCATGCCGGTGATCGATGGCCTCGGATCGGCGCCGTCGGTCACACCGGATTCACGGGTACCTCGCTGTGGCTCGATCTGCCACATCGCCGGTGGGTATCTCTGCTGACCAATCGCGTTCATCCGACGCGTCACGGTGGAACCGCGGAGGCGATCAAGGCGCTTCGCCGTGCTGTCGCCGATGCGGCGGTCGAAGAGCTCGATCGCTGACGTTCTGTCACGGCGTGACGTGTTCGCGACAGGCGATCGGATAGTTGCCGATCGGCGCGGCGCTTGCTCGATGCGGCCGCATGATCAAGATGCTCGCCATCGTCGCCCTCCTCTGCGGCCCCGCTCTCGCCGACACGCCACGCGTGTCTTCACAACAACCGATCACGATCCTTCTTCAAATCAAATCCGGCAACGACATCCGCGCGCACGAGATCGTCCTCGTCGAGCACGTGTGTGGCCGCAGCGTCGAGAAGCTTCCGGACCATCAGGACGAGATCAAGATCTGCGCCGAGAGCGATACCGCAGCAGGGGTCAAGCTCTCGATCGATTGGTGGTCGCGTTCGAATGACGCCGAGTACCGCAGCGAGTCGACGACGGTGGTCATCCGAGGCTCGAAGTTCGAGCTCGGCCACGGCGGCAGCATGATGCTGAACGTCGCCGTTCATTGAGCGCATCTCATCACCCACTTCCGGCTGCGACCATCGTGGCGTAGGAGATGCGCGCTAGCGGCGGCCGTTGGCGCGGCGAGCCTTCGAGCGCGTCGCGTCCGTCCGCGGATCCGCACCCGGTGCTCCAAACATCGGATCGACTCCGCGATCTGCGCAGCACCAGAGCGAGATCACGATCGCGAGATCGGCGAGCGCGCGGCGGCTCATCGATGCGGGAATCACGAGACCGTAGGTCTCGGAGACAAACCGCAAGTCGCGCAGCACGCGCGCGACTTCGTCGCGATTGACGTCGCCGTGCCAGTACACGGCGCGGGTCATCAGGATCTCGGCGTGCCTGCGCAGGAACTCGCCCATCGACAGCGGTTGCGCGATGCGCACCGACGGTGGCTTGCAGATCTCGAGGAGATCTTCGAGGTACTCGTTCCAGTGTCGCGCGAGCCGGCGATTTTCGGGGCGGCGGAGAAACTTGACGCGGTCGACCGAAAAGTCCGCTTTGACCGTCGTGCGGAACCGCGGGGTCACCGCCATCAAGTCGTAGAGGATCGGCGGCTTGTCCTTGATGTAGTCGACATCGTGGTAGCGCCACCAATTGCGGAGCTGCGGCCACGTGAGGACCGACAACAAAGGATCGTCGGTCGAGTCGACCACGACGAACCGGCGATCTTCGGCGCGCAGCACCGTGATCCAGTGCGTCCATTCCTCGACACACAACAGCACCGGGGTTTGTTCACGCAGATATTTTGTAAGCAATTTGCGCGCGGCTTCGGCGTCGCTCCGGCGCTCGAGCACCAGATCGCATTCGAATTCGCGCGCGGCGCGGGCGAGTTGGATCTCGTTCGTGCCCGACCACCAGTGCGTGCGAGCGGTCGAAGAGATCTGATTGACATCGACCATCCGGCCGAGCGCCAACAAGGCGTGCTTCAGCGCGAACGGACCACAGGTCCACTCGTTCGGCTGCGGGTAAAACCCGGGTCCTGCGACGGCCTCGGCCACGGGCGCACTCTAGCTCAAACCGGCGGTCGCCGGCCCTGACCGAAAGGACTTGCGCATGCCGCGAAAGTGCTCAGACCGCCTGTATTTTCAAGCGGTTGGACTAGGTGAAAGCCATGCCCAACGACGTCCGAATTGTACTGCATCCGGAGGATGAGCCTCGATCATACGGCGCCAGCGGGTCAGGGCGGGACCGTTCTCGGAGCCGGCTGCCGCGAGCGCGATGGCCGCGGTCACAAAACTTTTCTGATGCTCGAAGTGATCGCGCGTCCACGCGAGGTCCGAAACATCGAGCTCGGAGACGTTCGTATCGACGCGCTCGTCGAGCCAGGTGACGAGCTCGAGCTCCCAACGCGAGGTCGCGAGCGGCCGGGCGGCTGCGACGGTCTCGCGCAACATCGCGCTCGCGACGGCGGCCGACACCAAGAATTCGGCGCTTGGCCCGAGACGGTGGTTCGAGAATACGACCATCGCCCGCACCCTAGACAATCGGTGTGACAACCGAGCGTCAGCGCGGTGAGTTGCTTGCGGAGAATCGCCTAACGCGTCGGGAGCGGTGGCAACCCGGGCGCCACCACATCGCGACCGAGCCCGCGCTCGACCATGCCGTCGAGCAGCTTGACGCACGCGAGACACGGGTCGACCGGATCGCCGGGTGCGAACAGCGATGCGGGGCCCTCCGCCGCGAGCCTGATCGCTGCAGGACCGAGCAGTGCGAGATCTTCGCGAAGGGCATGCCCATCGAGCGCGCCGGACGGAAGGCCGCGAGCCCGTTCACAATGATCGAGATAGCCGCTGAGCGCGCCTGCCAGCCCGCACGTGCCTGCGCTGACAAAGCTGTCGAGCCATTCAGCTCGCGATAGCCGATCGATCCAATCGAGCAGGAATACGGTGAAGCTCGGCCGGATCGGCTGGATCATCGCCTGCGCCTGGATCCACACCTGTCCGCGCGCCGGACCGTCGAGCGCGAGGAGCGCGGCGTATCCACAGCCGAGGTGGCAGATCGGAAGCGCACGCGAGTCGGGGAGGTCGATCGCGAACACCGCGGCGCGGTCGGCGCGGAGGAGGCCGTAGTAAGGCCCGATGCCGCCGGCGCCGACGTGCATGATGTAGTCGCGATAGTCGTCGGGGAGCGTCGCACCCAGCGCTCGCTCGATCGCGGCGACATCCGCGACCGGCGGCGCGAGCTCGTACCGATGCTGTGCCGCGCCGAACCGTTTGAGCGAGCGATCCGCCGCGGCCAGGGTCGCGAACGTCTCGCGTAGCGTGGCGAAGAACTCGGTCACTCGCCGATCACGGTCACCGACACTCTGCGCTCGTGCGGCGCGGTTCGATGCTCCCAGACATAGAGTCCCTGCCAGGTGCCGAGCGCGAGCTTCGCCTGCTCGATCGGCACGCCGATCGACGTTTGCGTCAGCACGGTTCGGACGTGTGCCGGCATGTCGTCGTCGCCCTCGGCGTCATGCGTGAAGATGCGATCACCGTCTGGCACGAGCCGCGCCGCGAACGCTTCGAGATCGTGCCGCACGCTCGGATCCGCGTTCTCGCAGACGATCAGCGATGCGCTCGTGTGGTGGATGAACAACGTCGCGAGGCCATTGCGAGCGGCGCTCTGTGCAACGATCGCCGCGACCTCGCGCGTGATGTCGTAGATGCCGCGCCCGCGCGTCGCAACGGTCAGCTCTCCGCGATGGAACATGCGGGTGGGGTAGCACGAACGCGATCAATGCGCGGGGGGTGTCGTTTCGACGATCCAAGCCCCCGCAGGACACGACGATCAAAAACCGCTCGACGCCGTCGACATCGTTGGTCGACGGCGTCGCGTCATCGAACCAACCGCGCAGATCGGTGTAGCCGTCGTTGGAGAATCCGATCGAGCCGCCGCGCGTCTGGACGTACACCGTGATGTAGGTCGCGGGCAGCGGCACAGCGATCCGACGCCCGTTGCACGCGCTACCTGGTATGGTCCGCGCCATGTTTCGCCCGGTGTGGATCGTGGTGGTCGCGGGAGTGGTGTCGATCGCCGACGCTCGCCCGCAGCGCGAGCAGGCCAACAATATGCCCCGCGGGTTCACGTGGCCACCGTCGAAGACGATGACCGAAGCCGCGAAGGCCTGCGAAGCGAAGCTCGACGAGCTCGGCGTCACGTGGCACGTGGCGAAGCGCGAAGGGCACATCGTCGATGCGATCACGCTCCCCGATTCTCAGATCGGCGGCATCACGTACACGAACGTCTACGACAAGCGCGCGGTCGTCATGGACTGCCAGCTCGTGCTCGCCCTCGCAACGTTCGCGCCGCACCTCTACGAGCTCGGCGTGCGCGAGGTCCGCGTCGGCAGCGTGTATCGCTGGAGCAAGGTCCGCGCCTTTGGCAAGACCAAGGACATGCTGTCGAGGCATGCGCTCGGGCTCGCGATGGATGTCGTGTCGTTCGTCGACGATACCGGGCGCGAAGCGATCGTCGCGAAGGACTACAAGCAAGATGACGAGCTGTTGCTCTCGATCGAGCGCGAGATCAACGACAGCGGCACGTTTCGCGTCGTGCTGACGCCGAAGAACGATCCGATCTCTCATCACGATCACTTTCACATCGAAGCGAATCCCGACTACTCCGAGCCTGTGCGGGACAAACCTTCGTCGTGAAGTGGCTCGCGCTCGCGGCCTGCACGCTCGTTGCGTGTGGCGACAACGCCGCCGCGACCTTCGATGCGGATCCGCAGTGCGTGCCGCCGGCGCCCAACGCCGGCTCGTTGAGCGGGCTCGTCACGGGTGTGGTGACGCAACTCGCTCAGGCGCCACGCGCGACGGCAAGCGAGCGCGACACCACACGCACCGAGCTCGCGATGCAGCTCACCACGGCGGGCTGGACACCGATGCTCGAGACGTATCCGACGGGCGCCAACGTCTACGCGACGATCCCTGCGACGATCACGACCACGCGGCAGATCATCGTCGGCGCGCATTTCGACACGGTGACAGGCAGTCCGGGTGCGAATGACAACGGCACCGGAGTCGCGGCCGTGATCGGCGTTGCGCACTATCTGCACGATGTGCCGTGCCGTGGCGCGACGGTCACGATCATGCTGTTCGACGAGGAGGAACAGGGTCTGTTCGGCAGTCGCGCCTACGCTAATGTGTTGTCCGCGCAAGGCGCGAACGTGATCGCGGTGCATACGGTCGATCAGATCGGCTGGGACTCCGACGGGGACCGCCGCTTCGAGCTCGAGCTGCCGACCGCGGCGCTCGAAACAGAATATCGCGCAGCGGCAGGACTCCTCGGCATTCCGGTGACGCCGACGACGACCTCGGGTACCGATCATCAGTCATTCCGCTCGGCGGGCTTCCCTTCCGTCGGAATCACCGAAGAATACGTCGGCGGCGATACCTCGCCCTATCGCCACACACCGCAAGACACGGCTGCGACGGTCGACCTGAGCTATCTCGTCCTCGGAACCCAGCTCGTCGCGCGAGTCGTCGCGGCCGAGCTCGCGCCTTGATCATCGCCTGAGCGGACCGTTGCCATCACGGGGGATCTTCCGCGCGATCGTCTGCATGATCATCAGCGTGCGCGTGAGGCCCGGTGACAAAGCGGGCTTACCGCTCGTCATCAGCGCGACGGCAATATCGCGCGCTGGATCGGCATACACGAACACGTTCGTGAAACCGAGGTGGCCAAACGCGCGTTGCGTGCCGAGGCCGTAGAGGCTCGCGAAGCGTGCGCCGAGGATGAAGCCCATGCTGTAACGGATCGGCGCGCCCATGGTCAGATCGAGCTCGAAATAGGTTTGCTCCGCGATCGCGCGCTTGATCGTGCGTGTCTCGAACACCCGCACGCCATCGAGCTCACCACCGCTCAGCAGCAGTTGCATGAACCGCGATGCTTCGTTCGCGGTGGACACGATGTTCCCCGCCGGGATCACGCTGGTCAGAAACCGCGGGTCGTTCGAGACGCGGACCGCCTCCGAGAAGTGCACGCTGAGCATGCGCTTGAGCACCTGAGACAGCGGCGGCAACACCGGCGGGCCGGTGAACGCATTGACCGCGACCTCGCGAATGCGTGCCGCCGGTACGCCGAAATTGAAACCGTCGAACCCGAGGGGGCCGAGGATCTCGTCGTGCATCACGTCGCGAAGCGGCTTGTTCATCACGCGCTCGACGACGGCACCGAGCACGAAGCCGCCGGTCAGCGCGTGATATGCGAGGCGCTGCCCGGCGCGCCACCGCGGCTTCTGCCGTGACAGCAGCGACAAGATCTCGTTCGGCCGCTCGAGAAGCCCGACATCGGCGAACTGCGGCGGAATGTGCGGGATGCCTGCACGATGCGTGAGGACGTGTCGCAGCGTGATCCGATGCTTGCCGTGCTCGCCGAACTCGGGAATGTAGGCAGCGACCGGATCGTCGAGGTGAAGCAGCCCACGCTGATCGCACAGGTGGACGAGCATCGCCGTGACCATCTTCGATGCCGAGAAGATGTTGAACAGCGTGCGCGGAGTTGCGGCGACCTTGTGAGCGTCCGGCGGATCCGTCGGCGCGTTGCCGGAGGCATGCCCGAGCGACCGGTCGAACACGACCTGCCCGCGTCGCCGGATGCACAGCGCGATCGCCGGATACAGCCCGGTACGATACGTCGCGATCGTCGCGCGCCAGATCGCATCGATGACTTTGCGATCGAGGCCGACGAGCTTCGGGTCGACCTCGAGCCCGCGATCCGCGACCTGTTCTGCTGGAGCGACCCGCACGAGTGTCTCGAAGTGCGAGCGCAGGGACATCGGGCACAGGATACCTGCTCGTCCGCGTTCGCTCCATCTCGCCAGCCACGCGCAGATGCACAACAATTGCAGGTGCTTGCGCGGAGTGGATGGAGGGCGTAGAGTGAGCGTATGGCGAACCGGCAAAACCTCGACGAGCTGCGCCTCGCGGTTCGAGGGAAGGGCCTGCGCGCCACACCGTCGCGGCTCGCCGTGCTCGAGCTCCTCCGCTCGACGGATACGCCGATGTCGCATGGAGACGTGGCCGATCGGCTCGATACGCAGGCGTGGGACCGCGCGACGATCTATCGCAACCTCACCGATCTCGCCGAGGTCGGTCTCGTGCGCCGCACCGATATCGGTGATCACGTGTGGCGCTTCGAGGCGCTGAGCGAGGCGCACGAGTCTGTTTCCCATCCGCATTTCGTGTGCACGGAGTGTGGGATCGTCGAGTGCATGCCCGAGATCGAGCTCGCTATTCGCCGCGCCAAGGCGCCGCGCGCCGTCAAGCAGCGGCAAGTCGAGGTCCATGTCCGCGGGCTATGCGACGCATGTATCTAAGCGCCTGATCGCGGTCTCGCTCGCGAGCGCGCTCTCGGTCGCGCTTGGCTGCTCCGCGAACGACGACGTTCCCGCGCCGCAGATCTCGAGCGTCACGCCGGATCATTCGCCCGTCGGCTCGGTCGTCACGATCGTCGGCAATTATTTTTGCCAGCGCCCGAATACCGGCAACGAGGATCCGACCTGCGCGGTCAGCGGCACCGTGAACTTCGAGACCTCGCCGGCGACGCCATCTCAGTGGAGCGATACCGCGATCATGGTCGAGGTCCCCGCGCTCACGGCCGGCTCTGCCGATGTCGTCGTCACCGCGGCAGGGCGCACGTCGAATCCGGTCTCGTTCATCGTCGAGTGATCACGATGCGGTTGCGAGGTCACTGGTCCCGAGTCGACGAGAACGTGAACGGATAGCTGACCTTCACGGTGGCACCGTCTTTCGGCTTCGGAAATTCGAGCGCGTTGAACGTCTCGACCAGACAGTCGACGACGTCAATGTCGAAGCCGCTCGCCTTCGTGTTCGTGACGAGGCCCGTCTTCTCGATCGTGAACTTCACGGTCACGTTGCCATGGAGCCCGGCTACTCTCACCAGCTTCTTCTCGTAGCAGTACTGAATCTTGTTGAGGTTTCGTCGCACGTACCTGCGAATGATCGCCTTGTCGAGGCCCGCCGACACCGTCACGTCGCCGACGGAGGTGACCTTTGGAACGCCGATCGGCTGTCCGCGCAAACCGCCACCGCCGCCCTGGGGACGCTTGGTGCCAGTGTCCTGGCCGAGGTCGAGCGTAGGTCCGCCGCCGCTGCCCTGGGCACGCTGACTCTCCGGACCACCGGCGACGAGGCCGGTCGAAATCGCTTCGGTGAGCTCGTCGCTGTCAGGTGACAAAGCGTGCGGGTCGGCGTTGTCGAGACCGCCGTCGACCGTTGCGGCCGTCACGGGCACCGCCTTCACCGAAGGCGGTGGTGCCGCCGAGGCAGCGCTCGGTTGATTGGGGTGACCGCCGCAACCGACCAACGCGACCACGACGACGAATCCTCGCATCGCGCGATGATGTCACGGGCCTATCGCGCCAACAAGCCTATGGCTCGACGTGAAGACATGACTCGTACCAAGCTTCTCCGAAGCGCTCGTCGCGCTGCACGATCCACAACGAGAAGTCGGTCGGTCCGGCGAGGTCCGCAGGTTTCGGCGCGGTCCAGTCGGTGAACAGCGGCGCCGGGTTGCCGAACGGATCGTGCGGCCCGCCGCTGCTGCCTTTCGACAAGCTGCCGCCGGTGGTGACCCATTGATACTTGAGGCTCTCGGTGAACATCCGCGTCTTGCCGTCGAGTGTCGGCACGACGTACGGCTCGCGTGCACCGTCGGCTTCGATCGGGGTCAGGCGAACTTTCTGTGCAGGCGCGACAGAGAGCGGCAGGTTCGGCGGTTGGAAGTCGATGCACCTGCCGAGTGGCAGTGGGATCGGCGAGCCGCCGTCGATCACGGCCTGGATGCCCGTGAGCGACGGATTGTTGTTCGCCGCGCGGTCCGCGGGAATTCGTGGCGAGACGCGCAGATGTTTGTCGGCGAATTGATCGAGCGCCGGGTCTGCGGTCTCGCCTCCGATCTGGAGCGACACGCCGTAATCGACGCCGCCGAGGCCGTGCAGCGTGTCGCCGTCGAGAGCTTCGAGCAGCGTCCCGAGCAGGTTGCCATCGGGCTGGACCGTCACGCACATCCGCGGCTCCGGCGTCGTGAGATCCGGATCGGAGAGCAGTCCGCTGCCGAGCTTCGTCGGAGTCCCATCGCAACGGCCCGCCGAGAGCGTGCACAGCGTCATCGTCCAGCGCAGGTTGCGCTCGAAGTTCGGATCCGCGATCAGGCCGCACACCTCGGCAGGTGCGAGCTGGCCGAGGAGATCGATCGGCATCAGCGGCTTCGAGAGATCGACATCGACCATCTGCTCCGGCGGCGTCGCGGTCATCGAGATGATCCGGAGATCGAGCACGACGTTCGGATCTTCGAACGTGCCGCACCCGACGAGGAATGCGCAGGCGATCAGCCGCTTCACCATGTGCCCTTGAGTCCTAGCGTCGGCAGGATCGGAAAGCTCGTGATCGGCGACGAGTTTCGGAACCGATAGTCGTACTGGATCGCCTCGACGTTCTGCGTGTTGAGCACGTTGATGATGTCGAGGTAGAGGCCGAGGCTCCAGGTGTCGTACAGCCAGTCCTTCTCGATCCGGACGTCGAGCTGATAGAAATCCGGCAGGCGGATCGATCGTGTCGGGCCGCGGAGCGGTACGTAGTTGCCGGTGTCCGCATTGTAGGTCGCGCCGATCACGGGCGTATCGGTGCGGCCGCTCGCGAGCTGGAACCGCGCACCGAGCTCGAAGCCGCGGCCGGGTTTGTAGCTCGCGACCGCATTGAGCACGTGCGGCTGATCGAACGCGGTGGGCGTGATCGTTCCGCCGGGCTCGCGTTGCTGGCGCGACTTGCTGAACGTGTAAGACAGCCAGCCGTACGCGTGCTCGCTGATTTCGCGTTTGATGATCGCCTCGAGCCCGTAGGAGGTCGCCGTCGAGGAATTGACGAAGTTGACGGGCGTGAACGTGCCGTCGGAGCTCGCCGTCAGAGCGTCGGTGAACACCACGAGGTCGCGTCGATCGACGTAGTAGATCTCGCTGTCGATCGACCACAGCCGATCAGGTTTCCATTCGTAGCCGAGGCCATAGTGATAGCCGCGCTCGAGCTGGATGTTCGGGTTACCGAATCGCCGATCGAACGCCTCGGGTTGCGGCGGTTGCGTGAACTTGCCGATGTACGCCTTCGCGGTCCACTGCGGCGACAACTTGTAGCGGCCGACGAGCCTCGGATCGAGCGACTGGCGAACGACGCCATCGAGCAAGTAGCCGTCGGCGCGCAGGCTCGGGATCAGGCGGAGTCGATTCGTCACATCGATCCCGAGATCGAGATACGCGCCGATTCCGAGCTGCTGCGAGCCGCGGAAGATCTGCGACGGCGGAATGTCGACGCCGCTCGGATCGATCAACGTGTCGTCGATCGGAATCAGCGCTTCGTAGCGCGTCGATCGATTCAGCATGTCGATGCCGGTGTCGAGCAAGAAGCGCGTCGAGAGCTGGCCGTGGACGCGCATCCGATACGACAGGTCCGTGTTGACGACGGAGAGGCTCGTGAACGGACCGGCGGTCTCGGCCTGTGCGCCGCTGAACGAGATCGTGTCGCGTCCCCACGCAGGCGACAGCGTCAGCTTGAGATCACCGTGGAGCGGCCGCGTGTAGTCGCCGATCACGCGGAAGAACTTCACCGAGCTGTTGAGATCCGTCGAGGTCGCGGCATCGGGATCCTTGTTGAGGACGTGCAAGCCGTCGGACGAGCCGATCACGAAGACGCTCGCGCGTCCGTCGGCGTGAAGGTTCAAGTCCACGCGCGCCTGATAGTCGTAGTAGACCGGCGTGACGATCCGTTGCTGCCCGGGTTTCGGTTTCGGCAGCACGAGACCGAGAAACGCGTCGATGTACGAGCGGCGGCCCGCGAACGCGACCGAGATGTCCTTCGTCAGCGGCGCGCGGATGTAACCGCCGGCGTCGATGAAGTCGATCTTCGCCGAGCCGTGGATGCCGTCGGACTTCGTCGGGCGCGTCTCGAGCGCGACGACACCGCCGTGATGCCGGCCGAACCGCCCCGGAAAGCCACCGGGATAGAGATCGAGCGACTCGAGCATCTCGGCGTTGAAGATCGATGGGCCGCCGAGGAAGTGAAACAGCCCGGGCACCTCGTGACCGTCGAGAAAGATCCCCGTGTCGTCGGGATTGCTGCCGCGCACGAGCAGCAGCCCGAGCCCGAACGGCGCGCGTTGCAGACCGGGAAGCGTCTGGATCACGCGAATCGGATCGCCGAACGTACCGGGCACGCTCGTCAGTTGTTGTCGCTGGAGTGATCGCCGCGTGACCTCGAGCACCTCGCGCTCGCCCTCGACGACCGTCTCGTAGGGATTGCCGCCTTTCGGCCGCATCCACAACCGCACCTCGAGCGCCTCGCGCTTCTCGATCGTGATCGGACGCTCGAACCGATCGAACCTCGGATCGACTGCGATCAGATGATACGGACCCGGCGGCACGCCGTGGAAAAAGAACGCGCCGCCCTCATCGGTGACCGCATCGATGCCGAGCTCGGAGATCGCGACGATGATGCCCGCGAGCTTGCGTCTCGTGCCGCGCTCGACCGCGACACCTTGCAGCGTGATCGGCGCCGACATCGATCCCGCGTGATTCGGCGGGCCCGTGTGCTCGACCGGAGGCGGAGGAGGTGGCGGCTCCGGTGCTTCGTGCTCCTCGATCACGAAGTTGATCGTGGTCTCGACGGCGATCGGGCCCGGCTTGCCATCGATCTCGGCCGGATCGAACACGTACTGCATCGCCGCTGCCACCGCTGCTTCATCGAAGCTATCGCCGACATGCTCGAGCACGTCGACCGCGGTCACGACGCCCGTCGCATCGATGTGAATCCGAACCTTGACCTTCGCCTGCTTGCCGGCGGCGAGCGCGGCCGGCGGATACTCGGGCGCGACCGCCTGCACGAGCTTCGGCGACTTCGTGATGAGGCCGGTCGGCTTCGCGGGAGCCGGCGCATCGGGCGGACGAACGTCATCCGCGCGCACGTCCGTCGCGAACAGGGCGAGCACGCCCAACGCGAGGGCCACACGGCGGAACATGCCGGGACTATACGACCACGCGTGCGCGAGTACGGTTGTCTCCGCGCAATCGCGGAGACGTGGATCACGAGGTAGACGTAGCCGTAAACGTCGACGCAAACGAAAGTACGCCCTGCAATCCGGTCCGTGGCTGGGGACGCTGTCACTTTGACGACCGCGCGGACACGCGAGCTCCGCGAGATCCATCGCGTCCTACCGGATCGGCAGCGCGCGTTGTTAGCTCTGCGACGTCTGGCGCAGGTGCTCGAGCAGCTTGTCGAACAGCCCGCGCATCGCGTTCTCGAGCGCTTCTTTGCGCACGTTCGGCAGGTACTTCCAGTTGAACTTCGCCTGCGGCATCTGGACCTTCGCGCCGCCGGAAACGAACGACAACATCTTGCCGTTCTCATCGGAGATCGCGAGACGAAGCTCGGCGTTGACCTCGATATATCCGCCGTTCTGCGTGACATCGAGCTTCACGACGGAGAGATCGAGCAGGCGAGGGTCGAGGCCCCAGCGCTTGGCATCCGCGGCGATCATCGTCACGGTCGGTGAGGACTTGAACGAAGCGACCAGCACGTCGCGGATCACGTCACCGTGGACCTTGCGCGCGGGCTTGTCGGTCTTGCCGGGCGAGTCGTCATTCGACGACTTGATCACGACATAGAGATCGGGCTGATCTTCGACCGCGTGGGGTTGGCGGCCGAACCCGCCGTGGCGTGCCTGCGTCTTCGGCTCGATCGCCGGAAGCTCGTCCGGAACATGATTCGCTTTCGCGACGGCGACGGTCGCTTCACGTGCGCGGGCACGCACGGTCGCGTCGGCATCATCGGTCGCGGCGCTGCGGAGCGCGGGGAGAGCGGCTCGGTGGCCGAGCCGGCCCAGCGCGGCGGCGGCAACACCGCGGATCTGCGCGTTGGGATCGTGAAGCGCGGTAACGAGCGGCTTCAATGCGCGCTTGTCGCCGAGCCGTGCGAGCGAAACCACCGCAGATAGCCGCGTCTTGTCGCTCGAGCTCGACAGCATGGTCGTGAGCTGCGCGATCGGCTCTTCGGCGCGCGCGGGAGCTGCGGGCAGCAGGGCGATCGCCAGCGCGATCAAGCCAACGAGCCGTGCAACTTCCCTTCGCATGCCCGTGGTCCGATTAAGCGCCTCGCTTCCCACTCAAGTCAATGTTTTAGCGGTCCGCAGCAACGCCTAACTACTCGATGTATGATGACGTGACTGAAAATGGCGATGGCCGATCAGCAGTTCCGATTGGGTGTAGGCGTCGGTGGTGCCGTTCTCGTCGCGGTGATCACGGTCCTGCGGTTCTGCGGGAGCGTGTCGTTACCGCCCAAGTCGCCGCCGCCGACGGGACCTACCGGAACGCAGACGCAGTTGCTTTCGAAATCGACCGGCTCGCCCGAGGTCTATCGAAAGTTTCTCGAGAACGACGCGTCGCTCGCCGGCCTACCGGTGCCATCGATCGAGGAGATGTCTCGCAAGCTCCCGTATCGCGTGGACGATGCGCGGCACGTGCTGAATCCGGGCGACTCACCGATCGAGATCGCGGGCTTACGCCTTCACC
>JAQBQF010000184.1 GCA_028287115.1 Myxococcales bacterium
TCGTCTGGAGCTCACAGTCGAGGGCAAGACGGTGGTCGCCGAGTTGTTGCCGGGTGGGCCGTTCCAACTGGAATGCCCGAATGGGACCACGTACTCGACGAGCTTCGACACGCTGTTCACGTGCCAGCCGCCGTCGCGTGCGCCGACCGACAGTTTCGACGTGATGTCGAACAGTTTCATGTTCACGCTCTCGTCGGTTTCGACACCGAGCCCGCTCTTCACGTGTACGCAGTAGCGCGGGTGTAAGCTCGACGCGTGTCGCTGGGACGCGAGCTGCTGCGATCGCTTGCGGGTACGAACGTCGTGCCGAGGCTCGTCGTCGAACGACCCGAGCCCGAATGGCGGATCGGCGTGCTCACGGTCGTGGTCGGAAAACAGCGTGCGCGGCTGCGCTATGCACGCGAGCCCGTGGGCTCTGTACGTCCCAACGCGCGCGAGATCGCGATCGCGTGGCGGCGGGTTGTCGACAAGCTACAGGCACGCTCGCTGTCTCCCGACGAGCTGTTGCCGAGGCTGGGCGCGGCGTACGCGACCGTGCTCGCGAAGCACGCGAAGCGCTCGGCGGATCGCGCACCGCTGGTCGAGATCCGCGCGGAGCTCGCGGGTTACACGCGTGCGCAGTTCGCCTGGGATCTGGCGCGATTGCGTCGCGAGCGGCGGCTCGTGATCGAGGGGCGACGCGTCGATCTCGGAATCGCGACCGGTCATGCGGCGATGCGCAAGTCACGCGTCGTGTGGATCGAAGATGATCGCGGTGGCGGTGCGTTCTACGAATCGTTGCGATTGATCGAGCACAAGGAGCGCCCATGACGAAACCGACCCCTCCGAGACCTCCCGAAGAGCTGACCAAGCCCCAAGCGCGACGGATCCTGTCGCAGATGGGCGAGAACGGGAAACCACCCGAGCTCGGGATCTCGCACGTCAACGTCGGGAACGAGTCGTATCTGAAGACGATCGATGCCACGTACATCCAGGACCTCGTACGCAGTGGCGAGGGTTCGAGCTTCAAGCTCATCCAGGGAACGTACGGTGCCGGCAAGACGCACTTCTTGTACTGCGTGCGCGATCTCGCGTGGCGCCGCGAGCTGTTGACCGCGTTCGTGACGATCTCGCCGAAAGAGTTCCCGTTCAATCGGCCGCTCGCGATCTATCGCGCGGTCGCACAGAGACTCGAGCTGCCGCGCGGCGCCGATGGCGAGGAGACCCGCGGGATCGATGACGTGATTCGCAGACGGGTCGAAGACCGCGTCGCAGTCGATGGGAAAGAGGAGACGCGCAAGTGGATCGACACCGCGCTCGGGCGCGCGCCGATCTCGCGGCATTCGTTTCGCGATGCTGCCGTGGGGGTCGCGCGAGCGGTGCTCGACGGTGACGAACCGACGGCGCGCCGGCTCGGAGCGTGGCTGCGCGGCGAAGACATCTCGCTGACCGAGGTCAAGGCGAACAACATCTACGAATTGCCGTCCAACGAGAACGGGTTCGGGATGTTTCGCTCGCTCGCTCAGCTCGTCCACCGACTCGGTTACGAAGGCATCGCGCTCTTGCTCGACGAGGCGGAGCGGCAGGTCACCGCCGAGGCGAAGCCGACCAAGGCGATGGCGGAGACGATGGATCATCTGCGCGAGCTGATCGATCTGTGCGGAAAATCGGAGCTGCCGCGGACGCTGATTCTCTACGCGGTGACACCTTCGTTCACCGAGCACGTGCTGCCGATGTACCCGGCGCTCCAGCAGCGCCTCGGCGCGCCGGTGCAGTTCTTGAGCGCGAGTAATCCGAAAGCGCCGGTGATCGATCTCGAGGCACTCGACCTCGAGCCACGCAAGCTGCTCGTCGAAGTTGGCAAGCGCCTGCTGCGCGTCTCGAAGCGCGCCTACGACTGGACCCCCGACGACAAGATCGTGCAGAGCAATCTCGAGCAGCTCGCGGCGACCGTCACCGAAGAGCAGCTCGAGGTCGGTCATCGCCGGCAATTCGTGAAGCTCTCGATCCGCATGCTCGATCAGCTGCGGCTCGGCACGGTCCGGTCGCTCACCGACGAGGACATCCAAGAGCTCGTGCACGACGAGCAAGCGCTCCTCCTCGAGCACGTCGAGGACGACGAGCCCGTCGAGACGTTCCTCGGCCTGCCGATCCCGAAGAAGAAGAAGCCGCCAAAGAAGTAGACGCAAGCGCTCACACAGTGCGTGGCCATGAAGATCGCCGCTCGAGAGATCGGAAAACCGCCAAGGCGCTGAGGCGCCAAGATCGGACAGAGTGATCGATGTTGATCCGTGCCCATCCGACCGCGAAGCGAGCCGGCACCGATAACGATGGGTCGAACCGAAACCCATCCTCCCTCCGACCTCGGCGCCTCGGCGCCTTGGCGGTAGATCTGGGATCGAGCGTCACTCGATCGCGATGATCACGAGCGTGCGCGTTCGTCCGGGCAGCCGGACTTCGACGTCGTCATCGACGCGCTTGCCGAGGAGCGCGTGGCCGAGCGGCGAGGCCGGCGTCACGACCTGCACGGAGCTCGCGAGCACGCTGCCGCCGCCGTGCGGCGCGATGAACAGCCGGAGGCGCTGATCGTCCTCCTCGGCGGTGACGAACGCGCTCATCGCGATCGGATCCTGCGGTCCGAACGTGCGTAACGCGAGCGCGCTGACGTCGGCGAGCCCGGCCTCCAGCTCGGCGACGCGTTGCGCCTGACCGCGCGCGAGATACGACTGCTCGAGACCGCGGGTGTCCTTGTTGTTCTCGGGCTTGGCCTCCGCGTGGGTCGCGCCCTCGAGCGCCGCGGCGTGAGCGCGTCGTGCGGTCTCGAGCGCGGCCGCGAGCAACGCGACGAGCTCGGCTTTGAGCGCGGCCTTGGTCACTGTAACCATCGTAACGTCTCGCCCATCCGCAAGTGACGTAGGATAGCGGCAGATGAAGCGGTTTCTGACGCTCGCGCTCGTCGCGGGATGTTCCTCGTCGAACGGATCGTCGGATGTCGTCGGCCCGTTCACCGGCACGCCGCATCGCTACGTCGTCGACCGCATCACGTTGTTGCAGTCGGACGTCCAGACCGAGCTCGGCGACGATCTCGATGGCAACGGCACGATCGACAACCAGCTCGGCACGATCATCAGCGCGCTCGCGATGACCCACGATACCTCGACGCACGCCGCCGACATGATCGCGGCCGGCTCGCTCGCATCCTCGGTGGAGGTCGACGCGAACAGCCTCGGCAACGACGACCTCGTCGGCGTTCGCTTCTTCGGAGCGGACACCGACGCCGCGACCGCGGTCGGTGGCCGCATTCACGCCGGCACGTTTGTCTCGAACCGCACGCGCGAGACCCAGGCTCCCGGCGCCGCCACGGTCCGGCTGCCGATCTTCGCCGATGCCGATCCGTTGCCGCTGAGCCTCGAAGGCGTCGAGATCGACTTCGGCTCCGATGGTACCGGCGGCCTCGACGCGATCATCCGCGGTGGCATCCCGGTCGCCGACGCGCAGGCGATGGCGTATGCCGGCATCGCGCAGATGATGAAGACGAACCCCGCGGCGCACCTGCCGTTCGCGCGGATCCTCGATGCCGATCACGATGGCACGATCACGACGACCGAGCTCCAAGACAACACGCTCGTCACCGCCTTCATTCGCACGGATCTGCACGCGACGATGCGCGTGTCGGTCGGGTTCTTCGTGCACCTGTCGCCGTGCGCGAGCGGACGCTGCACGACCACGCCTCCCGCCGACGCCTGCCACGATCGCCTGCGCGATGGCAACGAGACCGACGTCGACTGCGGTGGCTCGTGCTTGCCCTGCGCTGCCGGCGTGACGTGCAATGTTCCGGCAGATTGTCAAACCGGCGGCTGCGACAGCGGCCATTGCCGCGTCCCAACATGCACCGACGGACTGCGCGACGGCTTCGAGAGCGACGTCGACTGCGGCGATGTCGGCTGCGCGCCCTGCGCGATCGGAAAGGTCTGCGCGGCGGGCAACGACTGCACGAGCAAAAACTGCATGCAGGGCATCGGCACGACCGGCGTCTGCGGCAGCTAGGGCGGCGGATCCGGCAGCGAGATCAACGCGAGCGCTCTACCGACATTCATCTTGCCGAGGGCGATCGCGGCCGACGGCGGATCTCGATCGACGAGCTCGAGCACCTCGAGTGCCTCGTCTGCGGACGCGAACCGCGCCGCGATCCGGCGGGCCATCAGCTTGCGCGCGTAGAGCTCGAGCAGCGGATCGACAAACACGCCGGGGGCGCGCTCCGCGACCGGCGGCGGATCATCGTTGATGTTGGCGAGCGCGATCTCGAGCGAGGTACCGGAGAACGGTGGCTCGCCGGATAACATCTCGTACATGATGACGCCGAGCGCGAACAGATCGACGCGGTGATCGATCTCGTCGCCCTTCGCCTGTTCGGGCGCCATGTACATCGGAGTTCCGATGATCACGCCTTCGCCGGTGAGCCGCTCTCCCCCTTCGGGGCCGCGCAGCACGGCGATGCCGAAGTCGACGATCCGCGGAACCTCTCGCCCATCGGTGCTCGAGTCGACGATCACGTTATCCGGTTTGAGATCGCGATGGATGAGTCCGGCGGCGTGCGCGTGAGCGAGCCCGTGCAGCAGCGACTTGACGAGCCGGATGATGCGATCGCGCTCGAGCGGTCCGGTCATGATGTCGTGCAGGCTCGGCCCTGACGCGAGCTCGAGGATCATCAGCTGGGTGCGATCGGCGGTCTCGCCGACGTCGAGCACGCCGACGACGTTCTCGTGTGCGAGGCGCGCGGCGGCCGTCGCTTCCCGGCGAAATCGCGCGAGCATCGTCGGATCATGAAGAAGGTGATCGTGCAGCACCTTGATCGCGACCTGGCGCCGCGTCTTGACGTCCTCGCCTCGGTAGACCGCACCCATCGCACCGGCGCCGAGCTTGCGGACCACGAGGTACCGGTCGAGCACGAGCTTTCCGACGAGCTCGGGAACCGGCTTCGGCTTGACGTCGACGATGCCGAGCCTGGTCTGCGGATCTCGTGGTCGCTTGCGATCGCCCGACATACTACTTGCGCGACCGCAGCTTGCGCCGCGCTGCGAGATACCGCGGTGCCGCGGCGAGCCGCACGAGGTGACGCGCGCGCTCGGGTCCGCCGCTGAGATCGATCGCGGCGCTGATGTCTCCACACGCGAGGAGCCCGGCGCGATCCGCGGCGCGCTCGCAAGCCGCGAGGTAGCCGTCGGTGTCGAACGGCTGCGGATGACTCGCGAGCCACTCGGTGATCCGGCGACGCAACTGGAGTGGCAGGACCGATCGCAGGCGGTCCGCTTGAGCCGCGGCCGCGGGGGAGATCCTGTCGACGGCCGTACCGAACGCGTGGCGCACGCCGGTGACGAGATGCGCGAACGTCTCGCGGTCGGTGCCCGCCGCGAAGATCCGGCGTGGGCGCGCGAGCTCGACGACCCGCCCGAGCCTGAACCGGAGCTCGGCGTCGCTCTCGAGCGAGGCGTCGCTGCGCGATCGCGCGCGGACCTGCGCGAGCCGCCGGTTGACCACGACGACCGGTGGCGCCGCGAACAGCACCATCACCTCCGGTTCGCCGCCGCCGGCTCTCGCGTAGAGCAGGGTCTGCGGCCCACCGAGCGCATTCGCGATCTGTGGATAGATCGCGGCGGTCGCCGAGTCACTCGACGGCGACAACCGGCTGGCATCGCCGAGATCGGCGTTGAACAGCGCATTCTTGACGTCGGGACACACCAGCGAGACCGCCTCGCCGAGCAGATCGAACAGCTCGCCGAGTGGCGCGTCAGCATCGTCGTCGACGAGCGCACGCCGCTCGGCGTCGTCGAGCGGTGCCGCGTACGCCTCGTCAGACGCCATCTCGCGCGGCGCGTTGCTCGTCAGAAAATTCTCGTCGCTCGCGGAGATCGGCGCACCGAGCGTCCGCGCGAGCTCGAACGCGGCGCGCGCATCTTCGACGTTGTTGGCCGCGGCGAGCTGCCGGGCCCACGCGACGACATCCGCTGGATCTTGATCGGCCTCGACGAGCGCGACCAGCGACGTGATCGCGGAGCGGCCACTCGACGCCGCGAGATCGACAAGACCGCGCCGCGCGCCGAGCGCACCGTCCGATTCCGGATCGGCGCTCACGGCACGTTGATACGCGGTCAACGCCGCGCGTTTGTCGCCGCGAGCACGTTCGGCATCGCCGAGCCTGCGCCACAGATCGGCGCGCCGTGGATCGCGCGCCTGCGGCCGCCGATCTGCATCCCACGCCGACAGCGCGCGCCCGAGCCAGGCCGCCGCCTTCTCGAAGTCGCAGGCAGCGAGCGCGATCGCACTGGCGCACGACACGGCGTCGACATCGAGCGGGTAGGCGATCATCAGCCGCTTCGCCGCGTCGCGTGCGCGCGCGTGATCTCCGCCGGCCGCGAACGTATCTGCCGCTTCTTCGGTCAGCTCCTTGAGCGTGCGCGGATCCTTGGACAGCGCAGCGAGCCTCTCGCAGGTGTCACCGCGCGAGACGCCCGCGCCACGCCGCCGCTGCACGGCGAGCAGCTTCCCGAGGACCGCCGCACTTCCGGCATCGGCGACCTCCGACCAGTAACGCTCGGCGCGTGCTTCATCCGCGAGCACGTCGATCGCGAGATCGCCGAGTGCATCGTAGAGGCGCAGTCGATCGCTCGGGTCGGTCGTCGAGCTCGCTTCGGCCTCGAGACATTCTGCGCCCCGGATCATGTCGCCGCTCTCGATCGCCGCCTCCGCGAGCGCATGCCAGGCGCGCGTGCATTTCGGATCGATCTCGACCGCGCGCTGGTACCGCTTCGGCGCACTTGCCGGGCGCAGGGCGCGAATGTCTGCGAGTGCCGCGTGCACGAGGCCGGTCGCCACCGCCGCCGCGTGACGCGAAGCGTGCGGATGCTCGGCGAGCGATCCGAGGTGGAGCGCGGCTTCTCGCCACAGCCGGCGAGCAAAGCAGCTCTCGCCGAGCGCGAGCGTGATGGTGAGGCTCTTGCGATCGAGGTGATGAGCCTCGTGTAGCAATTGATGCGCCTCGTCCGCTTCGCCAAGGGCGGCCATCGCGAGCGCGTAGCGATGAACGAGCCGCGCGATCTGGTCCGGCGGCAGATCTTCCGGCGCGTCCGAGAGCGTGTCGCGAAGATGTTCGACGGCGGCATCGAGTCGCCCGGTCGCAGCGAGCAGATCGACAAAGGCCAGGTTCGCGTCGATGTGATGCGGATGCGATCCGAGGATCGAGCGGAGTCGCCGTTCCGCGCCGACCGCGTCACCGGAGCTCACTTCCGATGCAGCGCGTTCCACGACCAGCGCGGTCCGCGCATTCTCGAGATCGTCGCGGAGCTGATCATCTTCCGGTGCGAGGTCGATCGCGCGCTCGAATGTCTGCACGGCTGCGCGATAGTCACGAGCTTCTGCGAATCGCCGTGCGGCGTCGATCACCGGCTTGGATCGATCCGCATCTTCAGGAAGCGCGGCGGCATAGCGCAACAACGCCGCGGCATGCGCGCGGGGATCCGGATCCTGGGCGGTGTGTTGTACGAGCTTCTCGAGCGCGGGTAGAAACTCCGGCATCGTCGCGAGCAGCCGGTCGAGCACCGCACCCGCCGCGACGCGATCTTGACAGCTGTCATCGAGCACCCCGACGAGGCGCATCTGCAGGCCCGCGAGATCCGCCGGCGGTGCGCCGTCGCTGGTGGCCTCGGCGATCCGCTTTTCGAGGATGTCGGCGGCATCGCGGCCCCGGCCCTCGCGCGCGAGCACGGCCGCGTAGTCGACCAGGCCGCTGACATCTTCCGGCGCATGGCGAGCCGCATTCGCGACGAGATCCGCGGCGGCATGCGAGTCGCCCGCTT
Source organism: Myxococcales bacterium (assembly GCA_028287115.1). GTDB lineage: Bacteria > Myxococcota_A > Polyangia > Haliangiales > Haliangiaceae > JABFXX01. The sequence continues at coordinate 7,833 of JAQBQF010000184.1, forward strand.
TCTCGAGAGCGCGTGCTTGTGCGCGGAGGTGCACTGCCTTCTCGATACCGCTCGGCGTGCGCGAGGCGAGCACACCGCGAAGCTCCGCGAGCTCGCGCCACCTACCGAGCTCGGTGAGCAGCTCGTCGAGGGCACGCCACGCGTCGGTGTCGCTCGGCCATCGCTTCACGATCGTGCGATACGCCGACGCGGCCTGATCGAGCCGCTGATTGTCGCGATAGATCTTGCCCGCGGCTCGTAGTGCGGCGCGAGCTCGATCGTCGCGCGCGAGCGCGGCAACTCGCTCGAAGGCCTGGGCGGCCTTGGCCCAGGCTCCTTCTCGCCGATACAGCCATGCGATTCGATCGTGATGCTCGACATCGTCTGGATCGCGCTCGATCACCTCTTCCATCGCGACGATCATCTCGAGCGGCTGATCGAGGTTCTCGTAGACATCGGCGAGCTCTTCGTAGAATGCAGCGCCGAGCTCGGGACGGTCTGCCGCGGCGCGCGCTTCATCCGCGAGCAGCAGCGCGAGCTGCTCCCACATGCCTTGCTCGGCTGCGAGGGCGCGCAGGCGCCTCCGCGCCTCCGGATCGCGCGGCGCATTGCGCACATCGACGATCGCTGCACGCAAAGCCTGCAGGGGGTCGAGCTCGATGGCCGGACGGGAGATCCGCTGCCACCGTCTCGTGCGTTCCTCCTCGGCCATCGCGCTCGCAGAATACGCGATCTTCGCGGTCGACGTTGCGGTAACTGCTACGCTCGGCAGGCGTATGCAGCCTATGACCTTGCTACCGCTCGACGCGAACCCGCCGCATACCGAGACGGCCACGTTCTCGCTCGGCTGATTCTGGACACCTGACGCCCGGTTCGGGAGTCTTCCAGCGATCGTCCGCACCAGCGTCGGATACACCGGCGGTACGCTCGTCGACCCGACGTATCATCACCTCGGCGATCACACCGAAGCGTTTCAGCTCGACTACGATCCCACGCTCATCTCGTACCGCGAGCTGCTCGAGATGTTCTGGCAGAGCCACCGCCCGGACCGCCCGGGCCATGGCCGCCAATACATGGCCGCCGTGTTCTGCGACAGCCGCGAGCAAGAGGCCGCCGCTCACGAGACGCGCGCACGGATCGCCGAGAAACTCGGCCGAGACGTTCACACGCCCGTGATCTCGGGCGCGCGGTTCTATCTCGCCGAGGACTATCACCAGAAATACTATCTGCGTCACGACGCGGTGCTGATGCGGGAGCTTGCGCACTACACGTTGCCGCAGCTGATCCGGTCGACGGTCGCGGCACGCCTCAACGGCTACGTTGCAGGACACGGCACACACGGTCGGTTGCAGGAAGACATCGCAAGCTTCGGCCTGTCCGCGACGGGAAACGCGCAGCTCGAACGCCTCGTTCGCGACCGATAGCACCAAGTGTGGTGGTGCGTTCTTGTCATTCCCTCGACGGAGTGAGCGGTAATGCCACGAGAGCCGAACCGCCCGTGAACCGGCCCGATACGAGTTTCTCGACGGAGAATCGGTGTCGACGCGCGCGGGCACGGAGGATGCAACCGCGACTCGGCAACAAGGAGCACATCGATGGGCGCAATCATGGACAAGATCAAAGGCAAGGCGAAAGAGATCGAAGGCAGGCTGACCGGCGACAAGATTCGCCAGGGTCAGGGACGGGCCGAGAAGGCCAAAGGTGATGTTGAAGGCGCCACCTCGCGCGCCGCGCGCAAGGTCAAGGGCGAAGCTCGCCGCGTCAAGGCGAAGGTCAACGCGAAGGTCGACCGCTCGCGCGCGAAGGCTCGCAGCCGCGCTCGCTGATCAAAGCCGAGGCGCACGACGCAACCCGAGCGCGGTCGCTCGCGTTATCGTCGGGTATGAGCTCGGATAAGAAGACCGGTGAGCCGACGATCCAGGTCGCTGTCACGGGCGAAGAGACGGCGACGGATCGACCGCCGCCGAGCGCCGACGTGCTCGTCGCAGGACGCTATCGCCTTGGCCGCCGCATCGGGAAAGGCGGCATGGGCGAGGTGATGGCCGCGCGCGACGAACAGATCGGACGCGACGTCGCGATCAAACGGATGCGAGCCGCGAATCCGAGCGAGCGTGCGATCCTGAGATTCTTGCGCGAGGCCTCGGTGCAAGGTCGCCTCGAGCATCCTGCGATCGTGCCGGTTCACGAGATCGGACGCGACACCGACGGCCTGCCGTTCTTCGTGATGAAGAAGCTGACCGGGACCTCGCTGTCGGAGATCCTCGTCGGCGAGGATCAGCAGAGCTTTCCGCTGCAGCGGGTCCTACGTGCGTTCGCCGATGTCTGTCTCGCCGTCGAGTTCGCGCACGTACGCGGGATCATTCATCGCGATCTCAAGGCCGACAACATCATGCTCGGCGACTTCGGCGAAGCGTATGTCCTCGACTGGGGCGTCGCGAAGGTGCTCGGCGAAGATGAAGGCGATTTCGCCGATGTCGGCAGCGGCAGCGGCGAGCGCGCGACGGCGGTAGGAACCGCGATCGGCACGCCCGGCTACATGGCGCCGGAGCAGGTTCGTGGCATCGACATCGACGGTCGCGCCGATGTCTACACGCTCGGCTGCCTGCTGTTCGAGATCCTCGCAGGAGAACCGCTGCATCCACGTGGCTTCGAGGGACTCCAGAGCGCGTTGATCGGCCGCGAGGCCAGGCCGTCGCTACGCGCGCCCGATCGCGTGATCCCGCCGGAGCTCGACGCGCTGTGCGTCGACGCAACCGCGGTCGATCGCGAGAAACGCATCCCCACCGCGCGCGTGCTCGGTGCTCGGGTTCAGCAATTCCTCGACGGTGATCGCGATCTCGCGATGCGCCGCGTGCTCGCGCGGGAGCATCTGCAGCGCGCGCAATCGGCGTTCAACGCCGCTGACTCCGCGGAACGCCGCCGCATCGCCATGCGCGAATCTGCTGCCGCACTTGCACTCGATCCGAAGCTCGACGGTGCGGCCGAGCTCGTCGGTCGCCTCATGCTCGAGCCGCCGCGCGAAGAGCCTCGTGATGTCACGGAGGCGATCAGCGCGGACGACGTGCACGCCGCACGTGCGATCGCGCGCGCTGGGCTGTGGGCCGTCGTTGGCGGGATCCTGTTCATGCCGCTGTTGTGGTGGATCGCGCCCGCGGGTTCGTTCTACGTGCCGGTGCTGACGGGATTGCTCCTACTCGATGCGCTGGTCGCGATTCATGCGGTGCGCGCCGCGACGCCGCGACCCGCCGTCGTGATGTTCGCGAACGCGGTGATCGTGGTCGTCGTCGCGCGCATGTTCTCGCCGATCATGATCGCACCCGGAGTCGCCGCATCGCTCGCGATGGCGATGGTGCTGACGCCGCGGTTTTCGCGACTCGGTTCGAGCGTGACCGTCGCGGTCTTCATGATCGGCGCCGTGCTGACACCGCTGTTCCTCGAACGCGCGGGCGCGCTGACCCCGACCATGTCGGTCGACGCCAACGGCGTGTTGTTTCGCGCACCGGCGGTCGCCGGTTACGAGGGCCCGACCTTCATCGTCTGCGTCATCTACGCGATCGCGCTGATCGCCGGTGCGTGCGTTGCAGGCGAGGCGATGCGTCGACGCACGCGCAGCGCGCATCGTCACCTGCATCTCCAAGCCTGGCAGCTGCGCCAGCTCGTTCCACGGTAGCAAACGATCTCGGCGACTTGAGCATCTTCTCGCGGGAGTACGCAACCGGCCAAGGCGCCGGTCGATAGCTCCGGGCACAAGGAGAAGATCATGAGAGACATCGTGTTCGACACGCGCACCAATAAGAGCTTCATCCGTGGCCGCGATGGCCGCGAGCACACCTTCGACGCGGTCAGCGAGGCCGAGCGCCGGGCCGCCGATGGCGACGCGCAGGCGATCGCGCTGCTCGAAAGCCTGAACGTGTATCCTGACCCGACCAGTCTCGATCCGCGCGAGGTGATGAAACAGATCCTGCACGACTGCCCGGAATGTCGCGCTGCCATGGCCGCCGGAGAGCAGCCGATCTTCGGCTCCGGCTCCGATCTCGCGAACCTGCTCTCTCGCGACGGCAAGCGCAGCTTCAGGGACCGAAGCACAGCCCGCCGCTGGCGCAAGCGCAAGCAGGGTCAATAGTCGTAGAGCGGTACGTGCGGCAGGAGAGTCGACGTGCGGCGATGTTGTCCGACTGGAGCTGGATCAGCTCCAAGCGAGGATCGCCGAACGCGAGCAAGGCATCGGCCAGTCGACGATCAAAATGCCAGTTTGAGGGGGCTCACGTACCTGTTGCGGCGGTGGTCCGCGCTAGGCTGTGCCTTCCATGTCTGTACCGCAGCGCCCGAACCGCAAGGGCGACCACATCAAGCGCGTCGGGATCGTGTTCTCGGGTGGTCCCGCGCCCGCCGCGAATGCCGTGATCTCGTCGGCCGCGATCTCGTTCCTCGAAGACGATCGCGAGGTGATCGGGTTCTTCCACGGTTACTCGAACCTGCAGGACTACCATCCGGTCAGTCATCGACTGCTCCCGGACGAGCACTACCGGATCTTCGAAGAGAAGGACCTCAGCGGACTTCGCAACTCGCGAGGAATCGTGATCGGCACCGCGCGCGCGAATCCGGGTAAGGGCATCGACAAGCCGGCCGACCTCGATGATCCCGCCAAGACCGTGCGGCTGCGCAACGTGTACAGCGCGCTCGTCGATCTCGAGATCGACGCGCTGATCTCGATCGGCGGCGACGACACGCTGAAGACCGCGAACTTTCTCCACGAGTATCAGAAGCGCTTGCCGAAAGACGCGCGACGCGTTCAGGTCGTTCATCTCCCGAAGACGATCGACAACGACTACCGCGGCATCGACTTCACGTTCGGCTTCTTCACCGCCGTCGACGTGATGGCAAAGGAGCTTCAGAACCTTCGCGCCGACGCGATCGCGACGAGCAGCTACTTCGTCGTCGAGACGATGGGCCGCAAGGCGGGATGGCTGTCGTACGGCGTCGCGATCGCGGGCGAGGCGAACCTCGTGATCGCGGTCGAAGACGTCACGGGCTCGCTGACGATCGATGTCAACGGTGAGCCGAAGCTCTCTCTCGATGCGCTCGTCGATCGCGTGGTCGATCTGATCATCGCGCGAGAGAAGCGCGCCAAGCACTACGGCACCGTCGTGCTCGCGGAAGGCATCGCGGAGATGCTGCCCGAGCAGCAGATCCAGGGTCTGCCGCGTGACGAGCACGGGCACCTGTCGCTCGGCCGGCTCGACCTCGGCAAGTTCGTCGCGACGCTCGCGACCAAGCGCTACGAGCAACGTACGGGGCGCAAGAAGAAGGTCACCGGGCTGCAGCTCGGCTACGAGTCGCGCTGCGCTCCGCCCCACGCGTTCGACGTGATGCTCGGCAGTCAGCTCGGCATCGGCGCGTATCGCGCGCTCGTCGAAGAGAACCTCGACGGCTTCCTGGTCAGCGTCGAGAAACAGCTCGATCTGCTCTACGTGCCGTTCAAAGATCTGGTCAATCCGCAGACGCTCAAGACCGAGGTCCGCCTGATTCGCCCGGGCAGCGACTATCACCGGCTCGCTCGGTTTCTCGAGACCCGCACCGATAAGTTCGTCGAGTGGAGCCCGGGCCGGCGTCACGAACGTTAGCGGCGTTTACAGGATGCGATTCGCCCTGTTCGTGCTGATCGCCGCGTGGCGGTAACGTCAACGATGTGACGGTGTCGGATGGGCCTTGGGAGCCCTGACATACGCTGACGGTGCGCTGCATCACGTGAGATCGTGCGCTTTGGCCGATTGCAGGTGTTGTAGAATAGCCCCGTGGCCCGTCCCGTGATCCGTCTCCTTTCGTTCGGTGCCGCTGCCTACCTTGCGGGCGCCTGCACGGGCGACGTCGGAAGCTCGCTGCCGCCCGGCCTGACCCCCGCGCAACAGAAGGCACAGAAGGCCTGGACCGAGAAGGCGCTGCCGGCCTTCAAAGCGGCGACCTGCACGATGTGCCACGACGGATCGATGCCCGACATCGGCTATCTCGTCGGCACGTCGGATCTGCTGATCCGCGATACCGCGATCGCGTTTTTGCCGCAGGTCGTGAACCTCAGCGCGCCGCAGTCGAGCCGCGTCCTCAACAAGGGCGTCCATACCGGGCCCGCACTGCTCGTGAACCAGGCGACCGACATCCTCGACTGGATCACCGCGGAGCGCGATGCGCGACCGCCCGGCGCCGTGATCGAGACGCCGATGACCGTTCCGATGCCTTGCGTCTCGGGCAATCCCGGTGACGCGACATGCCCGATCAACGTCGTCGATCTTTCAGCCCTCGGCTCGATGGGATCGTCGTTCAACTTCGTCGCGACGGCCCTCGGGCCCGATCTCTATGTCACGGACATGAAGTTCAAGGCGGGCCCCGATGGTCTTCACATCGAGCATCCGCTGTTCGAGACGTGGCCGCCGATGGCCGCGGGCTCCGCTGATGCAGGCTCGATGATGCCGGCGTCGGTTCCCGATCCGATCGATCGCTACTTCGCCTCGATCATCAACCTTGCGGCGGCCGGGACGATGCCGCTCGGCAACGGCATCACGACGTTCTCCGGGTTCAAGATCACCGATCCGCTGAGCATCCGGTTCGACGTCGTCGACAAAGTTCGTCCGTAACTCAATACGGTGCGTGAGGTCGCGGTGCGGCGGAGATGTCGGCGACGAGCGCGAAGTGATCCGAAGGCCACACGCCATTGATCTGCTGATCGAGTGCGAGACGCGCCGCGATCGGCTCTCCGCGCAGATGACGATCGGGACCGCGCACGTACGCGTAGTCGATCCGACGCGAAGGCTCGCGCGACCGCAGCGCGTACTCGTTGCGACGATCGTACGTGTAGCCGATCCCGTTCTGGGTCGTCGACCAGCAATCTGCGAAGTACACGCACTGGCCGCCGAGCGGCGTCAGGCCGCGGAGGAAACGCATCTCGTCGGAGTCCGGATCGGCGTTGAAGTCGCCGAGCAGCACCGGCGGTGGGCCATCGATCGGCGCGAGTCGCGCGACATGATCGCTCAGCGCGCGCACCTGCTCGCACCGCGCGTGGCCGAGGTGGAGCTGAAACGTCAGGTGCGTGACGAACACGGGGAGCGGGCCGTGCGGCGCCGCGACGCGCGCGAACGCGACTGTCCTCGTATCGAGTCCCGGCGGCGAAGGCAGCGGCAGGCTCGCGGTGTCGATCAGCGCGTGCGGGCTGAGGATCGCATTCCCGAACGTCAGTCCACCGCCGATATCCCAGGCGGGCACGTGATGAACATTCCATCCAGTACCGGCCGCGATCTCGTCGGCCTGGCTCGGCATCCCGGCAAACCCGAGGACCTCTTGCAAGCCGATCACGTCCGCGTCGAGCGCGAGCAGGCCTTGCCGGATCAGCGGCAGCCGCTCCGCCCACGGCCCTTGACGGTTCCAGATGTTGAACGTGACGACCCGCCACAGGTCAGCGCGCGACTCGGACATCGATCGAGCGTACCGCGAGTCGCTTTACTCCTCTCGCGTCGCGGCCCACGATGAGCGCGTGAAGCTCACGATCTTGTTTGCGGGTTTGGCCGCATGCGGCACGCCGGTGGCGCATCCAGGTGGCACCGGCGTCTCGATCGATCGCTTCAGCTCCGATGCCGGACATCTGCTGATCCGCGACGCCCACAACGGTCTCCCCGGTCCGGATCAACCGATCGATTTCGACGGGCCACCGTTTCTCACGCAGGGCCTCGGGCCCAACGGCGCACCCGTTCGCTACTACAACTTCGACGTCCAGAGCGACTCGCCATCGACGCTGTTTCGGATCGTGCGCAACGGCGAGCCGGTCGCGGGACAAGCCGACCTCGTCGACAAGATCCCCGGAGATTCCGGATACAACGACTTCTGGCGGATCGCGCTCGTCGAAGCACCGGATGGTTTCGTCCCCGGAGCCTTCACGAGTGCCGAGCAAGTTCACGACCTCGCGATCAAGCCAGACCCCCGGATTATCGACTGCCCGATCGTGCCCCGCGGTTCGACGGCGCGCGAAGGCCACGGCGTGCCGCCCGCGGTCCCGACCGAGCTCTGGTACCGCGGCACCAAGGTCATGTGCCTGCAATTCGGCGAGCCGCTGGCGGTAGAGGCGGACGGCCGCGTGCCGACCTCACCGATCTACGTCGCATTCGCGAAGAATCCCGGAACACCGTCGGGCGGTCCGGCCTCGGGATTCCGCACCGAACCGTCCGCACCGCAACAGACGCACAACGTCGTGATGAGTGTCCCCGGCGACACCGACTACTCGCCGCTGTGGGCGGTCCACATCTACGACCGTGCCGCGTTCGATCAAGTTCACGATGCGACCACCGCGCTCGCGGCGCCACTCGTCAAAGATGGCCCGCTCGTCAACTGTCCGATCGTGTACGTGACCCCGCGTTAGCCTTCGACGTTGCGCATGAAGTCGGCGACCTCGGCGAACCGCTTGTCGAGGAACTCGCGCAGCGGCCCGGTGATCGCATGCGTGTCGAGCGCAGCCTGCATGCAGCGCAGCCAGGCGTCGCGCATCGTCGTGTCGACGGCGACGCGGTTGTGTCGCATGCGCAGCCGCGGATGACCGTGCTGCGCGACGTAATCATCGGGCCCGCCGAGCCAGCCGATCAGAAACAGCGCGAACCGATCGCGCGGGCCGCGTTCGACCTTGCCGTCGAGCGTGCATGGATGCAAGCGAGCGAGCACGGGCTCGCGCTCGCTCATCACGTCGTAGAACGTCTCCACGAGCGCGCGCACCTTGTCACTGCCACCGAGGAGACGATAAGGCGCGCTTTCGGAGTCCATGGCTTTCGGCGAGATCGCGACGTTCATGCAGCCGGCGGCTGTGGATCGGGCGCGTCTTTCTCCTTGAGCGCCAGGCCGGTGAGCGTGCTGATCGCGATCAAGCCCAGGCATGCGCCCCACAGGCCCATCCGACCGCCGGCCGAGACCTCGCCTTTCTTGAGCATCTTGCTGCCCTTCGACGCCTGCTCGTCGATATCTCGGCCGAGATCGCCCTTTACCTTCACGTAGAGCGCGATCAGCAGCGCGAGGCCGACGATCGAGAGGGCACACGACGCGAGCAATGCCTTGCGCGTGCGCACCCACGCGAGACCAAAACACACGAGGACGACGGCGAACGCTGCGATCGCGAGCGGCTCGCGAGGCGTGTTCTCGATCTTGATGTCGACGCTGCCCGTCTTCTTCTCGGGATGGTTCTTCTGATCGTCATCCATCTGGGTGAGAACCCCGCCGGGCTTGCAGCCGCCGACCATGTCGGTGCCGGAGAAGGTGACGACGTCCATTCCGTCACACGAGATTCCGAAGAACGGGAGGAAGAAGCACCCGATCACGATCCCGCTGATGAACCGCCCAAACTTGTTCCAACGCGTCAGGTTCTTGGCCACGGCAGCAGCGTATCAAACTGTGCGCGTCGCGAGGACCAGGAGCTCCCAGCCATCATCGTGCTTTGCGTACAGCGCCTCCCAATGATCCGGATCGTTCAGCGACATCGAGAAAATCCTACTCCTCACCGATCAGCGCAGAGAACCATCCCATGCTGTCGCAAGGCGCCTATCCAACGTAGCTGATCTGCCACTCGCGAAGCTCGCCGTCCACCGTGATGTCGACGACCTCGCCGGTCTTGCGCCCGAGCACGGCACGGCCGAGTGGCGACGCGGGCGTCACGACCGACAGCACGCCGTCGCCACCGGGTCCGGTCAGCGTAACGCCGGCACCGACCGGCGCGAGAAAGAACGTCCGGCCTTCGCCGGTCTCGGCATCTTCGACCTCGACGATCGCACCGACGGCGATCTTCGACGTCGCCGGCAATGGGGTCGGGCGAAATCGCGCGAGCGCATCGACCTCCGCGAGTGCCTGTTGCGCGCGCTTCTGTTGCGCCTTGCCGAGCGTACCGAGCTGGTGCGCCGCGCGGGCGTCTTCGCGCTTTTCGTCTGGGGTCGCGCCTTCTCGCGCTTCAGCCGCCGCGGCATCGCGAGCACTCAGCGCCGAACGCGCCGAAGCCTCGAGCTGGCGAACGAGCTGCGCCACGAGATCCTGCTTGTTCATCGCGCAAGCTTCGCCAGCGACCGCGGCCGGCGCAAACTTTCGCCTCTCCCGGTCGCCGATGTACGCGGATATGGTTCGTGGAATGTCCCTCTCGCTACCCCATCGCGCCCCGCAAAGCGATGCAGGTCTGCTAGCGTGTCGGGTATGGGTTCCGCAGGCACCGGGGGCTGGAACAACACCATCGGTGTCGACTTGTGGGGCGGACAGGCACGCGGCGAGGTGCAGAACCGCTGCACCGTCATGCGTTCGGTCACGACCGCCGTGTTTCGCGATCCACGCTCGCTGTTCCTCGGCGCCTACAATTCATTCGCCGAAAAGTGCCGGCAGTTCGACGAGCCGGGCGTCGCGATCGTCGCCGTGCACGAGACCAGCGGCCGTGCCCAAGGGCTCGTGCGGTTGCGCGCGCGCGTCGAGCGTCATGTCGCCGCGATCGTCGGTCGTCACGACGCGGCGGATCTCTACCTGCCGGCGCACGACTCGATCGCACTACGTCATCTCGCGATCGTCCTCGATCCGGTAACGAGCTGGCGCGCGGGCAATACGAACGTCCGCTATCGCGTCCTCGATCTGCGCACGAACGAGGGTTTTCTCGACGAACAAGGCCGCGGCCTTCGTGGCATGCGTTGTGAAGGGCCGGCGGTGATCCGGTTCGCGGGGCATACGCTGTTCATGCTCCCGCTCGGGGATGCGAGCGACTGGCCGAGCGCAGCGGAAGATGCGTGGGGTTTCATTCCGGAGCGCGTCTACTTCGATGAAGTGAACTTCGCGCAGGGCTCGATGCCTCGCATGCCGCAAATGGGCTCCGATGCGCGGCAAAGCACCATCGTCCGCACGCACGGTCCGCGTGACACGGGCGTCAACCTCGTCGCGAGCGGCAGCATCGCGGGCACGCTCGAGCTCGAAGGGCCGCATCGCTCGGGTCGGATCCAGATCGGTCACGACGAGCTCACCGACGGCGTGCTGCTCGGCCGTTACGAGCGCTGCGCGAGCGCCGCATTTGCCGATGACCCGTCGCTGTCGCGCGTCCACGCCTTGCTGATCCAGATCGACGAGCACGTGATGATGATCGACACGGCGAGCACGAACGGCACGCGGATCGCCGGTCAGTCGAGCACGCGCGTGATCCCGCTTGCACAAGACACCGAGCTCGAGCTCGGCAAGAAGACTCGCGCGCGCTGGCGTTGGCTCTCGTAAAACCACGTGCTCTCGCTCTTCGATCCTCAGCCGCCGTCGTGCGAGCTGCCCGAACGGTTTCCCAGCCCGTTCGACGCAAGCACGCCGCACCCGCTCGCGCGCCGCGCGGCCGACCGGCTGCAAGCGCACCTCCGCGATGGGCTTGCGAGGCGGCTCGAGCTCGACACCGACGGCAAGATGTTCGGTGTGCTCGTCGTCGCGCGCAGCGACGGGAAGCTCGGTTTCCTGCGTGCGTTCTCCGGGATGGCAGGCGGATCGTGGGAGGTCGAAGGCTTCGCGCCACCGCTCTTCGATCTCGAGAAGCGTGATGCGTTTTGGCCCGCGGGCGAGCGCGAGCTCGCGGAGATCGCCGCACGAATGCGCGAGATCGAGCAACGTGCACAGCCGATGCGCACCGCGCTCGCCGAGCTGACGGCGCAGCACGAAGCCGCTAGCTCCGAGCTCCGCGATCGCCATCGCGCGAATCGCCAGCTTCGCCACGAGTCGCGAGCACAACTGGTTGCCGCGAAGCTCGTCGACGATGATCGGCGCGCCGCGCTGCACGCGCTCGATCAAGAGAGCCGCGCCGATACCGCGGAAGGCCGGCGGCACGATGCAAGTCGCCGCGCTGCGCGCGAACAGCTCGCGTGGGAGCTGCGCTTTCTCGACGACGAGCAGGCCGCCCTCGAGCACGTGCGCGCCGAATGTTCGCGCAAGTACCTCCATGCGATTCACGACACCTATGCGATCGCGAGCGCGCGCGGCGAGCACCGGTCGTTGCGCTCGCTGTTCGCACCGAACGAGCCACCGGGGGGCGCGGGCGATTGCGCCGCACCGAAGCTGCTCGGATCTGCGTATCGACAAGGGCTGCGCCCGATCGCGCTGTTGGAATTTTGGTGGGGCGCACCGCCGGTGACGGGCGGCCGCACGACCGGCGTCTATTATCCCGCGTGTCGCGGCAAGTGCGGCCCGATCCTCGCGCACATGCTCGACGGGCTAGCCGCGGAGCCCGCGCCCGTGTTCGGCAATACGCCGATCGCCGCCGACGAGCCGCGCACCGTGTTCGAAGACGACTGGCTCGTCGTCGTCGCGAAGCCCGATGGCTTGCTCTCCGTTCCCGGCCGCGGCGGGCAGCTCCACGACTCCGTGCTCGCGCGGCTCCGCCGGCGCTATCCGCGCGCATCGGGTCCACTCGTCGTGCATCGACTCGACCTCGACACCTCGGGCCTCTTGCTCGTTGCGAAAGACGAGACCACGCACACCGCGCTGCAACGCCTGTTCGCACGGCGCGAAGTCACGAAGCGCTACATCGCGTGGCTCGACGGCGATGTCGTCGGCGACAGCGGCGTGATCGAGCTGCCTTTGCGCGTCGACCTCGATGATCGTCCACGACAGATCGTCGACCCTGTGCACGGCAAGGCGGCGATCACCGAGTGGCGTGTCCTCGAGCGCACCGGGACGCGTACGAAGGTCGCGATGTTTCCGCGCACCGGGAGGTCGCACCAGCTCCGCGTTCACGCCGCGCACGAGCGAGGCCTCGGCGCACCGATCGTCGGCGATCGGCTGTACGGAAAACCGGACGCGCGGCTCATGCTGCATGCCGAGGCTCTGACCTTCGTGCATCCGCACACGCAGGTTCAGGTCATGCTCGAGCGACCAGCGCCGTTCTAGGGACATCCGACGTTCCATAGTCGCTAAGGCTCCGCGTCGGGGCCTCCGCGCCGCGTCTCGATTCGCGTTTGACCCCACACAGTTGCCTGTGTAGCCTCGAGTCATGCCTACCAATCTCGAAATCGACGATGCGCTCTTGAACAAGGCACTCAAGATCGGCGGCCTATCGAGCAAAAAAGCGACGGTCAACGAAGCTCTCAAAGAATTCATCGCTCGGAGAAAGAGGACGGAGGCGGTCGCGGCCTTCGGGACGATCGAGTTCGCAGACGAGGCCGACTACAAGGCCGACCGGACCAAGCGGTGATCGTTCTCGATACCTCGGTGCTGTCGCTTGCCTTCAGGAGGCCGCGCCATCGCGCTCCGCTGTTTCCCGAGGTTCAACAGCTCGGTGTGTTGATCAAAGCAGATGCGATCGTTGCGGTTCCCGGGATCGTGCTTCAGGAGGTCTTGTCGGGGGTTAAGACTCGCGAGGGCTTCACCAAGCTGGAGGATCTTCTTGGTGGTTTTCCGCTCCTGCTCGCGACACGCGACCACCATGTCGTGGCCGCAGAGATCCGGACAACCTGCCGCGCTGCTGGGGTTGCCGCCTCAGGCATCGACTGCCTGATCGCCGCTCATGCGATCTCGAACGACGCGGAGCTCTTCACCACGGATGACGACTTCAGGAAGATGGCGCCGCATTGCCGGCTCGCTCTCCACAAGTGGAAGGCGTAACAAATCGAGCTAACGAAAGATCGAGCGCGGGTCGCCATGTCATGACCCCAGAACCTCGACAGCAGCTCGCGCTCGAACTTCTGCGTTCACGAATCTAGGGCGATGGAACAAGAGGCCATCGGTCGAGATCGATACGGAAGCGTCGCTACGGGCGGGCTTCCGGAAGCGCGGTGGCAACCCAGATCATGTGGCGCGCGCCGCTGTGCGGACGCGGCGGCACTTTGTGCGGCAGGACCTTGAAGCCGACCGCGCGCAGGCGGCCCGTGAACGAGCGATCATCGGCGACCGACCACACACCTAGGACGCCGTTCGGCACGAGCTGGCGGCGGATTCGCGCGAGGCCGCGGACGCCGTAGAGGTGGGCATTGCCGGGTGTCGTGAATGCCTCGGGACCGTTGTCGACGTCGAGCAGGATCGCGTGATAACGGGCGGCCTCGATCGCGGCGGCGACGTCGCCGGCGATGACCTCGACGCGCGGGTCGTTCAGCGGGTGATTCGCGAGGTGACCTAGCGGGCCGCGGTTCCATTCGACGATCTCGGGCACGAGCTCGGCGACGGAGACCTTCGCGTCGCCGGGCAGGGCGGTGAGCGCCGCGCGAAGTGTGAAGCCCATCCCGAGCCCACCGACGAGGACGTGTGCGCGCGAGGTCGTCGCGATGCTCGCGCACGCGAGCGAGGCGAGCAGCTCCTCGGATTGGTGACTGCGGCTATTCATCAGCTCCGCGCCGCGCAGGCGGATCGCGAATTCTTCGCCGCGCTGGCTAAGGATGAGCTCACCGTCGGGAACGGCCGCACGCCCGAGTTGTTTCCACGGAATCAAGCAACACAGAGTACCGCACCTGGCCCAATGGGAGGATTGCGTCCCGACCGCTACGTGCACATGATGAACCGACTATGGGCAACGAGATCCTTGGTGTGAAGCAACTCGGATTCCAGTGGGAGACGCTGGATCCGTTCCTGTTCTGCGTGCATCACGACGACGCTTATCCCGCCGGCAACGAAAAGCTGGGACCCTCTGCGTCACTCGCAGGGCGCGAGATCGGCATGGACTTCGCCGGCAAGGACGGCTGGCGCATGTATCACGGCGAGACGGTGCCGGGATTTCCGCAGCATCCGCACCGCGGCTTCGAGACCGTGACGATCGTCCGGCGCGGCCTCATCGATCACTCCGACTCCCTCGGGGCGGCGGCGAGGTTCGGCCACGGCGATGTCCAGTGGCTGACGGCCGGGAAGGGAATCTCGCACTCGGAGATGTTCCCCCTGGTCGATCCGGCGAAGCCGAATCCCGTCGAGCTGTTCCAGATCTGGCTCAACCTGCCGAAGACCGACAAGCTCGTAAACCCGTACTTCACGATGCTGTGGGATCACACGATCCCCCGCCACGTCGCGGAAGGCGTCGAGGTGACGGTCGTCGCGGGTCGACTTGGTGACAAGGCGCCGCCTTCGCCGCCGCCGAGCTCGTGGGCGTCGCGCGAAGACAGCGATGTCGCGATCTGGTCGATCCGCCTCGCGCCGGGTGCCAGGTGGACTCTGCCGCCCGCGCGCGTTGGCACCAATCGCACGCTGTATCTGTTTGCGGGTGCCGCGAAGATCGCCGACCGCGACTTCAAGGCGAAGACCGGCGTGCAGCTGCGTCCCGAGGCACAGGTCGCGATCGCGGCGGGTGACACGGAGACCGAGCTGTTGCTCCTGCAAGGCAAGCCGATCGGCGAGCCGGTCGCACAGCACGGCCCATTCGTGATGAACACGCGCGCCGAGATCCAGCAAGCGTTCGCCGACTATCAGCGCACGCGATTCGGCGGCTGGCCGTGGCCCGTCGACGATCCGGTCCACGATCGCGGCGAGCAGCGGTTTGCGCGTCACGCGGACGGACGCATCGAGCGTCACTAGCCATTGGCCGTGCGGACCGACGCTCGAGCGTCACTAACCGCTGGCCGTCGACGATCCGCGATCCGGGAGAAATCGGTTCGCGCGTCACGCGCACGGCGTCACTGCGTTGCGATCGCCGACCATGATCAGGCGCGGTTTCGAGGTGATACATTTCCGCCATGGTGCGTGCGCTGATCGCCGTTGTTCTCGTCGTCGCAGGGTGCTCGAAGTCGGAATCGCCGGAGACCAGTGCGCCCAAGCCCGCACGAGATCCGGCGAGCGCCGCGAAGCCGGCGCAGGAGCCGGCGAGCCCTGTGCAGCCCGCGCAGGCTGTGGCGCCGAAGCCGGATCCGGAGGCTGCCCGCAAGCTGATCGCCGCCGGCGCCGTCGTGCTCGACGTCCGGACGGCCGAGGAGTACGCCGATGGCCACGTTCCGAGCGCGACGAACGTGCCGGTCGACCAGGTCACAGATCGGCTCGCCGAGATCGACAAGCTCGTCGGTGGAGACAAGACGAAGCCCGTCGTCGTGTATTGCGCCGCGGGCAAGCGTGCGGCCTCGGCCAAGAAGCAGCTCGAGGCGGCGGGGTACACCACGGTCGTCAACGGTCGCGGTTACGACGACCTGCATTAGCGCAGTCGAGCTGCGCTAAGATGGACGTCGATGTTGTTCAGAAAGTGGCGCTCGGTCGCCAAAGTCGGTGACGTCGCGCCAGGAGCCGTGATCCCGGTGACCGTCGACGGGATCGATCTCGCGCTCGGCCGAGATGGCGAACGCTACTTCGCCACGCAGCGGACGTGCGTCCACCGCGCAGGCGATCTCTCGCAAGGCACGATCAGGCGCGGTGAGCTCGTGTGCCCGCAGCACGGCTGGCGATTCTCGACGGAGACGGGCCGGCTCGTGTCGGTGATGGATCACTGCTTGACCGTCTACGACGTGCGCGTGAGAGGCGATCAGATCGAGGTCGATCCGGTACCGCGGAAGCGCGGCAGATAACCTCACGCTGACTTTCAGAACTGGATCACCGTCCCGCTGTCCAACGAATCCGCCGGTTGCGCAGCACAGGTAGCGAAAGTGGAAACCCTCCCCGATTCCAGTCACGCGACCGTGCGGATCGCGCGATCGCCATCGAGCACCGCGAGGACCTCGGCGAGCGTCTCGGCGCGATAGATCAGCGGCTTCAGCGTCTGTGTCATCGGCCCGAGGATCGCGACGTGTCGCCGCGTCATCTGGACGCCGCCGTGATCGCCTTTGTGCTCGATGTTCGTGAGGAGGAGCGTCTTGTAGAGCGTCTTGCGTTCGTCGTCGGTCGGCGGCACGACGGGCGCGCCCGCGAGCAGCGCGCGCGCTTCGCGGAAGATCCAGGGATGCTCGATCGCCGCGCGTCCGATCATCACCGCCGCGCAGCCGGTCTCGTCGAGCGCACGCCGGACGTCCGCGGCGGTCCGCACATCGCCGTTGACGGTGACCGGGATCCTCACGACCTCGCGCGCGCGTCGCGCCCAGCTCCAGTCGGCGTCACCTCGATGACCCATCTGTGCCGTGCGGCAATGGATCGCGAGGCCCGCGACCCCGACATCTTCGAGCCGCCGGGCTAGATCGATGATCGGCATGTGCGACTCGGGCCCCCAGCCGATCCGCGTCTTGACCGTGACCGGTAGCTCGACTGCCGCGACGATCCGCTTGGCCATCTCGACCATCTGATCGGGCTCGCGCAGCCATGCGGCACCTGCCCCGCGACCGACGACGCGCGGCACCCAGCAGCCGCAATTGATGTCGAGGAAGGCGGGCTCCGCGCGCGCCGCGATCATCGCCGCTTGCATCAGGAGATCCGCATCGGGGCCGTAGATCTGGATCGCGGTCGGTCGATCATCGGGAGCGAGATACGCCTTCTTCTTCGCGCGCTTCGAGGCCGCGACGATCTGTTCGGCGCCGATGAACTCGGTGACGCAGACGTTTGCGCCGAGCGTGCGACAGATCCGGCGATACGGCGCATTCGTGACGTCCTCCATCGGCGCGAGCACGACCGGGAATTCTGCGAGCAGCGCCGCGATGGTGTTCGCGTAGGGCACGAGTGACGCGAACAGTAACCCGGGAGCAGGTGCGCTGCGCGCAGCGATCGCGCGACCCGTGGCCGCTCGTCCCGCGTGGCCAAGCATCGCGGACCGACTCGCGCGTTTGGTGGCGCGCCGGTCGCAGGTCCTTGTGCTCGCGGAAGATTCCGCAAGGAGTTGTCTTATGCCGTTCACCCTGCGCATTCGCGAGGCATCGCTCGCGATCGCGTGCATCGTCACGATCGGCTGTGCCGGCGAGGTGTCGTCGGGCAGCGGTGATCAGCAGAGCGCGGCAGATCCCACCTGTCACCCGGCCAGGTGCACGGTGGGCTTCGCGACTCGCGGCGATATCGCTCCGCTATCCGGCACGCCGGCGACACGGCCGCTGCTCGATCGCTTGACCACGCTCGACTGTAGTCCGCACAGCGTGCCGCCCGTGCAGATCTTCGCCGAGGCCGATCCGACCTCCGGCAAGAGTCAGTTGTTCGCGTTCTACCTCCTCGACAGCACGAGCTTTCAGCCGAGCGTGTTCACCACGATCATCAGGGGTCTCAACGACAAGGCCATGCGGACCGTGTTCGGTGCGAACTGCAACCTATCGACGATCGGTGCCGTTCGGCTCGTCCTCGAGCCCAAGGCGGATCTGCCGACGGACCCCAACGATATTCGCGCCTTCATCGACGTGTTTACAGACATTCGATCGCTGTTCGTGATCAACAACGAGAGCGGTTGGTACGAAGGCTGGATGATCCACGACCTCAGGGTCGCGAACGTGGCTCCGCCGACGAACGGACATCCGCAATTTGGAACGATCACCGCCGAGGACGCGAGGCTCTTGGCCGCGATGGGCAGGGGCAACAACGTGCCGGGGCGCTTCTTCACCGTCGACGGCATGGCGCCGCGCTTCCCGAGCCCGACCGATCACTTTCCTGACAAGGTCGCGAACATCGTCCCGCTGAACCTCAGCATGGGTGCGTACAACGCGCTCCAGCAGTCCGACGCGCACAACTACTGGGAGTTCAATTACACGACCAACTGGATCCATCCGCTCTACGAGTTGCCGTTCACGGGCGGGTTTCCCGATGCGTCTCCGACGGAGCCCGCCGACACCTTCCTCGACGGCGAGATCAGCTTCCGGCAGTCGATCGTTCCCGGCAACGAGCCCGCCGATGACAACCGCAGCCCGCGACTCGCGGTGTTGTTTGGCGACAACCCCGATCGGCCGCGCGATCCGGATCTGTTCGATGCCGATGTTCCCAACCAGCGCGAGTTCCGCCAGCGGTTCATCCCGAGCGGCATTGCACGCGAAGCATTTCTCAACACGTTCGAGAGGCTCGCCTCGTTCGAACCGAGACAGCGCAACCTGACCCAGCGCTTGCTCGACGGTTACAAAGCGGCGGTCGCGCTCGTCGATACGAACCACGATGGCATCGTCTCCGCGATCGAGGGCGACGTCGACACCGCCAATCCGAACTGCCCCGAGCGTGATAACACCTGCATCTACCTGCCGCCGCGCAGCTTCGATCGGTTCGCGGTGACACGCGAGATCAACGACGGGCTCCTCGCGCCGCGCTTCGCGCCGAGCACGCGGGGGTGGGTCCTCTCGGGCAGGCTGGTCACCGGTTTCCCGCAGTTCGGGACCTCGCAGGACGAGGACTCAGACGACCGATGACGCGTCGAATTTCTGGACGAGCGACTTCGGCAGCTCGCCGGCGAGCTGCCACGGCTGCTTCCAGTTCACGACCGCTTGCCGCCGCGGTTCTTGCGCATGCTTGGCTTCTTCGCCGGCTTCGCGTCGGGCGTCTTGGTTTCCACCGCAGCCTTGCTCCACTCCGGCCGCCAGAACCCGACGACGAGCAGCGGAATCAGCGGCCACAAGATCGGCGCGAACAGCGGCTGCTTGATCAAGCCGACCACGTGGAGTGCGGCGATCAACGCGAGCATCGCGACACGACCGCGCGCGTACCGTCGCTTGCGCGCCGGCGACAAGATCGGCAGCAGCACGAGCAGATCGAACGGGAAGAACACGAGGCAGGTCTCGTTGCCGCGCACGTACGGCAGCGGGCTGAGGATCGCGAGGAACCACATCACGAGCCCGAGCAGGATCGGCGGCAGGATCGCGATCGCGAGCCCCGTGCGTTGGAACCGGCCCCACAGCTTCGTCGCCCACGCCGACGCGGTCGCGAGCAAGATGAACAGTGCGAACAGCACGCGGCCGCTAGGTCCGTCGACATACGGCGCGCCGCGCTCTTTGCAGCCGGTCTCGGCGAGCTCGTCGCCGGGCGCGATCTGCTCGCACTCGGTGCGCGTAAAGACCGGGATCGGCTGGATGCCCCAGCGCTTCGCGACGGCCTCGCGCAGATACTCGGGCAAGAACATGCGCTCCCAGTACGTCGGCACGCGATCGGTGCTGCGACCCATTTGCACGTCGGTGATCAGCAAGAATAGCCGCATCCCGTAGAACCCGTCGCGTGCGAGATCGCGAAACGTCTTGCCGTCGGTCGGTTCGGTCATCGACGACAGTTGGCCGCCGGTCGCGTTGTCGAGGATGTCGCGGATTCGCGTCGTGCAGTTGTCCGCGAAGTGATCGTACGCGTAGTACTTGTGCTCCTCGAGGATGTCGTTCTCGAGCTTGTCGATCACCTTCTGCTTCTGCTCGGCGGTCAGCGGGAGCGGCTGAAACCAGATCGTGCGATCCGCGTAGCGATAGATCGAGAGCATCTCTTGTGGGTCCATCTTGCCGACCCAGAAGCTGTTGGCTCCTCGGAAGAATCCCGAAGCCATCGCGATCGGATGATGGAAATCACCGATCCCGTAGTTGTAGCAACGGTCTTGCGCGTGATCCTGCTCGCGCACGCACAGCGCGATGTGACCATGGCGTTCCCACGCGAGCGCGCCGACACCCATCGTGACGAGCTCGATCACCGGATACGACTTGTAGAGGTTCAAGACCTCGGGCGGCACGTTCGGCCGCGGCGCAGCGACGGCATTCGCCGAGACGAGCAGCGACACCCAGAACACGACCGTCGCGATACGCACTGAGGGCGAGTGTGTTGCGGAGCGTCGCCGTGCGCAAGGCCCCGTGGGGCTAGCGGCTCTTTTTCGCCGGCGTCTTCGCGGGCGGAGCTTTCGCCTTGGACTTCGCCTTCGGCGCGGGAGGCGGCTTCACGGCGACGGCTTTCTTGTCCGTGATCGCGGTGCTCTTCTTGGCCGAGCCGGGAACCACGCCCCGCGCCTCGAGCTCGGCGATGAACGCGTCGGCTGCTTTGGACAGCGACTTCTCGTCGGGTGCCTTGGTCTCATCGATCACGAGGACGTAGAGCTCGCCCTTCTTCATGCGGTCCTCGAGCGCGGCGATCACGGTGCCGTCGACGTCCCAGTCGTCGCCCGCTTCACGCGTGACGTACTCGTAGCCGACGCGCAGCTTGGAGTCGTAACCGTCGATGTCGAAGCGAACGCCACCCTCGTCGAACGGCTGGTTCTCTTCGATGAAGAACCCGGCGGCTTCGAACCGGTGTTTCAATAGCGCGCACGCCTTCCGCTCCTCCATGTGCCTATCGTAGCGAGCGCGATCCACGGAGGGAAGCGCGCCATCCATCTACTGCAAGGTTCGGTTACACTGGACACGATGCCGTCGATCACCTTCGCGGTGGTGCCATCGTCGACACCCGGCGATAGTCGCGTTGCCCTCGACGCCGTCTGCACCGAGCTCACGAAGCTGCTCGGCACCACCGTCCGCGGCACGTGCCCGGAGTCGTACTCGGCGCTCGTCTCCGAGCTCGAGAAGGATCGCGTGCAATACGCGTGGATGTCGCCGGCACTGCTCGTGCTGACCGAGGAGAACATCCAGCTCCGGCCGCTGCTCTCGGCGGTTCGCGGCAACCGCACGGACTATTGCGCCGCGCTGTTCGTCGACGCCGACCAGCCGATTCACAAGCTCGAACAGCTCGCCGGCAAGACGGTCGCTTGGGTCGATCCGACGTCTGCGTCGTATCTCTATCCGAGGCTGCACCTCGCCGCGCGCGGCGTCGATCCGGCAGAGCTGTTCGGCGAGGAGCTGTTTCTGCGCTCGCATGCCGAGGTTGTTCGCGCCGTGTTCGATGGCCGCGCGGACGCCGGGGCGACCTATGCCGAGCGGCCCAAGCGCGGTGAGCCGATCCAGCGCGCCGGGTTTTGCGACGTCATGCCCGACCGGCCGGCCCGCGTGCTCGAGTGGTCGCAGCCGATTCCCAACGATGTGATTGTCGGTCACGGCTTGTTATCGAGGCCCGACCATCGCAGCTTCTCGAACGCGATCCTGACGCTCGCGGAGCGTCCAAACGGCCGACAGTTGCTCTATAACGCATTTCACACGGAACAATTCGTAACGACGCCGCGCGCGGCGCTGAGGCCATTATTTGACCTCGTGCGACTAGCGAGGAGCCGCGGGCTATTCCCGCATCTCTAACAAGGATAGGCTGTCCCCTATGGAGACCGAGGAATTTGTTGCTGCGATTCAGAAGGCGTACAACGTCGAGCTGCCGGTGAGGTACCGCAAGTTCCTCGACGGCAAGGAGTACGCGAAGCTCGGCCAGCTCAAGCTCCTCGATGGCTACGTCCGCGGCACGTTCGACGTCGAGTTTATGGATCCGCAGCTCGCCGACCTCGCAGCACTCGGCGAAGATCGCGGCATCGACGACATGGACGACATCGACTGGCCGGACGAGTTCGGTGACTTCGTGCCGTTCGCGACGCTCGTCGATGCGTTCAAGGGCGAACAGGCCGAAGGCGTGAAGAGCTTCCTGATCATCTCGGTCAAGGAAGACACCTGTCCCGTGGCGGTCTGGGACTACGACGGCTGGTCGATCTATCCGCTCGCGCAATCGATCGATGACTTCCTCGCCGGCGTCGCGAAGGCCAAGCGCCTCGGACATAACCGCGCCGCGACGCCGTACAAGAAGTTCGCGTGGCAAGCGACGACGCTTGCCGAAGACGCGTGAGCTAACCGGCGCCTGGGCTCGCGAGCGTCCAGATCCACGCGGGTCGCACGGCCCGCGGTGCGCCGAGCCGCATCCGCTTGAGCGATCGCACCTGCGCGAACCCTGCGGCGACCAGCGCGGCAACCGAAGCCTCGTTGATGAGTGGCGCAGCCGCGACGGTGGTGCCCGGTGCGAGCTCCGCGATCAGCGCGCGCCCGGCGCCGGGGTCGACCGCGATCACCGGCCCGAGCCGCTCGCCGATGACGAGGCCGTATCCGGCAAGCCCGCTGGTTCCCGCCGTCGAACCCGGAAACGATGCGACGAGGTCGTCGAGCATCACATCACGCGTGCTCGCGGTCGCCATGCGATCGAGCTCGCGGATCGCCTCGTGATCCGAAATCGCGATCTTGTTCGCGGTCGCGACCCCATTCGCCGCGCGCGCGAAGATCGCCGACTCGTAGTCGCACGTATACCCGAGCTTGCGATACAGCGGCTCGCCGGCCGCCGTCGCTTCCAGCAGGAACGTCGCGATGCCGGTGCGGCGACCGTGTGCGTGCGCGTGTTCGAGCAAGCGGCAACCGAGACCGCGTCCTTGCATCGCAGAGCGCACGGCCATGCACCCGACAAAACCGATGTCGCCCTGGCGCAGCAGTGTGACCATCCCGACGAGCTCGCCGCCGTCGATCAGCTTCCACGCGCCATCCGGCTGCCATCGCAGATACCGCACGAGATTCGCGGCACCACCTTGCAACCCGACGCTGTCGAGCAGGCTCGTGGCCGCGTCCAGATCGCCGAGCGTCAGTGGTGCGACTTCATTCACGAGATAGTGATACGTGCTCCGGCGCGATCCGAGAAGGGACAGACCTCGGCACCGAGATGGGTCACATGTTCGTGTAGATGAACGTGTCGTCACCGGCCGTGGTCGTGACGACCACGAGCGTGTCCGCCTTGGTGGCGGCATCGAGGCTCGCCCAGACCTGCGCGACCACATCCGCGGTCTGGTCGTCCCAAGCGAGCACTGCGAGGATTTGCTTGTCCCAGTGATCGGCCGGCGAGACGTTTGCCGTCGACATCTGGATGTCGCTCAGCTTTCGCGAGATCAGCGCCTGCGCCGTGCTCTGCGTGTACGGCTGCCCGAACGGATACGCGACCGCGCGCGTGACGCTGACGCCGATCTTGTGACCCGCGATCTGCACTTCCATGTCCGTGATCTTGCCGGTCATCGAGTAGGCGATCTCGGTCTCGGTCTTCAGTAGATCCGCGTGCTCGCAGCGCGCGAGCTCTTCGAACGCAAAGATCTCCGAGAAGCCCGAGCTGCCGCCTGCGTTCGGCGTCGCCGCGAGATGTTGGCCTCCGGTGGTCAGCAGCGGTCGATCATCTGGATCGTTGTAGCGGCGATCGAACATCAGCGTGTCGCGAAACAGCTCCGGTGTCGCGCCGGTCAGATCGGCGACGGCGAGCACGCCGCACATCCCGCTCAGCGCACCGAACCCGGTCGCCGACGTCGCATCGGCCGCGCTGTCGGCGCCGGGTATGGTTGCGTCGGGTGCGTTTGGCGATGCGTGCGATCCGCAGGCTGCGAGAGTCACGAACAGGGCAAGGCGGCGCATGGCGGCGCGGACCATACGTGAACCGCATGGGCCGGCATAGTGCGATTTCAGGCGTACACGACGCGCCAGATCGCGAGGATCAGCGCCGCGATCGTCGCGGCACCGGCGATCACCAGCCCGGCTTTCGCGAGCCTCGGCAGCGTTGCCCACTTCTGGCGCGCGGTTCGTGCAGCGCGGCGCAGGCGAGGCTCCACCCGGTCGAGGAGCATCGCGAGACGCTTCGATTCGCCGGCGATCAGTCCGAGCCCGAACAGGATGACTGGAATCCCTGGACCGGGAATGACCAGAAACACGACGCCGGCGAACAAGAACACCCCCCCGATCACCGTCATGGCAATGCTGAACGGTTTCGAGCGCTGCTGCATGCGCTTGCGATGATTCTGAAAGCGCCGCCCGGGAGGGTCGTGGAGGAACTGCCGCCACTCCTGCTTCAGCTGAGCGACGGCTGCGGGCATGATCGAAGGTTACCGCCCACAGACGCGCGAGCAATCTCGAGGCTCGATCGCGTCGCGACCTACGAGAACCGTCCACTCCACCGCGAACGCGGAGCTCTCGTCGGGCTTCGACGATCTGGAGATGCGGCTCTCGATGACCGCCAACGTCGGCGCGAATGCCGCGCTCGTGGTCGGGCCGCGGGGCTGTTGGTAAGGCCGCCGTGATATCGTCAGGCGTGCGCCGCAAGGCCGCGATCAAGGGGTACATGTGATGCGAAGCTCGATCGCTGGGATTAGCGTTTTGCTCGTGGCGTTGTCGTCCCGTGCACACGCGCAGAGCGCCGATGCCGAGGCGCTGTTCGTCAAGGGCGATGCGCTGATGCAGCAAGGCAAGCTCGTCGAAGCGTGCGAGGCGTTCGACGCGTCCAACCGGATCGAGACGCGCGCCGGTACGTTGATCCGGCTCGGCGAGTGCCGCGAGCAGAATCACCAGCTCGCATCCGCATGGTCCGCGTACAAGGACGCGCTGACCCGTGTGAAGGATCCGAAGAAACGCGAGATCGCGCGATCGAAGGTCGCCGAGCTCGAGCCGAAACTGTCGCACCTGACGCTCGTGGTCGGCGCCGACCGCCGCGTCGACGGGCTCGCGGTCACGCGCAACGGCAAGCCGGTCGATCCGGGGTTATGGAATGACCCGGTGCCCGTCGACGGCGGCGACTACGAGATCGCCGCGACCGCGCCCGGCTACGAGCCGTGGAAGACGACCGTCACCGTCGCGATCACGAACGGTACATCGAAGGTCGAGGTCGGAAAGCTGGTCGCGACGCCGAAGCCGGTGACGCCAGTGGCTACCGCCGCCGCACCGGTCGCACCGGTCGCCGTCGTGCACGCGCGTTCGCGCACGTTGCCGTTCGCGCTCGGTGGCGCTGCGATCGTCGCGCTCGGCGGCGCGGTCGGCCTCGAGCTGTGGGGCGAATCGACCTACGATCAGGCGAAGCAAGACCCCGATCCCGCGCACCAGGATTCGCTGTGGCACTCCGCGAACACCAAGCGCTACGCCGCGGAAGGCCTCGCGGTCGCGGGCATCGCTGCCGCGGGAGTCGCGGTCTGGCTCTTGCTTCGCCCCGATGCTCGCGAGTCCGACATGCGCACCGCGCATCTGATCGTCTCGCCGGCGGGCATCGTGATCGTGGGGAGTTACTGATGCGCGCGCGGTGGATCTCGACGGCCGTGCTCGTCGCAGCATGCGGATTTCCGCAGCCGGGGCGGGTGAACGGCGATGGCGGCACCGACGGCCAGCCCGGAATCGATACGCCCGTGACGTGCACGGAGTGCCAGCTCGTCGCGGTCCGCCCGGCGGTCGCGAACACCGGCGCGACGCTGACGCTCGAAGGCACCTTCGCGGATGCCGTCGACGTCACGTTTCCCGGCGGCGCGCATGTCGCGGCCGCCGTGCTCGGCACGCATCGGGCGACCGTGATCGTGCCCGCCTCGGCGACGGCTGGCTTGCTCACGGTCTCGAGCGGTGGTGCGACGAGCACGCAGCCGTTTCGCCGCGCGTCGTTCCAGCTCGGGCTCTCTCATTTCTATCCGTACGAACAGGCCGACACCGCCCGCCAGATGCCGGTGCTCGTGCAACCCCGCCGCGGGCACAACGCCGCGGTAGTCGGCGGCTACGTGTACGTGTTCGGCGGTGAGGATGGCAGCTCGAGCACGCTCGGCTCGGTCGAGCGCGCGCTGATCAACGCCGACGGCACGCTGCAGACGTTCGCTCAGGTCGGAACGCTCGCGACCGCCCGCAAGTTCGCGACGTGTGTCGTGGTCGGCGGCATGGTGTACCTGATCGGCGGGCTCGACGCGACGGGACGCCTGATCGCGGCGATCGAGGCCGCACCCGTCCAGGCCGACGGTTCGCTCGGACCGTTCGCGACCGTTTCGGGCCTCACGCTTGTGGCCGCGCGCCAGGGCGCGACCGCCGAGGTGATCGGAGATTACGTGTACGTGATCGGCGGTGCCGACAGGAACGGCGCCGCCGACACGCTCGAGCGCGCACCGATCCACACCGACGGCACGCTCGGCGCGTTCGCGGTCGAGACCGGAGCAACGCTCGCAACGCCGCGATCGGTCCATACCAGCGTCGTGATCGGTAACTCGCTGTACGTGATCGGTGGCGAGACGAACGGCACGTTGATCGCGACGGTCGAGCAGGCGACGATCGCCGCCGACGGCTCGGTCGGTGCGTTCTCGACGCTCGCCGGCAGCGTGCTCCTCAATCCTCGCGAATCGCATACGAGCTTCGTGCTCGGCAATCAGCTCTATATCCTCGGTGGCGCGGCGAGCGCCCTCGGTGCCGAGAATATCGAGAGCGCGCCGATCGATGCCACCAACGGATCGCTCGGCGCCTTCACGCTGGCGGGCACGTGGACGACTGCGCGCCAGCTCGGCGCCGGAGTCATCGTCGGAAACTTCGTCTACGAGATCGGCGGCCAGAAGTTCAACCAGGTCGAGGCCACGATCGAGCGCGCGAGCATCGACGCGATCGGCTCGCTCGGCACGCCGTCGATCCAGAACGCGACGCTCGACACTCAGACCGACTTCGGCTGCAGCGCCGTGATCGGCAACCACGTCTATCTGATCGGCGGCTATACCGGCTCCGATTCCTACACGATCCAAGCCGCTGCAATCAGCGCCGACGGCGCGCTCGGCGGCTTCACGCTCTCGACCGATCGCCTCGCCGTCGCGCGCGAGACACCGGCATGCGCGGTGATCGGCAACTATCTCTACGTGATCGGCGGATACAATGCGCTGACGAGCCCGCGTCCGCTCGACAGCATCGAGCGCGCTCCGATCCAGCCGGACGGCACGCTCGGCTCATTCACGTTGGTCAGCGGCAACCACCTCGTCACTCCGCGCGGCGGACATCGGATGCTGGTGCTCGGTACGCAGCTGTACGTGCTCGGTGGCATCGGCCAGGTCGGCCCACCCGCCACCGGTAGCGAGATCATCCAGAACACGGCGGAGGTCGCGACCATCACTAGCACTGGCTCGCTCGGAGCGTTCCAGCAGATCTCGCAGCCGATTCTGACGAACCCACGCACCGCCTTCGTCGCGCTCCAACTCGGCGCGTACGTCTACCTCATCGGCGGCTCCGATTCGAACGGATACCTGAGCTCGATCGACTACATTCCGCTCACCCAGCAGGGCACCATCGGCGGCTCTTTCTCGGCCGCGCCGACGCGGCTCGCGGTACCGCGCGCGGCCTTCACGGTGAGTATGATCGGCGATCAGCTATTCGTGATCGGCGGCAGGAACGTGACCTCTGGGGGCGCCACCTACCTGACGACTATCGAGGAGGCAACGGTTGCAGCGACTGGACAGCTCGGCTCCTTCCCGAACGCACCGGCGGGCGGGACGCTCTCGAGCCCGCACTTCGGCCATATCAGTGGAGTCACCGGCAACCATGCATGGCACGCCGGCGGCGGCAATGGGATCGGCGCCCCGGTGAACACGATCGATCAGTCCGTGCTGCCTTAGCTTCGATAATTGTCGGTCATCTGGTAGCGGCGGGCATAGAGGCCGAACGCGAGGGCGGCGCCGCCGGCAAACGCGGCGAAGAAGAACATCTGGAATGCCGTCGGGCTGATGCCCGTGCGCTTGATCTGTTCGATCACATCGGGGCGCTGCACGGTCTCTTGCGCGAGCAGCACCCATAGGTTGCCGACGGTGACGCACAGGCTCCAGAAGCTCATGATCACGCCCTTCATCGCGAGCGGTGCCTGGCTGTACGCGAACTCGAGGCCGGTCGCCGACACGAGCACTTCGCCGAGCGTCAGTAGCGCGTACGGGGCGATCTGCCAGGTGATCGAGAGCTCGTAGCCGCGATCCATCGCGAGCTGCATCGCGCCGACGACGATGTATGCGGCTCCCGCGAGCGCGATCCCGGTGGTCATCCTGCGTAACGTCGTCGGTTCCCAACCGCGACGCCGCATCCACGGGAACAGCACGAGGTTATTGAACGGGATCAGCACCATCACGAGCGCGGGATTGAGCAGCTGCATCTGCGCGGGCCGGAACCACGACGGCTTGGCCATCGCTTCGGCTTGGATGATCCACGTCGAAGCCTTCTGATCGAACAGCGACCAGAACGGGGTCACGAACGCGAACACGATCAAGATCCGCAGTACGGCGCGCACGCCTTCGACGGCTTCGACCGGATGCTTGCCCTGCGCGCGATCGAGCTGCAATGCGGCACCTCCACCGACGAGCCCGATCAGGAGCACGAGCCCGAGGCCGAGTGCCGGCACGAGATCGATCGCCGAGATCAGCAGCGGCGATCCGAGCGCGCCCGCGATGCCGACGCATGCGAGCACGAGCCCGAGCGGCGAGCCGCCCTTCGCGAGGAGCGCGGTTCGCACGACGCGCAAGAACGAGTGTGGATCGGCCTCCGGAGGTGGAACGTTCACGTAGCGGTTCTTGCCCGCGTAGAACACGACGGTCGCGATCACCATCAGCACGCCTGGAATCGCGAACGCGAACCGCGGACCGTAGTCGTCGAGAAACCACGGCATCAGCAGCGACGCGAAGAACGAGCCGAAGTTGATGATCCAGTAGAACGCGTCGAACACGAGCTTCGCGAGGTGCTTGTTCGAGGCGTCGAACTGATCGCCGACAAACGAGGCGACCAGCGGCTTGATGCCGCCCGATCCGAGCGCGACCAAGAACAATCCGACATAGAAGCCGGTCTGGTTGTACGCGTAGAGCGACAAGCAACCCTGGCCGATGCAGTAGATGATGCTGAACCACAGCACCGTCCTGAACTTCCCGAACAACCGATCGGAGATCCAACCGCCGAGCAGCGGAAAGAAGTAAACGCCGGCGACGAACGTGTGGAATACCTCGACCGCCGCCGTGTTTCGATCGGCGTTCGGCATGTACAGGAACAAGCTCGAGGCCAGGAACACCTTGAGGATGTTCCGCATGCCGTAATAGCTGAACCGTTCGCAGCCCTCGTTGCCGATGATGAACGGGATCTGCCGCGGCATGCCGCCCGTCGGGTTTGTCTTGCTCATCCGGTGTAGCCGACGCGGAAGCACAGCTCTTCATTCACGTACTTCACGGCGTAGGGCTCCCACGTGACGCCGTGGAGCTCGCCGATCGCCTCGCGCGCTGCCGGTGTCACGAGGATCTCGTTGCCCTTCGCGGTGTCTTCGCCGAGCTTGCTCGCGAGGTTGACCTCGTTGCCGTAGACATCCTCGTCGCCGATCTTGAGCACGCGGCCAAAGCCGACGCCGACGCACAAGATGATCTGCTCTTCCGGCGGCCGTCGCGCATTGACGCTGTGACACACGCGCTGCATCGCGACCGCGCACGCGACTGCACGCGCGGGCTTCTTGAACAGGATCAGAAAGCTATCTGCCTCGATCTTGACGAGGATCCCGTCGTGGGACTCGACCACGGGCAGCAGCAGCTTCTCCTGCTCGAAGATGATCTGCAGAAAGTGAACGATCCCGAACTTCGCGACCTGCCGCGAGAAGCCCGAAAGATCGGTGAACATGATCGCCCACTCCTCGCCGAAGAGATCCCAGATCCGTTGATCGATGACGGCGGTGTCCGCACCGACCTTGGTTCGCTGGTCGATCAGCTTCCACAACCGATCGGCGCTCGTCGTCAAGCCGTTGTCACTCCCCATGACGAGAGCCTACCGGAAGATCATCCCCCTCCGGGGATTCGGCTGCTTCAGTGCCCGAACAGCGCGTCGTGAATCGCGTGCGCTCCGCGGCTCGCCGCGCGGAACGGTGGCGCGCCGAACCAGTCTCCGCCGAGCGCGTCTAGGGTCTGCGGAAACGCGATCGCGACGATCGCCAGCAGGACGAGCACGCCGACGACGATCGCTGCAATCTCGAGGACTCGACGAGGACGTTTCAGCGCGGCCGCGGCGAGCCGATCCGCGACCTGTGCCATCGTCGGACGGTCCTTGGGATTCTTCGCGAGACAATCGAGCGCGAGACTCGCGAGCGAGCTCGGAAACGGCCCGAGCACGCTGGGCCTCGGCGGCTCGACCTCCGCGTGCTGATAGAGAAATCCGATCTGCGAATCGGACTTGAACGGCAGTGCGCCCGTGATCGCCTCGTAGATCATGATGCCCATCGCGTAGACATCGCTCGCGGCGGTCGCGCGGTCGCCTTTTGCCTGCTCGGGAGACATGTAGACCGCGGTGCCGAGCAGGCGCCCTTCCGTCGTCATCGATGACTGATCGACCGCGCGCGCGAGCCCGAAGTCCGCGACCTTCGCCTTGTTCGCTTTCGTCAGCAGCACGTTCTCGGGCTTGACGTCGCGATGGACAATGCCTTTGTCGTGCGCAAACGCCAGCGCGCGAGCGACCTCCTCGAGCGCCGACAAGATCTTGTCGTGGGCGTTATCGCGCCGCAGGAGCTTGCGCAGCGAACCGCCGCGCACGAGCTCCATCACGATGTAGTGGCGTTGCCGCGACGAGCCGATGTCGAGCACGCGCACGATGTTCGGATGCTCGAGCTTGCGTGCGGTGTCTGCCTCGCGCTTGAAGCGCTCGACCGTGTCGTCGTCGCGCGCAGCATCCGACGCCAGGATCTTGACGGCGACGTTCGGGCCGTCCTTGGTCTCGCCGAGATAGACATCGCCGAACCCGCCGACGCCGAGGATCTCCTTGAGCGTGTACTTGCCGACCTTCGAGCCGGTCAGGCGCTTCTGCGCAGGTTTGAGGGCGGGAGCGGACACGAGGGAACGCGACCATAACAGTCGGCCCGCCCGCGCGGCAGGAGTTGACGAAATGGGCCGGCCGTGCGACGAGGGGCTCGTGAGCGATCATCCCACCGACTTCGTTGGATCCGTCGAGGCAGCGATCACGTCATCGCTCAAGGCGAAGATGCCGGATGCGATCGTGGAGGTTTCCGGCGGTGGCGGGCATTACAAGATCGCGGTCGTGTCCACCGCCTTCGCCGGCAAGAGCATGCTCGAGAGCCAGCGGTTGGTGCTGTCGACGATCAAGCACTTGATCAACGGCGCGAACCCACCCGTTCATGCGGTGGATTCGCTGACCACACGTACGCCTTAGAGCTTCACGCAGCTGGGGTATCGCTGGGGTTGTCCTACACGCGCCTTTAGCGGCCAGTTATTCCAGTTCGAAGCGAACGCGCAGTACAATCGTTGCTCGTGACACGCGAGACCATGCCGATCGCCGCCTCACCGATTCGTCGCGTGATGGCGGAGCGCCAGCTGAAGATCGTCTATCAGCCGGTCGTCGACATTCGCACCCGAAAGATCTTCGCGTACGAGGCGCTCGCCCGGCCGCAGGCCCCGGAGTTCAAGGGACCGATCGAGCTGTTCGAGGCTGCGGTCGAAGAAGGTTGCACCGGCGAGCTCGGCCGGATTCTCCGCCAGATGGCGGTCGCGAACTGCGAGAAGTTTCCGCTGTTCCTCAACATCCATCCTGCCGAGCTCAACGAGAAGTTCATCGTTCAGCCCGACGATCCGATCTTCAACCACTCGGAAGAGGTCTACCTCGAGATCACCGAAGGCGTGCCGCTGTCGCACTTCAGACTGTGCGAGAGCATGCTCGCCGAGGTGCGTCGTCGCGGCGTGCACCTCGTCGTCGACGATCTCGGTGCCGGATATTCGAACCTCAAGTACATCGCGGATCTCAACCCGCGCGTCGTCAAGCTCGACCGCAACCTGGTCGCCGGGCTGCGCAAGGACTCGCGCCTGTTCAAGCTCGTGCTCGCGATCGTGCGGATGTGCGGCGAGCTCGATGCGATGGTCGTCGCCGAAGGCATCGAGACCGTCGAGGAGCTCGATGCCGTGCAGGCCGCCGGCGCGCGGTTCGGTCAGGGCTACCTGCTCGCGCGCCCCGCGTTCCCTCCACCGCCCGTCACCTGGCCCAAGCCGACGATGACAAACGAGCGCCTCGCGGCCGCGGCCGTGAAGGCGACTGAAGTGGCCAAGCCGGAGCCCCGGCGGACGCCGACGCCCGCGGCGTTTCAGGTGCTCGAGGTCAACAAGCCCACGCCAGGCCCATTCCCGGTCGATCCGAAAGACCGCCAGCGTTAGCGCGTTTTCAGTAAATCGCGGATCTCGGTCAGCAGCTTCACGTCAGCCGGCAACTCCGCAACCGGGACCGGTGGCGCTGGTCTCGCGGTCGCACGCTTGATCGCGACAACCACGAGGAACAGCACGAACGCCACGATCACGAAGTCGATCACCGCGCCGATCAGCACGCCGATCTTGACGCCGGCCGGTGCCCACGTCAGG
>JAQBQF010000242.1 GCA_028287115.1 Myxococcales bacterium
CAAGCGCGCCGCACGATGCGGGTGTGGTCGCGATGATCGCGGATGCGCCGGGCGTTGCGGAACAAGCCCCGGTCGAGGCCGCGGCAGCACCCGATGATGCGCAGGTCGTCGCGATGGCTCCCGGTGATGCCGCGAGAGGGGATGCTCATGTCGCCGACAAGCGACGCGACGGCGGTGTCCGAACCGTCGCAGCGCATCCGAAGACCGTGACGATCCAGGTGTTCACGCGTCCCGGCGAGGCAAACGTCTACGTCGGCAAGACCTATCGCGGTCCGAGCGAAGTCCGGATCACCGAGCCGTATGGAACCCGTTACACGATCACGTGCAAAGCGCCTCACATGAAGGGCACGACGAAGGTCGTGTTCGATCATGACGGCGCGGCGATGTGCACGGCCGTGCGTGTGCCGCTCTGCGTCGCCGGTCTCAAGAACAGCCCCGATGATGCGCCGTGCGAGGAGGATCCGAACCTGCCGCAGGTTCCCGATCCGCTGAGCCTCCCGTAACTCACGGCGTGACGCGGAGGATCGAATCGACGACTTGCCGCGCGATCGGGTGATACGCGGCGCGGTTGCGGCCGGCGATCGATTGCGCGAGCTCGCGCGTGCTGGGATCCGCGGCGAGCGCCGTATAGAGCGGACGCAGATACTTCATGCGGCCAACGTCGGCGAGGACCTGCTCGACGCGCGGTAGCACCGGCGTGTATCCGGACTTCAGCGCGAGGGTCAGCCAAGGCACGAGCACATCGTAGTTGGTGCTCGCGGTCAGTTGATGCCGCTCGTCGAGCATGAGGCAGGTCGCTTCCGGCGCGGGACGCGGCACGTTCTCGAGATAGAGCGCCCACTCGGTCGCGCTCCACGCTTTCGTGACGTCCGTCGTCGGTACCTTGCCGGCGAGCGCCTCGATCGCATCGAGCCGCGCGGAGACCGGGGCGATCGCGCTCGCCGGGATGCCCTCGCCGTCGAGCCATTCGCGTGCGTTCACGGCCGCGAGCATGCCGGGCAGCGCTGCTTCGATGTGCGCCTCGAAGTCCTCCGTGGTGATCGCGCCGAAGCGGAACCTGTCGAGGTAGCTCCGCAACCAGCGCGAGAACGCCTCGCGGCCGACCGCCGCCTCGATCGCGCACAGGAACATGTAGCCCTTCTCGTAGGGGATCAGCGAGTAACACTCGTCGGGATCGATGCCTTCGAGATGCGTTCGCAGCCTCGTCATCCCGGGTTGCTTCGCGAATCGCTCGATCGATTCGTCGAGCTCGCGACGCCCGAGCGCGGCGGAGAGTGCCGCCATCTCGGCGCCCTCGAGCGCCTCGGTGATCCTGCGCTCCGCGTACATCGTGAAACCTTCGTTGAGCCAGAAGTGCTCGGCGTTCGCGTTCGTGACGAGGTTTCCCGTCCACGAATGCGCGAGCTCGTGAGCGACCACCGAGACGAGGGAGCGATCGCCGGCGATTACGGTCGGCGTCAGAAACGTCAGCCGCGGATTCTCCATTCCGCCGTACGGAAACGACGGCGGCATCGTCAGGATGTCGAAGCGCTCCCAGTCGTACGGACCGAACAGCGCCTCGGCGGCGCCGATCATCGCTTCGACCTCGGCGAACTCGTACGCCGCGGCGTCGACGACAGCGGGCTCGGCCCACACGCGGCAGCGCGGCGACAGATCGCGCGACGCGAGATCGCCGATCGCGAATGCGAACAGGTACGGCGGAATCGGCTGCGGCATCTCGAACCGATGAGTTGCCAACGCGCCGTTGTCGTCGCGACCACGCTCGGCCGCCGCCATCACGGCCTGCAGCTCGCGAGGAAACGTCAGCTCGGCGGTGTAGCGCACGCGGAGCCGCGGTGTGTCCTGCAGCGGGATCAGCGAGCGCGCGTGGATCGCCTGGCACTGCGAGAACAAGAACGGAAACACGCCGCCTCGGGTTTGCGGAGGTGCAAGCCATTGCAGCGCCGAAGCATCGGGCGAGGTCCGGTATCGGATGCGGATCGAAGGCGTGGGCTCCGCGAGCTCGATCGCGAGTCGCGAGCCCAGGTGCGGCTCGGCGGGGTGAACGACAAAGGCCAGCGCGCGGCCGGCGGCGTCTTCGACGTGATCGATCGCGAGGTCGCGCGTGTCGAGATCGAGGCGACCACTACCCGGCGTGCGGAAGCTGAGCACGACCTCGGCAGCGATCGTCTGCGTCGCGAAGTCGATGCGCGCACGCAGCGCGAACGACTCGGTCTGGGCCTGCGTGTCGTCGGTGAACGAGTGAGGATCGCGGCGTGCCATCACGCCGAAGGTAGCCCGTGAGAGGGTCAGACACTACTTGTACTGGTTAGAGCCGATTCTCGGACAAGCGCACGACACGCTCGGCAGGAGGGTCAGACACTACTTGTACCAGTTAGAGCCGATTCTCGGGCAAGTCAGGCCGCACGACACGAGGGGTGTCCGAGCTTCGGACGTAAGTAGTACAACTAGTGTCTGACCCTCCGTAAACGCAAAACGACGCCCGCAGTGGGCGTCGTCTTGTCG
>JAQBQF010000276.1 GCA_028287115.1 Myxococcales bacterium
CTGTTCGACTTGCGAATCGTGACAGCGTGGCGCAGTCAGCTCAGGCGGTCGCCCATGTGATCGACGCGCGTGATCTCGGCGCCCTCGCGAACGATCGACGCGACCGGCATGGCGGGCGAGAGCTGCAGACCCACGATCCCGCCGCGATCGATCGCGATGACGCCCGCGTTGCCGCCGGTCGTTCGCCGTAGATCATCGAGAGCGATCGACGCGGCTTCGCGCAGCGAGCTGCCCGCGGCGAGCCGCATCGCGATCGCGTGGGTGAGCGCGACCCGGATGATCGCCTCGCCGTCACCGGTCGCCGAGGCCGCCATCGCATGATCGGCCCACGTGCCGGCGCCGGCGATGGGCGAGTCGCCGACGCGCCCGCTGCGCTTGCCCGAAATTCCGCCGGTCGACGTCGCGGAGGCGAACCGGCCCTCGCCATCTCGCGCGACCGCGCCGACCGTGCCCTTGGACTCGGCAAGGCGCCTCCGCGATCGTTCCGTCACGAGTGATCCGGGCGGTGCCGGCCTGATGCCGACTTCTTCGGCAAACCGCCAAGCCGCTGGACCGGCGAGCAAGACATGCTCGCCGGACTCGAGGACGGCGCGCGCGAGTGCGACGGCACATCCGAGATCCGGAACCGCAGCGACCGCGCCAAACCGCTGCGCGCCGTCCATCACCGACGCGTCGGTCTCGACCGTCCCGTCGCGGGTGAGCACCGAGCCATGTCCCGCATTAAATTCCGGATCGTCCTCGAGGACGCGCACGGCGGCGACCACGGCGTCGAGCGCGCTACCGCCTGCGGCGAGGATCGCATCGCCGGCCTCGGCCGCGGCGCGCACGCCCGCTCGCAAGCGGTCATGACGATCGAGCGTGATCGCGCCCGCACCGCCGTGCACCACGATCGCGGTCATTGCGAATCGGCGGCGCAGCGAAAGCCGACGATCGCGTGGCGGATGCCCGGTGGCCGGCCGTGCCGGGATGCACCGCGCCCGAGACCGCCGAAGTCTTCCCACGCCGAGCCTTTCACCGTGATCTGCCCCTTGTCGTACGGCGTCGAGGTCCACTCGAACACGTTACCGGCCATGTCGAGGGCACCGAACTGGCTCGCGCCGGTGATGTATGTACCGACGGGCGTCGTATCGCCTGGGCCTTTGACCGCACTGTTGAGCTTGTCCGGCTCGTAGGTGTTGCCCCACGGATAGGCGAGTCCACCACTGCCGCGCGACGCTTCTTCGTATTCGTCGGCGCTCGGCAGCCGCCGCGGCTCGCCGCGCTGCTCGCCGCGCCACTTGCAGTAACGAGTCGCTTCATCCCACGTCACCAGCACGACCGGATGATCCTCGTAGCTCCGCGGAGGATGCCCGTCGCGCCAGACGTAACGCGCGACCTGCGTCGCGAAGTCCTGCGTGAAGCCCTGTTTGCCCCACCCGTCTTCGTCGATCGCGGGTCCCGGCATCTGGGTTGCCGTCACCATCTCGGCGAACTCGGCCTCGGTCACCGGCATCATGTCGATCCGATACGCGAGCCCATGCGCGACGTGGCGGTCGTCTTCGCTGTCGAACCAGTGCGCCGTCCGCGCAGTGTCCTTGCCCGATGTCGCTTGATAGTCGTCATACGCGCTCGTGCGCTCTTCGACCGTCGAGCCTGCGATGTACTGCCCGGCGGGGATCGTGATCATGTGCTCGTCTGCAGCGAGCGACAGAGGCGCCACCTGCGTGCCTGGATGATGCGGCTGAACCGACGAGCACGCGGCACACACGAGGACGGGCACGAGTGAGGAGCGAGTCATGGCGGTATGGGCTCGGCGGTTTGCTTCTGTTCGGCGATCGCGCGAGCGACGATGCGTGCGACCTCTGGAAGGTACTCTGGATCGCCATGAAGCGCCGTGGCATCGAGGTGCGTGCAGCCGATGGCAGGAGTCAGCCGTGCGATCGCTCCCGTACGATCCTCGAGCATTCGCGCCACTCGCGGGTGTTCCGTGAGATCGACGTGAACGACGGACGAGAACACGACATTGCCGCTCGCTCCGCGGAGTGCCGACGTCGCGAACACGAAGCGTCCATCGCGAGACCACACGGGTCCGCTCTCATCGGTCAGCGGCACGTCGATGAGCTGCGTCGCCGGATCGCCGCTACGCGGCATCGTCCACAGCTCCGCATCGACGCTGCCCGGGTGCTGCTTCGGCCGCGCGAATGCGATCGTCTGGTCGTCGGGCGACAACGCGGGCGAGCTATCGGCCGGACCCGCGGTGAGCTTGCTGATCGTCCCGTCGGGTGCGAGTTGTTCGAGGTGACTCTCGACCTGGCCTTCCGGCTGCGGCGTCACCTCGGCGTAGATCAGCGTCCCGTCGCGGGCAGTCACCGGCGTGACCTCGTGACCGTTGCCTCGGGTCAGGCGTTCGGCTTCGCCGGTCGGCTTGCCTCGATCGATCGGCAGGCGATACAGATCGAAGCTAGCCGCGCGCGCCGATGACGCAGCGGAAGCCCCGGAGGCGGACGCAAAGATGATCGCCCGGCCATCGTGCGTCCACGTCGGATGACTGTCGATCGCTGGCCCTTGCGTGATCCGGATCGGCATCGCTTCGGGCTCGAGCTTCGCGATCCACAAGCTCGTCTCTGCGAGCGGGCGATCACGACTCGACGCGAACACGATCCACGCGCAGTCGGGTGAGATCGCCGGGTTGGTATCGCGCGCGAGCCCGGGCGCGGGCTGCACGACCTCGAACAGGCGATCGCCACGTTCATCGATCGAGACGAGGCGGATCCCGTTGGGGCCGCGCTCGGCCGCCACGATCGCGATCCGATCAGAGGGTGCCGGCGATGGCGGCGAGCGGTGCGGACCACATGCGGTGATCGCGAGGGCGCTCGCAAGCGCTGACGAACGTCGACGGCTACTTGGTTTCAGGGGCAGCCGGGGCAGCCGGGTCCGCGGGCTTCTCCGCGGCCGGAGCAGCAGGAGCCGGAGCCGCAGCGGGATCCGCGGCCGGCGTCGGCGCTGGCGTCGCAGCCGGCGCCTTCGTGGCGGCCTTCTTGCTGAGGTTGGACATGTTCATGTCCTTCGTGATGTCTTTCTTGTCGGGCTCGACCGTCGCGTAGATGCCGATCGCACCGAACGCGACAGCCGCTGCCGCGACCAGGCTGATCGCCCACGCCTTGGAGTTCGACGCGGCGCCATGCTGCTCGAACGGCTGGAACGATTGCTCCTGCTGCGGATTCCACGAGGTGACGAGCTGTCGCTTCGAGAAGATCGCGCCGACGGCCATCATCAGACAGAGACCCACAAGCGTGAGGATCGCGATGCTC
Organism: Myxococcales bacterium; assembly: GCA_028287115.1. GTDB lineage: Bacteria > Myxococcota_A > Polyangia > Haliangiales > Haliangiaceae > JABFXX01. The sequence continues at coordinate 3,291 of JAQBQF010000276.1, forward strand.
TGAGTGACGAGGACGAGGATCGCTGCCAGGTTATCCATTTGGATTTACTCCGTAGGTTCGATCTGTAAGGGGAACGGGCGCGGCTTGCAATCGTAGGACGGTTTTGTTGTCTCGTGCGTTAGTAACGACAGGCCAACGCAGGGCTAACCGGCATATGACAACACACCGCGCCTTCGGTTCCATGTTTCTCAGCCTAATGATCTCGGCAGGTTGTGAGAGTCGCGGTGATGCCGAGCCGATCGCCACGTCGATCGCGCCCGCGATGCCGAAGGTCGGCGGCAAGGCCCCCACGCGCGCAGCCCCGGAGTCCTGCCTCGGGCTTGCCGACAAGGGCATCTTTACCGACCTCGATCCGAAACTGCAGCTCGCGCTGCCGGCCGAGGTCCAGAGCGATCGCGTCACCGCGGTGGTCGACGCCAAGCATGGCGTGCTCGTGCTGTCGATCGACGGGTTTCCGCGGAAGGCCTATCCGCTCGCAGGCGAGTCAGCGCTCGACGTGGGTCGCTTTCACCTCGCGCTCCGCGCCGGCGATCGCGACGAGCTCCGGCCACTGCTCGCGGAGTCGCGGATCACCGAAGGCGTCGCGAAGCACGATGCCGACGGCGATGGCCTGCCGGATCCGCTCGACGTCTTGATCGGCGCGAAGAAGGCGGTGCTCAACGCCGACGCGTACACCGAAGAAGCGGAAGGCTATATCGGGATTCCGTATCCCGGCGGCGACGTGCCACGCACGATCGGCGTTTGCACGGACGTGATCGTGCGATCGGTTCGCAACGCCGGCCACGATCTGCAGAAGGAGCTGCACGAAGACGTGCGCGTCGCGAAGCAGGCGTATCCGATGGTCAAGGGCGCGGGAGATCCGAGCATCGATCAGCGTCGCGTCGGAACGCTGCTGCCGTACTTCACGCGCCATTGGGAGAAGCACGGCGCGCGCTTCGACGATCCGAAAGATCCGCTGCGCCCGGGCGACGTGATCTTCATGGATACGTTTCCGCGCAGGTCAGGCCCCGACCACATCGGCATCCTGTCCGACCGCGTCGACGACCAAGGGCTGCCGCTCGTGATCAACAACTGGACCGACGGCACGGTAACCGCGGAAATGGATCTGCTGACGTTTGTCCCCGTGATGTATCGGTTCCGCCTACCGCCCTGATTTTGCGATACCTTCGACAGCGTGAAGCGGGCAGTGTTCCTCGCGTTGCTTGCGCTCGCGAGCGCGGCGCACGCGGATGACGATGCGACCAAGCCGAGCTATCGCGCGGTCGTCGATCGCGTCGACCTCGAGCCCGCGATCGTCAGTGGCTATCGGCTGCGCGTCTATCTCTCGGCCCTCGCGATCGAGGGACAGCTGCTCGATCTGACCGATCCGAAAAGCATCCGGCTCTACGTCGGCGCGAGTGAAAAGAAGGTCCCCTACGCGCTCGGGACCTACGACGCGACCAACAGCGACACGGCGATCGTGATCATCGTCGAAGCCACGGTCGATTTCGGCGACGCACTGCCGATGATCGCCGAGGCACTCGATCGCGAGCTGCTCGCGACGCTGAACGATCGCGCGCAGGTTGCCGTCATGACGTATGGCGAGTCGACGGGCAGCGGCAAGCTGGTGACGCCGAAGCTCGCCCGCGGCAAGCTCGCGGCACTTGCCAGCGACGGCAGCGCCGGTGACCCTGCCCTGCTCGATACGATCGACCGCGCGCTCCAGCTGCTACGCAAGGCCTCGATCGCGACCGACGATTCCGGTCAGCCTCGGCCGCTCCGCAAGATGATCGTCGTGATCGGCGACGGCCGGGACCGCGCCGGCGACAAGGATCGCGTGACGCGCGCCGGCATGCGCGCCGCCAAAGAAGGCGTGCGGATCCATTCGATCGCGTACTCGCCGAGCGACGTGCGCCGTCCGCTGCTCGTGCTCGGCGAGCTGTCGAAGAAATCGCTCGGCACGTTTCGCTGGCCCGGCCGTGGCCATCACCCGACCCCCGACTCGTGGAGCGATACGTTCAAGCAGCTGACCTCGGAGATCAGCAAGCAGTACGTGCTGACGTACTTCGTGACCGCGGACGATGACGTCGCCGGCAAGCGCATGCACGTCGTGACCGTCGGCAGGACCGAGGCGACGTCGAATGACGTGAAGATTCCCGATGCGCCGACCTGCGCCGGCGCGCCTTGCGAGACCGGATACTGCGGCGATCACTGTGTCCAGCCGCACGAGGCGAGCGGCGGCGGCGTGATGCACTGGATCTTGCTGATCGGTGGCATCGGCCTCGGCGGCATGCTCGTGCTTGGCCTCGTCGGCTTCGCGATGTCGAAGCTGCAAGGCCAGCCGCAAATGCCCGGCGTTCCCCGCGCGGCTCCAAAACCGAAGAAGCAGAAGCACGGACCTGCCATGGCGGCCCCCGGCCTCCTGCCCAATGGGCGGCCGATTCCGGGTGTCCTCATCATGAGCGGGCCGCGCAGCGGCGAGCGCTTGCTGCTGCGCAACGGCTTCTTGATCGGCAAGCAGCCCGGCTCGGATCTGTTGATCGAGGATGGCTACACGTCGAGCCATCACGCACAGATCGTGATGGACGCGCACGGCAACTGCCGCCTCTACGACCAAGGCTCCACGAATGGCACGTTCGTCAACGGTGTTCGCGTGACCGAGTACGTGCTCGAGCATGGCGTCACGATCAGGATCGGCTCGACCGAGCTGAGGTTCCTGGCACAATGAGGTACTCGCGATGACCGCAGGGATCAGGCCGTCCGGAAATCTCATCATCGCGGGACAGGTGTTCCACGTCGATGCGCCGATCGTGAACTGGCGCGAGCCGCCCTACTGGGACGCGACGCGCGAGGTCTGCATGCCGACCGAGACCGAGCGCCAGCCGCCGTGTCTGCCCGGTGGCGTGCCTTACGGAAAGCTGCCCGCGCCGTACACGAAGCGCTACTCGCTGCGTCCCCAGTTGCGCCGCTACGGTTTGAATCCGCCGCTCGACGCGGTGAAGTCGCTCGTCAAGCAGTTCGTCGTCCACCACGACGGCTGCAGCTCGGCGGACATGTGCTTCAACGTGCTGCAGAACGAGCGCGGGCTGAGCGTCCACTTCCTGCTCGATAACGACGGCACGATCTATCAGACGATCGATCTCGGCCTGATGGCCTATCACGCGTCCGAATGGAACGTCAGCTCGATCGGTGTCGAGCTGTGCAATCGCGGCGACGCGAAGAAGGAACCGAACTACTACTCGAGCGGCCGGTTCGGACCCAAGCGCGATGCCAAGCCGTGCAAGATCAACAACAACACGATCCTGTCGTTTGACTACACGCGCGCCCAATACGAATCGTTTGTGAAGCTGTGCCGCGCGCTGACGCGCCTGCTACCGAACTTGCCGGCGGAGTTTCCGCAGGCGAGCCCGGGCGTCCAGACCTGGGACACGCTGCCGTACGGATCGACGTTCGGGTTCTCCGGATACATCGGCCACTACCACCTGACGAATCAGAAGTGGGATCCGGGGCCGTTCGATTTTAAGGACTTCTGCCGCAAGCTGCGCGGCGCGTACTGCTTCCCGGTGTTTCCGAAAGACGATCCGAAGCGCTCGATCGACGACAAACCGACCGTCCCCGAGCAGACCGACGATCTCAAAGAAGCGGCGAGCGAGCTCTACAAAGCCAACGAAGCGCGCGCCGACGGCGGATTCTTTCCGGTGGGACCATGGGGCGATCAGCGCCTGTGGCACGGCGGAATTCACCTGACGGCGAAGGAAAACGCGCCGGTGTTCGCACCGTTCCCCGGCCGTCTCGTCGCGGCGCGCATGGGCAAGTCGACGACCGTCGGCTCCGTCAACTTCGTGCTGCTTCGCCACGACATGAGCCTCGGCAGCTCGCGCGTGCAGTTCTATTCGCTCTACATGCACCTCGCGAACGAGCTAGGGCCCGAGATGGAGCGGGGCGGGCTTGCCCCGACCCGCGGGAACGACAAGCCCGTCGAGTGGATGACGAAGGAAGGTTGGAAACAGGGCGCCAAGCCCGGCGAGGTCGTCATGCTCGACGAGCCGATCGAGGCAGGCGCGCTGATCGGTCACGTCGGCAAAGCGGGTCCCGCGGAGCTCTCGCGCGCACAGGTGCACGTCGAGTTCTTCTCGACGTCCGAGCTGTTCGCCGGGATCTCGGGCTCGCCGTGGACCGTGATCGACGGCACGGCAGGCGGTCGGTTCTGCGACTCGAAGCAGATCAACGACAACATCGATACCGATCACGACGGCACGCTCTCCAAGAGCGAGCTCGCGAGCTTCTACTCGAGCGGCAACGGATCGCAGATGCACTACTTCGTGACGCTCCACGTCTCGGAATGGACGGCCGAGCCGAGCTGGACCGAAGCGCTGCGCGTGCCGAAGGACTTCAAGAAGCTCAAGCCGGCCGAGATCGATCAGCTCGTCGCCGAGCAGATCACGCCCGGTCTGTGGTGGGACGCCAAGGTCGCCGCGCACTGCCGGCTACCGATCGACGGCGTCGTCTATCACTATCATCCGGTCACGTTCCTCGCCTGGTTCAACCAGCAGCTCCTCGACGGCGCAGCGAACGCCGGATCCGGTGCGGTCGACGCGAACCAGGCACAAGAGGTTCCCAAAGGCATCACCGATGACTTCGGCGATAAGGCGGGTACGACGATGCGCTCGTCCGCCGATATCGCCGAGGACCCGTGTAATCAGAAGCTGACGCTCGCCGATCTCGTGCAGGGCTTCGATGCGCCGGAGTGCACGCCATGAAGAGGCCCACGCCTTCGCCGGACAAGCCCACGACCTGGCGACCGCCGACGCGGCGCGCGTTCGTCGCGATGCTCGGTGCCGCTGCCGCAGCGCTCGCGGTGCGGAACAAACAGCACGTCGTGGAGGCGCCACGCTCGACGTGGGCCGGCACGACGCGATGGATCGGTCACTGCTGAGCGCCCCCGATCACAATAGCGGCCGGCGATGTCGCTAGCCCGCTCCGCGAGCCACGTGTCGATCCCGAACTTGTTGTAATGTCCGCGTCATGTCGCCACGTCGCCTGATCTCGCTCCTCAGCGTCTGTGTCCTCGCGTCGGCGACCGTCGCCGTAGCGCAACCGAAGAAAGACGCGAAGAAGGACGCCAAGAGCGATCCGAAGGGTCCGATGGCGCCCGCGAAAGGCGCTGGAGCCGGGACGGCTGCCGGCAGCGGAAGCGCGAGCGGCAGTGGCAGTGGCAGTGGCAGCGGCAGCGGCGAGGCGGTCCAGATGACCGAGGACGCCCCGCCCGCCGACATGAACGGCACCGACGAAAATCCAGACGCACCGCGCGATGTGACCGGCGAGACCAAGCTCGAGGTCGTCGCGCCGGTGATGTCACACGCGCCGGGTTATCCGATCGAAGAAGTGCTGCGGCCGATCACGCTGCCGCAGAACTTGTCGGAGATCTCGATCGCTCCACACTTCCAAGTCTCGCCCTACGCTGGTGCCGACGCCTTGCACGCGCGCTACGGCATCACGCGGCAGGTCCAGCTCGGCTTCACCTACGTGTTCGCCGGCATCTTTCAGGATCCGGCGACGATGAAGCAGAAGTTTCACACGGGCAAAGCGGTCGGCCTCGACGTCACCGTGTTGCTCCAGAACTGGGTCGGCGTGCGCGTCGGTGTGCCGGTCTATATCGATCCGCTCGCGTTCGGCCTGACCCTCGGCGCCCCGATGAAGTTCGTGTTCGGCGACAAGTTCGCCGTCGGCGGCCTCGACGACTTGCTGAACATCCGGATCTCGAAGTTCGCGCCGACGTTCTATCAAGAGCAGGCCAATGCCCTGGCGGCGTCGCAGACCTGCGATACGTGCAACCGCACGGGTCAGTCGATCGGTCATCTCCGATTCTCGGCATTCGGGGAATATCAATACCAACCCAAGGCCGCGCTGATCGGCCGCGTCGGTATCGACAACGATCTCGGCACCGGCGGCGGTGGCTCGACCGCAGGCACCTCGGGCACGAGCGCGACGACGACGTTCCTGCGCGCAGGTCTCCTGGTGACGCCGCGGAAGTATCTCGACATCGGCGGCTCGGCGGGGTTCGATGACCTCGCACACCTCGGCTCGTTCGGCCTGCAGTTCGCGCTCGCGGTTCGAATCTAATCGCGACGCGAGCCGTCCGTCACGCCGGCATCGGTCGGCGCCGGAGGAGGTGGCGGCGCGTCTTCGATCGATCGACCTTCGGCCGTGAGAACTTCGAATTTGCGAAGTCCGACGAGCTGACCGCCGACGGTGAACGTCTCGCACGACCAGATGCCCGTCGGATCCTTGGGCATCTTGTCTTGCGGGAAATAGCTGCGGAACACGATCCCGTCACCGTCGCAGCGCAATTGATCGGGCGTGATCCGCGCGACCTCGCGGCGATGGAGCGTCCACACGTGGACCAGCGGTTCCTTGAGCCCGCCGGGCTCGCGGATCAGCGAGCCGCAGCGCAGCCGATCGAGCTGCTGCGGGCGGATCTGATGCTTGCTGCTCGGCAAGCACTCGTAGCTGCCCTCGCTGCCGTGACCGACGGCCGTCTCCGGCATCGCGAGCGGCGCGGGAGGAATGAACGAGCGCCCGTACCACACGGCGCCGAGCATCACGCCGGTCATCGCGAGGGTCAGGATCGCGCCCTGCGGCGACAACACCTGACGCACCGAGAACGACAGCAGCGCGACCGACGCGGGGGTCGCCGCCGCGGCGACGATCAGCCCCGTGAGGTGATCGACGCCGAGCACCAGCGGCAGCATCACGTTGAGCACGCCGAACATCGCGAGGCCGTACATCGCCGACGCGAGCAGCCGGCGCTCCATCACAAAGTTGTCGAACACGAGATCCATCGTCGAGAGCACCGCGCAGACGAGCAAGATCGGCGCGAGCCACCAGTTCCACGACTGCAGCGACCAGGTCGCGCTCGACGCATAGAGCGGCGTCAGGAAGAAGAACATCTGTTGATAGAACTGCTTGATCACGTAGTTCGTCGCGACGCGAATGCCCTTGCGGAAGAACGCCTCGTTGTCGCGGCGATTCGCCGGGCCGACGATGAAGCGCATCGCGATGAACATCAGCAGCCATGACGCGAACAGCGCGATCAACACCTTGTCGGCGTGCGCGAGGCCGGCGCGGGCGAACAGCATCACGCCGACGCCGAACGACAACGCGAACGTCGAGTGGAGCCACCACGCCTTGCGGAGCACACGCCGGATTCGCGAGGGCGGCGCTGTGCTCGTATCGGCTTCCGGTACGTGACCCACGAAGGTCTAATGTAACGCTCGAACGTGGCGGTTACGAAGCGGCGATCAGCTCTTTGAAGCGTTCGAGCGCGAGCTCGAGCTTCGGCATCGCCGGACCGAACGAGAACCGCAGGTGCTTCCGGAACCGCGACACGCGCCCGCCGCGGCGCTTGCCCGGATCGACGTCGAAGAATTCACCGGGCACCGTGATCACTTTGCGATCGAGCGCGGCGCGGAAGAAGCTCATGCCGTCGCTGATCGCGGCCGGTAAGTGCTCGGCCGACGCCCACACGTAGAACGTGCCCTCGGGCGGCAGATCGACGGTGAAGCCGAGGTCGCGCAATCCGTTGAGGAGCTTCGCGCGCTTCTTACCGAATGCCGTCTGGATCGCCCGCGTCTCGGCCATCGCGACGGTCGGCGCGAGGAGCTCGATCGCTTTGCGTTGCAGTGGCCGCGAGCCGCCGCCGTCGAGGAACGAGCCG
>JAQBQF010000364.1 GCA_028287115.1 Myxococcales bacterium
TGCGGATCGACGAAGCGATGAATCCGCTCGCGCTCCTCGCGACCGGGCTCTACGGACAGGAGCTGCCGCCACAAGATGGCGCGCCCGTGCGGCTCGTGACGCCGTGGAAGTACGGCTTCAAGGGTATCAAGTCGATCGTCAAGATCACGCTGACCGCGACGCAGCCGCCGACGAGCTGGAATCGCTACGCGCCGGGCGAGTACGGCTTCTTCGGGAACGTCAATCCGGGCCACGCACACCCGCGCTGGAGTCAGGCGACCGAGCAACGGATCGGAGAATCCGGTCGTCGCAAGACGCTGATGTTCAACGGCTACGGCGATCAGGTCGCGAGCCTCTACGCCGGGATGGATCTCGATGCCAACTACTAACCGTGTGATGGACGCGAAGTTCGCGAAGCGGCTCGTGATCATCAACGGGCTCGTGCCGGCGCTCTTGCTCGTGTGGGATGCCTATCGCCACCAGCTCGGCGTCAACGAGGTCAACTTCGCGATCCGCACGACCGGGCTCGTCGGCCTCGTGCTCCTGGTCTCGTCGCTCCTGATCACGCCGCTGCGGCGGCTGACCGGCTGGAACACGCTGATCTCGATCCGGCGCAACCTCGGCGTGCTCGGTTTCTGTTACATCGCCACCCACTTCTTGATCTTCTTCGTGTTCGATCGCGAGGCGAGCGTCGGCAGCACGCTCGAAGAGATCGTCGAGCGCGTCTACCTGTGGTTTGGCTTCGGTGCGCTCGTGCTGATGATCCCGCTCGCGGTGACCTCGACCGACGGCATGGTCAGCCGGCTCGGCGCGAAGCGCTGGAAGCTGCTGCACCGACTCACGTACGTGATCATCGCGTGCGGCGTCGTTCACTACTACCTGCTCGTCAAGTCCGACGTGCGGCAGCCGGGCGCGTTCGGCATCGTGGTCATCGCGCTGCTCGTGTACCGGATCGTCCGGCACTACCTCGATCTGCGAGCCGAGGTTCGCACGGCGCACGAGAAGATCGCGGCGGCGCGCGCCGCGGCACCGAAGAAGAAGAAGTTCTGGTCGGGTGAGCTCGAGATCGTGCGGATCTTCGACGAGACGCACGACGTCAAGACGTTCCGCTTCGCGTCACCCGACAGCGGCCCGCTGCCGTTCGAGCACATCGCCGGCCAGTACTTGAACCTCGCGCTGACGATCGACGGCAAGCGCGTCAATCGCTCGTACACGATCGCCTCCTCGCCGACGCGCAACGCGTACTGCGAGATCTCGGTGAAGCGGGCCGCGAACGGTTACGGCTCGAAGCATCTGCACGACATGTGGCGTGAAGGCAACCGCGTCAAGGTCTCCGCACCGGCGGGCAAGTTCTACTTCGCCGGGCACGAATCGGAGCGCGTCGTGTTGATCGCCGGCGGCATCGGTATCACGCCGATGATGTCGGTCGTGCGAAGCCTGACGGATCGCGGTTGGACGGGAGATGTGTATCTGGTGTTCTCGGTGCGCAAGCTCGCCGACTTCGTGTTCCGCGACGAGCTCACGTATCTCCAGGGCCGCTTCCCGAAACTGCGCGTCAAGGTCACGCTGACCAACGATCCGGACGCCGCGTGGGACGGCGCGCGCGGGCAGATCACGCGCGAGCTGATCGATGGCTTCGTGCCGAACCTCGCGCACGGGCCGATCCTGCTGTGTGGGCCCGATCCGATGATGACCGGTATGCGCAAGCTGCTGGTCGAGATGGGAATTCCCGACGCCGAGATCCATCAAGAGGCATTCGTCTCGCCGCCGAGTGTCGAGCCGGTGAACGGCACGCCCGCGGTGCTGATCGAAGAACCGCTCGCCGAGGGCGAGGTCGCCAACATCTTGTTCAAGCGCGCCGGCAAGACCGCGGAGCTTCCTTCGGATCTGACGGTGCTCGAGTGCGCCGAGGATGCTGGGATCGCGATCCCCTTCGAGTGCCGGTCGGGCATCTGCGGCCAGTGCAAGACGCACTTGATCTCCGGCAAGGTCACGATGGAAGTCCAGGATGCGCTCACCGCCGCCGATAAGTCGAAAGGCCTGATCCTGGCGTGTCAGGCTCGTGCCGCCCGGGATGTGGTCGTCGACGCGTGATCGGGAATAACCATCGGCGATTCTCGGGTTCGCGGAGGACGGAAGCCGAGTAAGCTCTTCCCATGTCGCAAACCCCGCCCAAGACGACTACGCAGCAGGCAGTGCAGATTGCCGCGATCATCGGCGTCGGGGTCGTCGCCTTGAACGTCGCCTTCTTCTTCCTGTCCGATTCCTACTTCCACGATCATCTAGATGCAGTGAACGTCTCGGGCGTTCGTGGCGCGTTCGGGGTCCTCACCGGGATCGTCGGGGTGGCATCGTTTCTCGCTGCGTTGGCACCGCGTCTCGTCGGCCATGCGCTCGCCGCGATCGTCGCCGTGTGCTCGCTGGTTGCCGGCGTCGCGGCGCTGAACGCCGGCTTGCCGAACGTCATGGGGATGACGCTGCTCGTCCTCGGGGTCGTCGTCCCGTTGCTCGTCTGGCAATCGCTGCTGCACTCGCGCGCCGCGTGGTCGTTTCTGATCGCGATCATGGCGGTGTTCGCGACGGTCGATTTCTTCGGCGCGCCGAAAGTCCGCGGCCTGCTCGGCATCGGCCTGTGGACCGCGCTGATCGTCCCCGGTCTCCAGATCGTCTCCGCGATTGCGTTGGCGATGATCCGTAGCGAGTACCGCGAGGGTGCCGCGGATTCGAAGTCGGTGCTGCCGACGAAGATCGCAGCGCAGTGATTTGATCGCTCAGGGCTGTCTGATCGATCAGGGCTGTTACGGCACGCCGAGGATCTTGTGGAGCTGTAGCGACAGTCGCCAGCTCGGTCGCGCGTGCACGAGCGCGAGCGTCCGCGCGAGGTAACGATCGTATTCGGCGGTCATGCACGGCTGCACGAAGTAGTGAGCGCAGCGATATCGCTTCGTGTAACCGTCGAGCGTGGTCTCGTCGACGGTGTCATCGATCACGACCTTGAGCTCGCTGACAGGGAGACCGCCGACGAGCGAGATCGAGGCCGGATGAAACTGCGGCTTCGGCGAGACCGTCAGCCAATCCACGGGGCCGTCGAGCGCGCGTGTGCCGTTCGACTCCATGTGGATCCGAAATCCTGCCGCGTGCAGCGCTTCCGACAGAGGCGCGTCCCACTGCAGCGTTGGCTCGCCGCCGGTGACGACGACCATCCGCGCCCGATTGCGATCGAGCTCGATCAGCGTCTTCACGATCTCGTCGGCCGTGCAGCGCGTCGCACCGTCGGGCGCGAAGTCCGTGTCGCACCAGTCACAACTCAAGTTACATGCTGCGAACCGCAAGAACACGCAGGGTGAGCCGGCGTGTGCACCTTCGCCTTGCAGCGTCGGGCCGAACATCTCCTTGACGAGGTACTGCCGGGACATGGTCGCGAGTCGATGCTATAGCGCGATGGTGCCTCGCCGCGTAGCTATCGTCGCCGCGATCGCGCTCGTCGCGTGCGGCAAGAGCGACCCGGCGCCCCCGAAGCCCGCGCCGATCGGCAACACGAATCACGCACGCGTGCCCGCCGCGAGCGACGGCTCGCCCTGCGAGCAACTGCCATTCGCGGAGTCGACGCCGGTGCCCGAAGCGTCCGGTGCGGCATGGCTCACGATCGACGGCAAGCCCGCGCTGGTCGTGATCAGCGACAGCGGCAATGACGGCGCGTACGCGATCGTCGATCCGGACACCGGTGCGACGCTCGAGCAAGGCAAGCTTCCGCTCAAGGAGGGCAGCGACGACCTCGAAGGCGCCGCCGGACGCGACGACAAGCTCTACGCGCTCTCGTCCGCGGGTTGGATCCGGGTGTGGAAGCGCAAGGACAAGGGCTTCGAGCTCGTCGACGGACCCTACCCGCTCGGGCCGATCGACCTGCCCAAGCACGGCGGCATGGGCGACAAGCCGCCGAAAGGCGACGGCATGGTGTGCCCGATCGAAGGTACGAACTGCGGCCGTAATTATGAGGGCCTGTGTCTGCGGCCGCGCGGGGCCGGCGGGATCAACCCGCTGCTCTGCACCGGCTTCGCGGCTTCGAAGGCAGACGGTCATCTGTACTGCCTGACCGAGGCGAGCGAACCCCATGACCTCGTCGTCCATCGCGATCGCGCGATCCAGATCGCCCGGCCCGGTGTCGTCGCGGACTGCGCGTTCGGCGAGGACGGCTCGCTATGGGCGGGTAACAATCTGTTCGGGATGTCCGAGGTCTACCGGGTCGACAATTCGGTCGATCCAGAGCACGCCAAGGTCATCGAGATCGCTCCCATTGGCGTCGGGTTCGCCGAGACGCTCGCGGCGCGCGGAGACATCATTTATCGGATGTCCGATACCGGCGGCTCCCCGAGCTTGATGGCCAAATTTCGCTGTTCGGCCAAGGCCCGGTAGACTTATCGAGTGCAGTGTCCGTATTGCAGCGGCGACTCGAGCGTGACCGAGACGCGGGTGACCGCCGACGGCATGCGTAGGCGCCGGCTCTGCACGGTCTGCAAGCGCCGCTTCACGACGTACGAGAAGCTCGGGGCACCGGGACTCAAGGTGCAAAAGCGCGACGCGAGCGTCGAATCGTTCGACGGCGAAAAGCTGTTTCAGTCGTTGCGCCGCGTGTCGGCCCACCGCAGCACCGTGCGCGACGAGGACCTCCGCCGCGTCGCGCGCGACATCGAAGCGACGCTCGTCGACAGCGGGCGCAAGTCGATCGCCTGGAACGAGATCGTCGCGCTCGCCCTCGAGCGCCTGCGAAACATCGACGTCGTCTCGGCGCAGCGCTTCGCCGCGAACTACACCGACGAATCAGGCGCGGTGCGCTTCGATGAAGCCGCGCCCGCGTCCGAGTCTCCGCAGCTCGGATTGCCGCTGACAGACGACGAGTAGGGCGTAGAAACGTCAACGAATTTCTGCGCGGGTCAGCCGACAACTCGGCAGCACGCGAATTCGAAGCCTCGCCGGTGCCGCGAAGCTTCGGCGGCCGGGACGTTTCGGTGACGCGCACGTTTACGTTACGACTAGATCGCCAGCACGATCCGTTGGTCGCAAGGCTTGGCGCTCTCGTCCTGACCGCGGCCGGCGATCCGTGTCGGATCCGCGTCGAGCGACAACAGCTCCTGGCGGACTTTGCCGATGATCAGTTGATCGAGGTTGCCGCTCGAGTACTGCTGGTGCGTGCCACCGCAGCTCGACTTCGGATCGCCACCGCCGACTGATTGCGGTCCGGCGCCGCCGCGGAGCACGAACATGTTGCTCGCGCCGGTGAACTGCGCCATCTGGCGCATCACGATCTGGCCGGTGCTGTCCATGCCGGAGGCGGACACCGTGAACAGCTTGATGCCGCGTGCCGCGGCGCGACGAGCGGCATCGGCGTAGTCCTTCTCGTCTTGATAGTCGAGGTGCGGAGGCGCGTCCGCGATCACGACCATCATGCGTGCGACCGAGTCTTCTCGCCACGCGAGCTTGTCGAGTGCGTCGGACAGGCCGGCTTGCATGTCTTCCGGCATGTCGCCACCGCCGCTCGCGTACAGGCCGTCGACGCTCTTGCCGAACTGAGCAAGATCCGACGAGAACTGAAACGTGCGCGTCACCTGCCCGTCGCCACGGTCTTTGTACTCGACGAGCCCGATCCGGACGTCGGTCTGTGAGGTCGACAGCTTCGCGGCGACCGTGCGAATCGTGCCTTTGACCGCTTCGATCTCTTCGGACATCGATCCCGTCGTATCGAGCACGAACGCGAGCTCGATCGTGCGTTTCGCAGGTAGGGCGCGAGCGGTGGGGAGCTCGAGCTTCGCGACGTTATCGGCCGTCTTCGTGCTGATCTGCGCGCTGGTCCGCGCTTGCAGGCACGAAGCGGTCGCGGTGAGCGTCTCGTCCGCGAGCCCGAGCGCGTGCGGAAACAGCAGCGCGCGCCCGGACGCCATCGTCACCAGAGACGCCGAGCCGTGCTGCCCGCTGATCGTGATCTTGCAGTTAGGTACCGGCTTGCCGTCACGATCTGCGACGACGAGAAACTCGCGGTCGCGTGTATCGAGCCGTGCGATGCCTCCTGCCGACTGGGCGAGCCACTTCGTGTAGTCGCGATAGTTCGCGTTGTCATCCCATTCGCCGGCCGCGACACCCGAACGAGCGGGCTCGGGATCGGAGGCTCCGAGGACACCGGCCGAGCGAGCAGTCTCGATCGCGGCCGAGCGATCGCGCTTGGCGTCTTTGGCACCCCAACCGGTCGCGCTTCCCGCCATCGGCGCCGCAGGCGCACCACGAGATTCTGCGGGCTTCCCGGCCTTGCCTTCGTCGAGTGCCATCGTCGGTGCAGGCGCCGTCGGGGTACTCGCACCGCCTACTCCAGCACTTGGAGCCTTGTCCGCGCTGTCTTGCGAGAGCCTGCGTGGGGCATCGTCCGCCGACTTGTTCGCGCAGCCGGCTGTGAGCAAGCTCGCACCTAGTAGCACCTGGCACATCATCGTCCGCATCAAGAGCCTCCCGAAGGTTGTGACTCCTTGCCGACGTCCAGGTTCCGAAAATGAGTCTGTGCAATCTCGTCAGATGTTGTCGCGATTCGACGACAACATCGCACCCAAGGATCTCCGTGGGCGTGTGTCCTAATTCATCACGATCAGCGCCGCGCCATCCGCGGTGCCCGGTGAACCGACCACCACCGTGCGTTGAGCGGCGCCGTTCGCGTTGACCCGGATCGTCGCGAGTGTGTTCGTATAGACGAGGAACAGGCCCGTCGGACCTGTCTTGTTGTCGGTCCGAAGCTTCACGGAGACCGATCCGGTGTCCGGTGGATCGATATAGACGACTGCACCTTGTGACGAATCGACCTCGACCGTGGCACCGGCGATCGGATGCTTCGAGGCGCCGCCGGACCACACCGATCCATAGACGATGCCGGGATACTTTGCGATCAACGCCGGCTGGAGCGTCAGCGTCTGGATCCCGATGTCGCCGTTGACGGCGACGTGCTCGACCTCGCCGGTAGCCGCGCACACGGTCGGTCCCGACATCGCGCACGATACGCTCTCGCTCGTCGCACCGAAGCCGTTGAACGCGAGGCACGACTTCGGGCCGACCTGCGTGTATGCGCTCATCGTGACGAGCCCAGCGTGCGACACGCCGCCGATCAAGTTGCCGAAGAACGTCGTGCCCTTCTCGAACAGGTTCGGAGTCAGCGTGCCGATGTAGGCGGCACCGCCGGCGTCCGGAATCATCGCCGCCGTGCAGTTCTGATCGCTCGGCGACGCACCGGAGACGAGCGTGAACAGATCGAGGAGCCGGACCTTGATCTGGCTTTGCACGCAGTTGAGGTTCGGCGTCATCGCCATCTGCACGGTGTCCTGGCCGATGTACGCCGAGCCCGCGAAGAAGATCAGATCCGGCGTCGTCCCCGCGATCTGCGGATCGCCACACGCCGAAGCGCCCGACCAGCCGAACATCTCGATGCCCGCGAGGCCACTGTCGGGAATCGGCAGCGAGAGCTGACCGCGCACCGCGTCGGCTACCTTCGCGTAGGTTGCCTGGCCACTGATCTCGATGCACGACCGCTTGAAGTCCATCGGATCGCGCGGGTAGTTCGTGCCGTTTGCGTGAACTTCGATCGCGGTGAGACAAGAGGTATCGAGCATGTCGGCGTTGCTCGGGAGCTTCAGCTCGACACCGACGGCGGGGTCCGCACACGCGGTGAGCCCGAGCACGGCGGCCACGACGAGCAGGTGCCTCATCAGAACCTCACCATCGTCGGCGCGCGCGTCGAATACTGATAGGTGAAATAGCTGCCGCCCGCGAGCGCGGCGACGCCGGCCCATACGTACCAATGCTCGTACCAGCGCTTCGGGGCAGGCGCTGCGTCCGCGCTGACGATCACGGCGGTGACGTCGATCAAGTTGTCGGGGTCGAGCGCCGCGGTGACCTTGCGCGCGATCGCCGCCGACGTCGCGGAACCTTCGAGATCGAGCGCCTTCGAGACCTTCTTGAGCTCGACATCGTAGAGCCGCAACGTCACGTGGTCGTCATCGCCGCCTTCGACGAACAGAAACCGCTTCACGCCGGTGAGCTTCGCGAGCGCGCGCGTACGCTTGAGCCGCGCCTTGCCGGGCGGCGCTGCCGCCGATTCGTCGACGAGGCGCGCCGCGCGGTCGAGCGTCGACTCCTTGTCGAGCGTGATCGCGATCTTGTAGGGATCCTTGGCGCGGATATCGACGAGCTCCGTGTACGGCTTGCGATCTGGCGCCGTGATCATCACGAGGTGAATCCCGACGGTCAGCTTCGTCTGGCTGGTCGCGGTCGTTCGCTCGCCACCGTCGACCGAGATCATCGCGGTTTCGGGATCGGCATCGACGTGCAGCATGCCGGTCTCGATCGGCTCGCGGCGCGCCTGGCGCACGAGCTTGCTGACCGTCGGCGACGCGAGCTTGCGGTCGGGCGACCACGCAGGATTGAACCGATAGGCCGCGCGAAACTGACGGATCGCTTCTTCCTTGTTATCGAGGCCGGCCGCGATCAGGCCGCGCCACTGGCACAGCTCGGCGAGCGCTGGAACGGGATCTCCGCCGGCGATGCCGCCGAGGATCCGCTGCTCGTCCGCTTCGATCATCTTGAGCGCGGTCGCATAGTCGGTGTTCGCGAATGCATCTTTGATCGCATCGACGTCTGCGACGAGCACGTTGCGGCCATCGAGTGTCGCGGCGAGCGACTTGGGGAGCTTGAACAGCATGCCGCGCGACTCGAGTACGCGCGACACGCGAGAGATCTGACCGACATCGCCGAGCTTCGCAGCCGCATTGACGACGACGACCTGATCGTCCTGCGCCTCCGCATCCGCTCGAGCCATCGAGGTCGCGAGCGCGCAGAGGCCGATCGCGAGCGCTACTCGCACTTGTCCTCCCGGATCACGGCGACGCTATTCGCCGCGACGGTCGCCACGCATGTCTTGTGGATGCCGTACTGATCGTTCTCGAACCGAACCTTGT
The DNA here is from genome assembly GCA_028287115.1 of Myxococcales bacterium. Classification (GTDB taxonomy): domain Bacteria; phylum Myxococcota_A; class Polyangia; order Haliangiales; family Haliangiaceae; genus JABFXX01. The sequence goes on from JAQBQF010000364.1 coordinate 8,964, forward strand.
AGCGACCCGGCGCCAGCTTGAACGTGTGAGGCGTCTCGAAGCTGGCACCGTTGACGTCGACGTACGCCCAGGTGTCGCGCGTGGTTGCTTTGAGAAAGCCTTCGCCGCCGGCCGCCGGCCTCTTGATCGCCGGTTTCTCCGACGTGGTCGCGACTCGCGCCTTGCGCGCGGTGTGATGCTCCTCGATCGGCGGCAGCGGCGCGAGGGCCGGCTTCGCGGGGATCGCGATCGGAAGCGGCACGGCGACCGGAACCGGATCGGCGGCGAGGAGGCTCGCCGGCTGCACGGACGGCTGCGCGGCACGCTGGATGTGTTGCGCCGGATCCGCGGGTGCCAGCTGAATTCCGACCGCGGCGACCGTACCGAGAAACGCCGCGGCGCCGAGCACGGCGAGAGTCCAGCGATGGTTGCGGTGAGGCACGCTGGCGGGGGCCAACAGCTCACCGTGCGCGAGCGAACCGGACTGCCGTTGCGGGTCCGCGTACGGTACCTCGGGAGGCGGGGGTGGAATCGGTTGCGAGGCGCTCCGTGCCGACGAGCTGATCAGCGATCGCGTCACGATCGTCACGTTGCGATCGGTCGGCTGCGTGCCGAGCGGCGCGGAGACGACCGGCATCACGGGAGACATCGCGCGGATCAATTGAGCGAGATCACTGGCACCTTCGCGCCAACCGTTCGAGAATCGCTCGTCGACGAGCGCGTCGTTGAGCTGCTGCATTCGCGCAAACCGATCGCGCGGATCGGCTGCGAGCGCGCGCATGCAGATCGCATCGAGCCCGACCGAGATCGAAGGCTTGACGACGCGAGGCGGGATCACGCGCAGCTCACTGCCGCGTTCGTTCGCGGTGATCGTACGGCCGAGCGGATGCTGGCCCGTGATCAGCTCGTAGAGCACGACGCCGAGCGCGAACACGTCGGAGCTCGGCGTCAGCGCCTCGCCCCGCGCCTGCTCGGGAGCCATGTACGCCCACTTGCCTTCGACGACGCCGATGCCGCGACCTTCGCGTCGCGCGATTCCGAAATCGGCGACGCGCACTTCGCCGGAGGTCGTGAGCAGCAGGTTGCTCGGGCTGATATCCGCGTGGATCACCGCGCCGCCCGGTCGCGCGTGGGCGAACTCGAGCCCGGCCGCGGCCGCCTGCGTGATGTAGGTCGCGATGCCGAGGGGAAGTCCGTTCGAGCCGCGCGAGCGCATGAGCTGCCGCACGCTCGGGCCATCGACAAATTCCATCACGAGGAACACGTCGTGACCGTCGCGCGACAGATCGAGGACGCTGACGATGTTGCCGTGCTGCATCCCGACCAGCAGCTTGGCTTCGCAGATCAGGCGTTCGACAAACAGGCGGTCGGTCGCGAGCTCGGGGAGCAGGCGCTTGATCGCGACCGGCTTCTGGAACCCGTGCGACCCCATCGAGCTCCCGGCGAACACCTCGGCCATACCGCCACGGCCGAGCAGGTCGCCCAGGACATATCGTCCCTGACGACGCGGCGCACCCGTGTCGCTCGGAGGTTGGCCCTCCGCTATGCCCGTCCCGGTCACAACCTGTCAGTGTGCAACGACCGGGCCCGCTCTAACCGATCGAACACCCAAGCGGTTTCAGCGCTGTAACAGACAGGGACACCCAGCTCAGAACGGGGGTTGGGGGAGTGTCCCCCGACGGTGGGGAACCGGCCCCCGTGATCTGCCAGCGGCGGTGAGGAATCGATTACGCTGCGCCGCGATGGAGACCCCGACCGCCCAAACGCAACGCATCTTCGCACCCGGTATTTTGCGCGATCAGGTCGCGATCATCACGGGGGGAGGCTCCGGGATTGGGCTCGCGACCGCCCTCGAGATGGCCCGGCTCGGCGCCAAGGTCGCGATCTGCGGCCGGACCGCCGAGAAGCTCGAGACCGCGCGCGCCGAGCTCGCCGCGATCGGCCCGGTGCTCGCCCAGCCGTGCGACATCCGGGAGCCGGCGCAGGTCGAGGCGTTCGTGCGCGCGGTGATCGCGCAGTGGGGACGGATCGATATCGTCGTCAACAATGCCGGCGGCCAGTTTCCTTCGCCGGCGCAGCACATCTCGCCGAACGGGTTTCTCGCGGTCATCAAGAACAACCTCGTCGGCACGTTCCATGTCTGCCGCGAAGTCGCGAACCAGTGGATGATTCCGAACAAGGGCGGACGGATCGTCAACGTGATCGCGAATATCTATCGCGGCTTTCCGGGAATGATTCACACGGGTGCGGCGCGCGCCGGCGTCGAGAACATGACGATGACACTCGCGGTCGAGTGGTCGCAGTTCGGGATCCTCGTCAACGCGGTCGCGCCCGGCATCATCAAGTCGTCGGGAACCGCGCAGTATCCGCCGCAGATCCTCGAACGTGGCATCGCGGAGACGCCGCTCAAGCGCGCGGGTACCGTCGATGAAGTCGCCGCGTCGATCGTGTTTCTCGCGTCGCCCGCCGCGCAGTTCATCACCGGCGCGACGTTGCGGATCGATGGTGCGCAAGCGTTGTGGGGCCGCACGTGGGAGCTCGGGTAGATGGACCTCGGACTCGGCGGCAAGGCGTGTCTCGTCGCGGGCGCGAGTCGCGGCATCGGGCGCTCGATCGCGCTCCGCCTCGCGAGTGAAGGCGCGCGTGTCGTCGCGGTGGCGCGCAAAGCACCCGAGCTCGCGATCGTGCTCGACGAGCTTTCGCGAGCCGGCGGCGGACCGCACGCGATCGTGGTCGCCGATGTGACGACACCTGAAGGCGCGACGGCGACCGTCGATGCTGCGGTGCAGGCGCTCGGCGGTCTCGACATCGTCGTGACGAACGTCGGCCAGTCGTTCGCGCGCGAAGCATCGGCGATGGACGACGACGATCTCGCGAAGTCGCTCGATCTGAATCTGTGGTCGGCGGCACGCGTCGCGCAACGCGCGGTGCCGCACCTCGTCGCACGCGGTGGTGGATCGATCACGATGATCTCGTCGATCTACGGCCGCGAAGCCGGCGGCGCGCCCGGCTACAATGTCGCGAAGGCGGGCGTGATCGCACTCGCGAAGGCGCTCGCGCGCGACTACGGCAAGCACCAGATTCGCGTCAACTCGGTCGCGCCGGGATCGATCCTGTTTCCCGGTGGTGGCTGGGAGCGGCGAATGAAAGCGGATCCGGAAGGCATCGCGGACATGATCCGTCGCGAGCTGCCGTACCAGCGGTTTGGTACGCCTGAAGAGGTCGCCGACGTCGTCGCATTCGTCGCCTCGCCGCGCGCGAGCTGGGTCGCCGGGGCGTGCATCGTCGTCGACGGCGCGCAGTCTCGCGAATTTTGAGTACCGACTCAAGCGGGGCACGGCTCGGCGGCATCCCGCTGGTGGTGGTACCCGAATCGTAGGGATGGTTCCGTGCGCGTCCCGCTCGAAGGGCCGCCACCGAGGAGCGGTCCGGACGGAAATTTCCGCCTCGAAACGAAAGCAGGCAAGAGCATCGTCGTCGTGATGACGCCACCGCGGCCGGTGACGAAGCCAGGTCTTGTTCTCGAAGCGGGCAAGACACTCGATGTCGGCTCGATAGCGATTTCTGGGCCGCCGCCGAAGCCGTGATACGATCACGAGTGGATGGGCAGGCACCGGTCTCGGTTGCTGGTCTGTGGAGTTGGGTGCCTCGTACTGGTGGTCACGAGCACGCTGTTCCTCGACTGGTTTCACGCGACGCTTGCGGTCGATCTCGGTCAAGGCACGGGCCTCGACACCGGTGTCGATCACCTCACGATCAATCTGCACTCGCTGAGGCGATGTGCGCCCGACGGGCCGTGCATGAACATGCCCCTATCCGCGGTCAAAGGCTTTTACTCGTCATCCGCGCAGATGTCCCTATGGGGCTCGCTGCTGTTCGTGTGCTTCGTGCTGTTCCAGGCGGGATCGCGGATCCTCAACGGCCTCGCGAGCCCACGCATCACCAAGTTCGGATACATGCTCGGCACGATGGTGCTGTCGAGCGTGCTGTCCGCTGGATATTTGTTTCAGCCGGAATCGACGACGTTCGCAGTCGGAACGATCGAGGTGCAGCGCACGTGGGCGCCGCTCATGTTGCTCGGCTCGTACTTGTTCGGCTTCATCGCGCTCTCGCTCGCGGTCTCCGCGGAGACGTCCGAAGACGATGTCGGTGAATACAAGCCGATCGTGATTCCAGGCAAGTCGCCCGCCGGCTACGGCAAGCTCAAGCCCGTGACGCCGGCCGCGCCGCGCGTCGCGGGCTCGCCGTCCGCCCCGGCGCCCACGCGCGGGTCGCTCCTACCCGACGAGCTGTCGGTGAACATTGCCGATCCGGACACGGCCAAGTCCGGACAACCGGTCGGCGAAGAGGACACGATGACGGTGCTGCATCGCCCCGGCAAGCGTGCGCCGACCGCCGTCGGCAAGATGGCGGCAGCGATCACGCGAGAGCAGCTGCGCAAGAAGCTGTTCTACGCGACGGCGATCGCGAACATCGGAAGCTCCGGGATCGAAGCCAAGCGCGAGGACGGGCTCGGGCTAGCCAAAGTCGTGCGTTGGCGTGACGTCGTCGGAGTCGTCGCGCGGCGGCTTCCAGAAGAGTCGCCTTACGACGGCATCACGTTCGTCGATGTCGTGTCGAGCCCCGGCGCGACACTACGGATCTTGCCGTGGACACGGTTGAACGCCGAGAAGTTCGACGATGACGAAGAGGATGGCGAGCTCCGCGCGCGCGCGTTCGTTCAGCTGGTCGTCGATCACTGTCCCGACGTTCACTTGGATCCTGCGACGCGAACATTTCTCGGCGCGGGCGAAGCTGCGCAGGTGCCCACCGTCGAGGTGCTCGCGGTGCACGACGCGAAGCTCGCGTAGGAGCCAATGCAGGTCAGGTGGGACCTTGCCCCGACTGGTTGACCTGAACGTGAACTTTACCTCGATCAGATCGCGGTGAGGCCGCCGACGTAGCGCGACCCGGGGCGGATCAACCGTCCGGTGCGCCGCTGCTCGATCACGTGCGCGCTCCAACCCGCGACGCGACCCACCGCGAACGTCGGAGAGAACTGCTCGCGCGGTAAGCCGACGCCATCGAGGAGCACGGCCGTATAGAACTCGACGTTCGCGGCGAGCGGCCGATCCGGTTTGCGCTCGCGGAGGATCTTCGCCGCCGCTTGCTCGACCGCCCGTGCGAGCTCGAGCCGGTCGGACGCGAGCGCTTTGACCGCGGTCTCGAGCACGGCCGCGCGCGGATCGCGGACCCGATAGATCCGGTGGCCCATGCCCATGATGCGATGACCTGCCGCAAGCTCGTCGAGGATCCAGGACTCGGCCTGTGCGGGCTTGCCGATCGCATCGAGCATGTCCAGCACGGGGCCCGGTGCGCCGCCGTGAAGCGGGCCTTTGAGCGCGCCGACCGCGCCGACGATCGCGGAGATCAGATCCGATCCGGTCGACGTGATCACGCGCGCCGTGAACGTCGAAGCGTTCATGCCGTGATCGATCACCGTCACGAGATACGCATCGAGCGCGCGGACGGCCTCGGGTGAAGGGGTGGTGCCGCGCGACATGCGGAGATAATCGGCAGCGTGATCGAGCTGCGCCGACGGCGCGATCGGAACCTGTCCCGCGCGCTTGCGACTCCATGCCGCGGCGTACACCGCCGCCGAGCCGATCGCCGCGACGGCATCCGCACCGTCTTCACCGCTGGCGCGCAGATGTGCGAGCGAGGCGCGCAAGGCCTCCATGCCGTCGGCTGCGTCGAGCGCGTCGCCGAGCCGTGGGATCAGCTCCCAGGCAACCTCACGCGCGCGACCGAGCAGCGAGCGAAACGCACCTGGATCGATCGTGTGACCGCCGGCCGCGAGCACGCGAGCCGCAACGGTCTCGAAGCCGTGCTGCGTCGCGAGCTGCTCGACCGGAGACCCGGCGATCACGAGGTGACCGCGCTCGCCGTCGACGTCGGAGATGTTCGTGTCCGCAACGACGACGCCATCCAGTCCGGAGCTGCTTGCTTCTCCCATGGTCATCCTCACGTTGCTGGTCTTACCCGAAGATGTAAGGTGAGGGGCATGGTTGATCAACGTAGAATCGACGATCAACATTGGGTCGATTCTGGGGTCGCCGCGAAGCACCTCGGGATCCAGCAACGGACGCTGTACGCGTACGTGAGTCGCGGTCAGGTACGGAGCGTTCCTGGTGAGCATGGGCGCCCTCGGCTGTATTCGCTGTCGGACCTCGACCGGCTGAAAACCCGTCGCGATGCGCGGGCAGGTCACGGCGCCGTGGCAGCCGGTGCGCTCCGTTGGGGTGAGCCGGTGCTCGATTCGGCCGTCACGGCGATCACGCCTCGCGGCCCCGCGTACCGCGGGCACTACGCGCTCGAGCTCGTCGCCGACGGCGTCCGGTTCGAGAACGTCGCAGAGCTTCTATGGTCGGGTTATCTGCCGCCGACGAGAGTCAGCTGGCCGCGCATCGCCGTGCCGCTCGCGTCGATCGCGAAGCTCGTGCCGTACGGCGCCAAACCGCTCGACGTGATGCACCTGCTCGTCGAGGTCGCGGCGCTGGCGGATCCGCAACGCGCCGACGGCCGGCCGGACGCGTTCGTCTCGCGCGCCCGGCAGCTGATCCCTCTACTCGCCGCCGCCCTCGCACCCGACTTCGCCGTCGCGACGGTGACGCGTGCGCTCGGGGCGAGCAGCGTCGCCGAGATCGTCGCACGCGCGCTCGGTCTCGATGACAACGCGGTCGGCGCTCTCGACGCGGCCCTCGTGCTGCTCGCCGATCACGAGCTGAACGCGTCGAGCTTCACCGCGCGGGTCGCCGCTTCTACCGAAGCTGACCCGTACGCGTGTATCGGAGCGGCGCTCGCGACGGTCTCCGGGCCTCGGCACGGCTCGGCCTCCGAAACAGTCGCGCAGTTTGCCGATGAGGTCGGAGCTCCCGATCAAGCGCGAGCCACCGTGCGCGCACTCCGCAAGAAGGGCCAGGTTCCTCCCGGCTTCGGCCATCCGCTCTACCCGGCGGGCGATCCTCGCACCGCGCCGCTCTTCGACTTCGTGCGCGCGGCAATCCAGCGGTCCCGCGCACCGGCGCTCGAGCTCGGCCGGGCTCGCACGCTGCTCGCGCTCGTCGATGCGACGACCGACGCCAAGCCGAGCATCGACGTCGGAATTGCCGCGCTGATGGCGGCACTCGGTGCGTTGCCCGCCGCCGGCCCGGGACTGTTCGCCGTCGCCCGAACGGCCGGCTGGCTCGCTCATGCAATGGAGCAACGCGCGACCGGCCATCTGCTCCGGCCGCGGGCCCGCTACACCGGGATCCCGGTCACTTAGCCGGGCTTGCGACGATTCCGCTGGGCTTGGTCGGATCGAACTCGGCCTTCGAGACCGGCAGCCCCCGCAGAACGAGCGTCAGAACCGTGCCCGGTCCGTGGACATAGGTCCGCGGGAGGAACAGGAAGTAGTTTTTCGTATCGTCTTCGGGGCCTTTGCCGTGCGCTTCGGTGGCCGGATTGCCGGTGCACATCCGCATCCGCTCACCGGGCTGGAGGACGAAGCCAGGATCGATGATCCCGAGCAACGACTTCTTGTTGGACCCACGGCGACCGACGGTCATCCCGCAGCCGCGCGTACTGAACGGCGTCTTGCCCGCATTCTCGAGAATGACCCATTCCGAGTTGAGGGCTTCCGCTGACTCCGAAGACTTGATCTCGACGAATCGGATCGCCATTGCGCGCGCAGCATACACGCCCAACATCGAGCGAGCCAGCGAGGGGCCGCATACGCGGTTGCAATCGGAGGCAAAGCATCGATAATTGCCCGCGATGGCCAAAGAGGTGATCCGTGTCGTCGCGGCCGTCATCGAGCACGAGGGGCGCTACCTGATCACGCAGCGCAATGCGAATGCCGTCCTCCCCTTGCTGTGGGAGTTCCCTGGAGGTCGCGTCGAGCCCGACGAAGACGAAGCCAAGGCCCTCCATCGCGAGGTCAAAGGCCGGATCGGCGTCGACGTCACGGTAGGGGCCAAGCTCGGCGAGCACCTCCACGAATACACGACGTATCAGGTCCAGCTCACGATGTACTCCTGCAAGCTTCAAGCAGAAGCGCGACCGTATCCGAAGACCGTCGCCGATCTACGATGGGTCACGTCGCGTGAATTTCTCGACTACGACTTCCCGCCCGCCGACGAGAAGACGATGTCGAAGCTGCTCGGGCTCGTCCGAAATTAGGTCTGAGTGAGCGCTGGCTCGATCGTTTCGGTCATCTCGCCAAGAGTCGCCAAGAGTCGTTAGTGCACGTTCATAGTCTCGCGCTGAAGACCGAGCTGGGCCTCGCGGCAACCCGCGGCCGCATCGTCGATCGCGGTGACTACGTCGTCGTCGAGACCCCTGACGATCCGGGCTACTACTACGGCAACCTGCTGGTGCTGCCGGCGCCGCCGCAGGTCGGCGAGGTTGCGTTCTGGACGCGCCGCTTCGAGGAGGAGCTCGGGGCCAACCCGGCGATCCGTCACGTCACGTTCTGGTGGGACGGAATCACGGGAGATCCGGGCGCGGCAGATGAGCTCCGCGCCGCCGGCTTCAGGATCGAGAAGAGCCTCGTGATGACCGCCGAGGCCGTTGCAGCCAGGCCGCATACCCTCGAGGTGCGCCCCCTCGCTCCTGACGAAGTCCCGGGCACCGCCGACCTCGCGTGGATCGTCGGCGATCGACACGACGAGAGCTACCGCGCGTTCCTCGACCGCCGCGCGGCGTGGCATCAGCGCCTCGTGACGCGAGGCCTCGCGACATTCTGGGGCGCATTCGACGCGGATGCGCTCGTCGCGAGCCTTGGCCTGGTGCCGCTCGGCACCGTCGCGCGCTATCAAGACGTCCAGACTGCGCCCGATCATCGGCGCCTCGGCCTCGCAAGCGCACTGCTGGCGTCGTCGTCCCGCGCTGCGTTCGAGGCTGGTGTCGAACACGTCGTGATCATCGCGGATCCCGACAACAAGTCAGCGCAGGTGTACGAGCGCGCCGGGTTTCGTGTCGTCGAGAAGACCGCGTCCGCGTGCCGCTATCCGGCTTAGTGGACGATCTTCGCGATGATGATCGTGATCAGCAGCGCCGCGAATAGCGCGCCGACGAACAGCGCCGCGAGCATCCACGGCGGCAATGCCTTCGCCGGTTGCGCCGCGGCGGCCGCCCAGTCGGTCTGAGGAAAGCCCTGCCCGACCGGTGACATGAGGTTTGCCGCCGGCGACAGCTGCCCCGGATCGACGCTCGCCGACTTGCCCGCGTACGGCGAGAGTTGCGGCGATGGCAGGTGACTCGGCGCGAGGTCGGTCGAATATGGCCGGCCGCTGACGACCGGATACGGCGAGCCACCCGCCGGCGTCATCTGCGGATAGCTCGGCGGCGGATGCTGCACCGGCTGATTCTGCGTCGGATGCTGTACCGGATGATTCTGCGTCGGTGCCAGCGGCAACACGGCTGCCTGTGTCGCGCTCTGGGATCCCGCGCGCATCACCGGCGCCAGGCCTGGGTTGCCGATCACCGGTGCCTGCACTTGAAACTGCGGCGCGTTCGGATCGATCGGAGGTCGCTTGCCGAGCTCCGTGCTCGCCATCTCGGGCGGCCTGCCTTCATGCGCGATCTGCGTCGCCATGTTCGCGAGCTCGGGGAACCGGCCCGATTGCGCAGCTCCGATCACGTTCTTCCCGTACGGCGCGGTCGGCGGAGCGGGCAACGGTGCAACCCCGCTGACCGAGCCCAGCGGAGCGCGCGTATGCGCCGCTTCGAGCTCGCGCAGCTTCTCGAGAGGGTTCGCTTCGATCCGCGTGCGCTCGGCCGGCATGTCCTCGTCTTCGCCGCTCGGTTCGCCGTCGATGTCTCCGAGTACTTGATCGAGTGAGGAGTCGCCGGTGCCCGGGATGAGATCGCGACCAGAGAGCTCGATCGAGGCATCCTCGTGCATCGCCCGATCGGCCTTCTTCGAGCTGAGGTCGACCGTCTCGAGTCCCTTGTCGTCCTCTTCACCCCAGCCAAGGCCGCTATCGCCGGCGGCCTCGCGACCGGAGATCAGCTCGCGCATCCGCTCGCCGTGCTCTTCGATCTCCTGACTGAAGTATTGGTCGAAGAACCTGCCGACCTCGCCGGGTCCCGAGCCCTTGCCGCGATGATGCAGATATCCCTGCAGTGCATCGCCGAACGCCTCCGCGGTCGGATAGCGATCCTCTTTCGCCTTGCCCACGGCCTTCGCGATGATCTTGTCGATCGCCGGATCGACCTCGTGATTGATCGACGACACCGGCGGCACGTTGCACTCGATGACGGCTTGATACGTCTCGTACGGCGAGTTGCGCTTGAACAGGCGCTTGCCGGTCAGCAGCTCCCAGATGATCACGCCGAGCGCGAACACGTCGGTGCGCCGATCGACGTTGTTCGCGACGCATTGCTCCGGCGACATGTACGCGAACTTGCCTTTGATCGTGCCTGCCTTCGTCTTGGTCTCTCGCATCTCGGCGCGCGCGATGCCGAAGTCGACGACCTTGACGACACCCTCGAAGCTGATCACGAGGTTCTGCGGCGAGATATCGCGATGCACGATGTTGAGCGGCTTGCCGCTCGAGGCGCGCTCGTGTGCGTAGTGAAGACCGGCACAGGCTTGGGCGGCGATATTGAGCGTCAGCGGGATCGGGAGCTTGCCGCCGGACAGCCGCTCCTGCGCGCGCCGCACGACCATCGCGAGCGACAGACCCGCGAGGAACTCGAGCACCATGTAGTAGCGATTCTCGTGCTCGCCGAGCTCGAACGTCTGGACGACATTCGAATGGTCGAGCTGCGCCGCGAGACGCGCCTCGTCGAGGAACATCTTCACGAAGTCGGTGTCGTCCGCGAGGTGATCGTGCAGACACTTGACGACGACGTACTTCTCGAACCCGTTCGTGCCGCCGATCCGCGCGAGATAGATCTCCGCCGTTCCACCCAGGGCGAGGAGCGCCAGGATCTCGTACTTACCGAGTCGCTTTCCGAGCAGCGACCCGGCCCCCGCCGGAATACCGGACATCGGCGAATATCATACCCTACCGTGCGCGAAAGCGCGCGGAACCGTTCAGGTCAGGGCTCGGGATAAGCCCTAGAGCTCCATGATCTCTTTTTCTTTGTTCTTCGCGATGTCTTCGACCTGCGCGATGTACTTGTCGGTCAGATCCTGGACGTTCTTCTCACCGTTCTTGCGCTCGTCCTCGGTGATCTGTTTGTCCTTTTCGGCATCCTTGATCATATCCATCGCATCGCGACGCGCCGAGCGCACGGCCACGCGCGCCTCTTCGGTCTGCTTGCCGACCGTCTTCGCGAGCTGATTGCGGCGCTCCTGCGTCAGTGGAGGAATCGGCAGGCGCACGAGATCTGCGTCGGCGACCGGGTTGAGCCCCAGGTCGCTCGCGCGGATCGCCTTGTCGATCACCGCGATCATGTTCTTCTCCCACGGCTTGACCGTGATCAGCCGGGCGTCGACGACCTGCACGGTCGCGACCTGATTGACCGGTGTCGGAGTGCCGTAATAGTCGACCTTGATCCCGTCGAGCATCGACGTATTCGCGCGGCCCGTGCGGATCTTCTGCAGATCGCGCTTGAAGCTGTCGACCGCCTTCTTCATGCCGTCTTCGGTGTCGTTCGTGATGTCCTTGATCATGGGCTTCCTCAGTTAGCGAACCGTGTCTGCTGGGTGTCCTTTACGACCCTCGTACCAACCGCGTCACCACATACAACCCGCTCGATGTTGCCACCGGTGGTCATGTTGAACACGACGATGCTCATCTCGTTGTCGCGGCAGAGCGCGAACGCCGTCGCGTCCATGACCTCGAGGTCCTGGCGCAGCGCGTCGGTAAACGTGACGGTCTCGTAGCGCTTCGCGTCCGAATGCTTGCGCGGATCTTTGTCGTAGATGCCGTCGACCTTGGTCGCCTTGAGCAGGATGTCCGCGCCGATCTCCATCGCGCGCAGCGCCGCCGCGGTGTCCGTCGTGAAGAACGGATTGCCGGTCCCGGCTCCGAAGATCACGACGCGTCCCTTCTCGAGGTGACGAATCGCCCGACGCCGAATGTATGGCTCCGCGAGCTGCGACATCGGGATCGCCGACTGCACGCGCGTCACCACGCCGCGGCGCTCGATGGCCTCCTGCAACGTCACGGCGTTCATCACGGTCGCCAACATGCCGACGTAGTCACCGGTCGCTCGGTCCATTCCTCGCGCCTGCTCACCTCGAAAAATATTGCCGCCGCCGACGACTACCGCAACCTGGATCCCCATCGTCGAGACATCCGCGATCTGCGTAGCAACCATGGTCAGGACTTCGGGGTTGATCCCGTAACCCTGGTTTCCCATCAGCGCCTCGCCCGAAATCTTCAGAAGGATGCGCTTGTAAGCGGGCTTGCGTGGGTCAGCCATGCGGCGCGACTCTATCACTCCCTTGGGCTACTCTCGGGCGCTATAGTCGTTTGGATGAGGCGCCTCTGGATCGTGCTCGCGCTGCTCGGTTCGATCGGCGTCGCGCGCGCGTGGAGAGCCGACTCCGGCGTCGTATGCTGCCCGCACAAGACGCTCCTTCCGGAGCGGAACGCGATCGGGGTTCCGATCAATACCAAGGTCTGGGTCATCGGATCGGACACCGAGTCCTACGAGCTGTCGGGCGGCATCGGCCTCGTGGGTTTGCGTGAAGGTCCCCCGAGCCTCGCCTCCAAGATGATCAACCTGCCGCGGCTCGCCGCGAATCATCGGTACGCGATCGATGGAACGACAGGCACGAGCACCGTGTTCACGACGGGCGCGAAGGCGGACCTCGAGCCACCTCTCGCACCGCATCCAAACGTGTTCATGTCGGTGCTCGACGGCCCGACCGAGGCGAAGGCGGTCACCTCGTTCGCGATGTCCGGCATCGGTCCCGATGGCGCGCTCGTTCGGATCCGCATCGATGACGGCTCGCACACGGTGGGCTTCCTGCGGTCCGGCCGTGAGCTCTCCACGTGCAATCTCGGCATCGAGATCATTCCGGGGCACGTGCAGGTCTCGGTCAGCACGCTCGATCTCGCCGGCAACGAGAGTCCGGTGGTCACGGTGCCGGTGGTCGTTTCGGTTTCGACCGATCGGCCGACCATGTCTTGTCCGCACGCGGCCGGCCCCCCGGATAGGCCGACGAGCGAGGGCATGACGGTCCGATGTGATGGCGGAGCGACGGCCCTGTTCTTCGTCGTCGTGACGATACTCGGCGGCCTCGTCATCGCAATCGTCGCGATCGCCTTGATGCGGCGCTATCGCCGGCCCTCGGAGCCATCATCGAGCGAGCCGATCTCGCTGCTCGTCGCGGAACATGCGGCTCGATCGATCCGCAAGCGCAGCGGCATGTTCGCGGGATTCGGCCTCGCCGGTCTCGTCGCAATTCTTGCGGTCGGCATCCCCGTGTTCCCGTGGATCTTCGTGATCTGGACCGTCCCTGCCCTCCGCGGCTATCTGATCGCGCAAAGCGCACTCGGCGTCATCGAGGCGGCGGGCGCAACCGCAGAAGCAAACACGTCGACGATTACCGTCCACGCGGGTCCGCGAATCGCGCGCTTGCACCTGACCCGGTCGGAGCTCGCGGATGCGAAGCGACGTGGCGTCCCTGCCGCCTCGATGCGCGAATAGATCGTCGAAAATCGCTGATCCATCGCTTCCATCCTGCGGTACACGTCGGGGATGGAACGCGACCACGTCGAGTGGCCTTTGGGACCGCATCAAGTCCAGCTCATCGGCGAGCTCGCGACGTTGATCGCGCGTGGTGGATCGTGGCGGTTCTTGCGCGCTCCGGTCGTCGCGGCCAACGTCAGCAACTATCCGGATCCCTGGGAGGAGAGCCGTGAAGGCGTCGCGCGCGTCCTCGCTCGCACGATGTGGCACGCGTACCTCGACCTCGAGACCGTCCTCGACGATGTCCGGCAGCCCGCACATCGCGAGCGCTCGCGCTTGCGCGAGACCGAGATCGAGCTGACCCGGTTCGAGGAGACACGCGCACTGTTCACGCTGTCGGCGGTCGGCAACGACGATGTGGCCGGCTTGATCAGTCACGAGGTCGGGCGCGTGCTCGTTGGCCAGCTGACGCGCGCCGGTCATCCGTTTCGTACGACCGACGATGGTCTCCCCGAGCTCGCGATCGGCTCGATCGCGGCGGTCTACCTCGGACTCGGCATCGTCGCGGCAAACTCCGCGCACCACGATCGATCGGCCGGCGAGACGATCGGCAGGACCGCGTATCACGAGCACAAGATCTTCCGGGCCGGCGGCCTCGATGTCCGCGACCTCGCCTTCCTGCTCGCGGTCCAAGCGACCGTGCGCGACGACGTCTTGAGCGGGCTCGACACACTCCGGCCCACGCAAGCCGATCACGTCGCAGCGTGGCGCGAGATCCTCGATGATCACGAGGACGAGCTCGTCACGATGCTCGGGCTTGGCGCCGCCGACACCGAGGTCGAGCTCTCGCGTCCGGCGACACCACGCGCGGTCGTCACGACCGGCTCGTTCGACGAGAGCAATCTCCACAAGTTCAACTACGGACGTCGCGTGTTCCGATACGCCGAGACTCGCGGCGGCGTCGGCGCGGTGCTCGGCACGCTTGCGGGGTTCGCGGTCACGGCATTGTTGATCGGACTGTGGAGAGTCGTGACCGATACGGCCAGCGTGAGTCCGATGCTGCTGATCCCCGGACCCGTGATCGGCCTCTACGAGGGATATCGAAGAGGCCGCCGCAAGCGGCTGTTCCGCTGTGCGAGCTGCGGTGGCTTCGTGCTGGAGACCGCCGCCGAGTGCCGCCTCTGCGGCGGCCGCATCGACCGCGAGATCAAGGACCCGCGCCACCGCCTCGAGCTCGAGGAGGAGCTCGAAGAGCAAGAACGTGCAGCGGCCGCTGCCGCAGCGCTCGCGGAACCCAAGACCGCACCGCGCAGCTCGGACCTTCAAGATGGCTGAACCCGTCGCCAAGCCTTCGCTGAAAGCGCGGCTCAAGGCGAGCTTCGTCGAGTATCCGCGCGTCGCGATCTATACGTACCTCGTGCTCTCGGTCCTCACGATCGCCGGGTTCTCGATCGCGATCGCGATCGGCGCCGAGCCATCATCCGCGACCGGTGTGCTCGGCGTGCTCGGCGCGGGCTGGCTCGCCGCGAAGGCGACGATGCCGATCCGGATCTTGGTCGTGCTCGCGATCACGCCGCCGATCGCCGCGTTCGTGCAACGCCGGCGCAGCAACGCCGCAGCAGACGACGACGCGGACTCGTAAGGCGACGCGTTCAGGTCTGTGTCGTCTGAGCGACGACCAAGAAGTCTCCGGGGGTCCTGTTCGACTCCGCAGCCCCGGGATGCAGCTCCCCGAATCGTGACCGGCTACCATCTGTCGCTCTCAAAAGAAGCTTGGATAACTCTCCACGTGGGAAGCCGCCGCTGACTCTCGATCGGGTCCGGCGCGGACGAACGAAGTCGCAAGCGTCAGAGAACGCCGGCCGACTGTTCGCGTGGGAAGCCGGTGCGCCGATTTCTCGATCGATTCCGGCACCGGCGAACGAGGATCGCCTGCACGGTGTTCGGATCGTGCCGGCTCGCTGACGTCGATCCGATCGAGTACCTCGCCGAGGTGCAACCGAGGCGCACCGCCGCATCCGCTTGCTCCGACCTGCCGACGCTACTGCCGTCGCGCCGGGCATCCGCCGCGCGAACGCGGCGACCGCGATCTGATCAGCATGCCCGTCAAGCTACGAAGGCGCGTTACGGATCGACTGAGACAACCACCACTCTCGGGGTGATGTTGTTGGTAGGACTGAGCTCGATCGGCGTGGTTCCCACCGCATGACTGGTGACCGTGACCGGCTGGAGCACGTTGTAGTCCGCGACTCCAAACACCAAGCTTGTTGGTGCGACGTCGATCACTGGATTGGTTACGAAACTCAAAGTGACCGTGACCGGTGCGGTTGGCGGTTGCGTGAGTTGGACGCCGAAGGTCGTGGTGCTCGACGGGGCCATCGTGATGTTCCAGTTGCTCGCGATGGCGTTCTGCGATTGGATGTCGATGACGTACACATCTGCACCCCCCGATTGCATGGTGCTGTCGTTGTCGATCATTCCTTTGATGCTCGTCTTCCGCTCGCCACCTGGATCCGGCTGCGAATCGTCAACACCGTAAATCGTCATGACCGCCGGATAGTTCGTTCGCGACATGTGGAAATCCGGGGGCATGATGGTTGCTGCGCCACCTGTAGTTAACTCACCACCGGCGCCGGGCAGCACACCACCAACGTTGGAGCTCGGAGGGGGATCCAGGCGCAGTAAGAACGTCGCCGAGGGTCCTTCGGTGACGTCACCGGTCCGGGGAAAACGAGCGTTGGAAACTTCGGCCCGGGTCGTTCGTGTCCGTGCAACCACCGAAGCTGACAAAGAGGATGAATGCGCGGGCTCTCCGCATGCGAACTCTCAGTTTGGCGTCGAACGCAGAACTTTGCTTCTGCCATCTGATCGGGCCCTGCTCGAATCCGCTCGCCTGGTCGGTGCGACGAGCGCGGAGCATTCCTGCAGGCTTGCGTGTGCAGCTGAGTGCCGGCACCTTCGTCTTTTTGTCCGGGTGCCGAAGGTTCGCTGAGCCACCAGCGATCGCACTCGGATCAGCACGTCAAGCGGGCGAGCCCCGTGCGGCCGACACTGGGAAGTCGGCTCACTGATTCTCGATCCCTGCACGCGGGAACGAAGATCGCGAACGTCCGAGCTGCGGGTGCGCTGCTTCGGCTCGCAACCGATCGTTGAAACGCACGATCTACGATTGCGACAACGCGATGGACACGTGCTGAATCGATCACCGAGCCCATGTCGTCTTTTCTAAGTAGTTCTTGACGGAGAAATCGGCGCGCTTACAAGACAACGAGCAAGACACGCCTAATCTTCGACGAGAAACGCTCGATCGCGCTCTGCAATCCTCAAACGATCGGACGCGAATTTTCTCGGCTCACCCTAGCAACGTCGCGCCTAGCGCAGCGCAGGGCGCCGAAAACTCCAGTGGTAGAAGGAATGCGCACGCTTTGGAGAGCCGTGCACCAACACCGATGTGCCCAGGAGACAGCGATGCTGCGCGATGAACAGATCGAGATTTGTGAATACGAATGGGTTCCGGATGCGGAGACCCCGGGCGAGACCGATGACTGGAAAGACGTCGATCGTGCGCTCTGTGACATCGCGAAGCGTCGAAGTGCGCTCGATGCCGAGGAGCTCCGCTGGTTGCGGCAAGCCCTACGCTTTCAAGTCTGGCGTGAAGTCGGCAGCGCGTCATTTCTCGAGTATCTCGAGAAGCGGCTCGGGTACGGCCCGAACGTCGCATTCGAACGGATTCGCGTCGCGAAGGCGCTCGAAGAGCTTCCGGTGCTCGCCGATGCGCTCGAGAACAACGAGCTGAAGTTCTCCGCGGTCCGCGAGCTGACGCGCATCGCGACGCCGGATACGGAGCTGGACTGGCTCGATGCGAGCCGCGGCAAAACCGTGCGGCAGATCGAGAGTCTGATGTCGGGTCACAAGCGCGGCAATCGGCCGACCGATCCGACGGATCCGGATCTCAAGCTTCGTCTGGTTCAGCTCAAGCTCAAGCCCGAGACCGTTGCTCGACTACGACAGGCGCGGCAGACGCTCGAACAAGAGCGCGGCGGGCGGCTCGAAGACGACGAATTTTACGCGGCGATGGCCAACGCAGCGATCGAGAGTGGCGAGCCGCGCGAGATCAACGGCCGTGCGAAATTCCAGATCGCCACGATCGAATGCAAGTGTGGTCGTGGCTGGCAGGAAGGCGCCGGTGTTCGCGTCGATATCGATGCCAGTGCGCTCGCGCGGGCCAAGTGCGATGCGCAGAACATCGGCTCGCTCGATCATCAAGGTCCACCCGAACGAGCAACTCAGGAGGTCTCGCCGGCGAAGCGGCGCAAGGTCTACCGTCGCGACGGCGGACGATGTTGTGTACCCGGCTCCAGGTCGGCGCGGTTCTTAGAGATCCATCACATTGTCGCGCGAGAGAATGGTGGCTCGCATCAGCTGTCGAACCTTACTTTGGCTTGCGACGGTCACCACAGAAATTTGCACGACGGGAAGCTGACGATCACGGGCACCGCCCCTGACAAGCTCGTGTTCCGGTGGAAGCACGAACCACCAAGGTTTGATGCGGACGCCAGGCACGTCCGAGTCGACCCGGACAACACCGAAGGTCAGGCGATCAGCGCGCTCGTGAATGCGGGCTGCAAGACTCGCGAGGCCAAGGCAGCAGTCGATGCGGCGATTCTCCACGTGGGAAGTGGTGCTCCGCTGGAGAAGCTCGTGTTCGAGGCATTCAGGCGATGCGTGTGATCGCCGGTGGAGCAGTCGAACGATTCTCCACGTGGAAATAGGCGCGCCCCAACCAAGCACCGTGCTCGGCATCTCCGCCGGTCGCGGTGAACAGGTCGCCAGACGGAAAGCCGCTGCAACACTGCGAGCGGATCGATTCCGCTGGCATCAAAGTTCGGATGACGAAGACCATGCCCTAGACAGGAATGCTCGTGTGAAGGCACTGCAGGCCATCGGCGGTGCCCGATGGAAGTTGCCGGTGGACCCGGTCCGCCTGGTCGCTCGCGCGCTGATCAACCTATCGCACTAGCGCGCTGCACCGAGTAGCTGCTTCTCGAAGCGGACGCGGCCCGGCCCAGCAGTGTTGCGCCGTCGAGCGCGAACTCGCACGAGAGTATTCGCTGTCATCGGCGGAATGCGCTTGCGATCACCTAGCTTGGAATTCGCTGTCGCAGGCGAGACGCCAAGGCGCGTCAGCTCAACAGATGTAGGAGGACTGAGAGCTTGTCCCTCCGACATCATGCCGGGATGCGGTGGTTGATCGTGATGTCGTGGCTCGCGTCGCATGAGGCACTGGCCGGGACCCGGTGTTCGTGTGAGGAGGTGCTCATCACTCCGAGACCCGGCGCTACCAATATTCCGCTGAACGCGCGGATCGTCGTGCTGAACCAATACGACCACGACAGCTTCTACGTGACCGGCCCTGGACAGCCGGTCAGGGCGGCGAGCTCTCTACGCGCGGACCGATCGTCTACGCAACTCAGCGACCTCTCTTTGCCGCGCCTCGTACCTGGCTCCGAGTACAGCGTCGAGGGACCGGACAATACGAGCTTTCGAACCGGTTGGCATGTTGACCTCGTAGCGCCTCCGCCGCCGGTGATTCACTCCCTGACGATCACGAACGATGATGGCGATCCGGCTTCGATTCGGATCGATCTTCGGGCGACGCTTTCGGACGACACTGCGTTGCTCCGCTGGACCATCAACGACGCTCACGGTCGTAGCACTTCGTTCATGACGGTCACCGATCGATGGCCCATGTGCGATGGGATCTTCGCAGGGACCGGCGACGCCCTGGTCGCGCTGACGGCGATCGACTTCGCGGGAAACGAGAGCGTGCCGCTGACGATTCCAACGACGATCAGACACCACACGGATCTGAGTGTCTGTCGTTCTCGCTATCTCGAGCGCGTTGCGGCGGCGTGGAACGTCGTCGCGCGAAACATTGCGATTGGACTGATCCTGCTGCGGGCGATCATCACCGGACGGCGACTGCGTGCTCGCGCGGTTGATGGCGCGCCGATCTCGTTGCTCGCGATCGATCACGCGGCGCGAAGCGTGCGGCTGCTGTCGTACGTCGCGATCACGCTTGGCTCCGTCGGGCTCGGCATCCTCTCGGGGTGGCCGGTCGTCCCGGCGGTACTCGTGACCATGATCGCGTTCGCGCTGGAGCGCTGCATCATCGCGAACGCCGTCCTACGCCTCGTCGAAGCAGGTGGCGTTGCACGGATCGACGGCGCTTCGATTGTGGTTCGCGCCGCTCACCGCTGTGTGCGGTTCAAGCTGATGCGCTGGCAGATCAGTCGCGCGCAGCGGCGCGCCGTGCCGAACGCGTCAGTGCTTGAACACGTGCGCTAGCCGGTGCAACAGGCTCTCGTGCGGTGTCGGGGTCTTGTCCTTGAACTGCTTGGCTTGGCCGAGGATGTCGGCGAGCTCGTGCGCGTCGAACCACACGCCGTGCTCGGCGCATCGATCGAGCGCGACCGTGCCGAGCGAGACCGTTTGCATCGCCGCGCCGCAGGTCGCGCACGGGCGGATCTGATCGACGGGACGCGGCTTCCACGGCAGCGCGACCAGCGTCGAGGCGCTCTGCTCGAGCATCGCGACGAGCACGTCCTCGAGCACCCACGCGCCATCACACGTGTTGCACTTGAACGTACGACCGGCAAGGTCGAGCTCGACCTGATCGATCGGGCACTTCATGGTCAGTACGCCTTCGCCCAGACGACGCGCTGCTTGCTCGGCTCGCCGGTGAACGGACACGTCCCCGGCTCTCCGCCTCCCAGCGGAATGCAGCGAACGGTCACGCCGAGGTCGTCCTTGATCTTCGCCTCGAGCTTCGGATCGCCATTGAAGTGCGTCAGCGCGAAGCCCGCATGGATCGGCGTCGGGTCATTCGGGTTCTTCGTCTTTGGTGCTTCGAAGTACGCGTAGAACTCGTCCTTGGTGTCGATCGTGCGCGTGTGCTCCTTACGGAACGCGAGCGCGCGATCGTAGAGGTTGTCCTGGATCTGCTGCAGCGTCGCGGCAATGCCGGATACGAACTCGGCGCGCGCGGGGAACGACTTGTCGTTCGACGGCTGATCGCGCCGCGCGACGAGTAGCGTGCCCTTCTCGATGTCTTTGGGTCCGAGCTCGACGCGGATCGGCGCGCCCTTCTTCACCCACTCCCACTTCTTGTTGCCGCCGCCTTTTCCGAGATCGCGCGCATCGATATGGACGCGGATCGGGCCGCCCGCGAACGTCTGGGCCTGGAGCTCCTTCTTGAGCGCGTTGCAGGAGTCGAGCACTTGCTGGCGCACTTCGTCTTTTTGGATCACGGGGATGATCACGACGTGCGACTGCGCGAGCTTCGGCGGAATCACCATGCCGTCGTCGTCGGCGTGCGTCATGATCATCGCGCCGACCAGACGCGTCGACACGCCCCACGACGTCGTCCACGCGTGGACGAGCTCGCCCTTCTCGTTCTGGAACTCGATTCCCGAAGCCTTCGCGAAGTTCTGGCCGAGGAAGTGCGAGGTGCCCGCTTGCAGCGCCTTGCGATCCTGCATCATCGCCTCGATGCAGTAGGTCGACACCGCTCCGGGGAACCGCTCGCCGGCCGTCTTCTCGCCCTGGATCACGGGAATCGCCATGTACTGCTCGGCGAACTCGGCGTAGACGCCGAGCATCTTCATCGTCTCCTCGACAGCTTCTTCCGCCGTCGCGTGCGCGGTGTGGCCCTCTTGCCACAAGAACTCGGTGGTGCGCAGGAACAGGCGCGTGCGCATCTCCCAGCGGACGACGTTTGCCCACTGATTGATCAGCAGCGGCAGATCGCGATAGCTCTTCACCCACTTCGAGAAGCTCTCGCCGATGATCGTCTCCGAGGTCGGCCGGACGACGAGCGGCTCTTCGAGCTCGCCCACGGGAACGAGCTTGCCGTTACGCGCTTCGAGCCGGTGATGCGTGACGACCGCGCATTCCTTCGCGAAGCCTTCGACGTGCGCGGCCTCCTTCTCGAGGAACGACAGCGGGATGAACAGCGGGAAGTACGCGTTGACGTGCCCGGTGTTCTTGAACATACCGTCGAGCACGCGCTGGATGTTCTCCCACAGCGCGTAGCCCCACGGCTTGATCACCATGCAGCCCTTGACCGCCGAGTTCTCGGCGAGGTCCGCCGCCTTGATCACTTCGAGATACCACTCCGGGTAGTTATCGGCGCGGGTCGGCGTGATCGCGGTCTGCGGTTTCTGAGGCTTCTGCGCGTTCTGTTGCTGCGGGGGCTTGCCGTTGCTCATCGTCGAAGAAGGCATACCGCAGCGCGCACGCCGCGGCTACGGCTTGAGCGGACAGTGCACGGAGCCGAAACGCAAAACCGCCCGAGGCTCTCGCAAGAAGCTCGGGCGGGCTCGGACGTGGTCCGGTTGAAGCTCTACGCCTGACCGGCGGCTCTCGCGACTTCCGCCGCGAAGTCTTCCTTCTTCTTCTCGAGACCTTCGCCGAGCTCGAACCGAACGAAGCGGCGGATCTTGATGTTCTCGCCGATCTTCGAGATCAGCTCCTGCTGCATCTGCTCGATCGTCTTGTCGGGGTTCTTCACCCACGACTGATCGAGGAGGCTGACTTCCTTGATCCACTTCGAGATCTGGCCGTCGACCATCTTCTGGATCACCGGCTCCGGCTTGCCGGTCTCTTTCGCCTTGGTCAGCAGCACTTCGCGCTCGCGCGCGATCGCGTCTTCCGAGACCTCCTCTTTGCGGACGAACTGCGGATTCATCGCGGCGATCTGCAAGGCGACCTCGCGCGTGAACGCGACGAAGTCGTCGTTGCGTGCGACGAAGTCGGTCTCGCAGTTGATCTCGACGAGCACGCCGATGCGGCCGCCGCCGTGGATGTACGAGACGACCGCGCCCTCGGTGGCCTCGCGGCCTGCCTTCTTCGCGGCCTTCGCGAGCCCCTTCGCGCGCAGATAGTCGATCGCCTTCTCCATGTCACCGGAGACTTCGACGAGTGCCTTCTTGCAGTCGGCCATTCCCGCGCCGGTACGCTCGCGCAGGTCCTTGATCATCGTTGCGGTAACTTCCATGACTGACTCCGCTGTTAGCGCTTCTCTTCAGCGTCCGGCGAGGCAGATGCCTCGGGGTTGAACATGCTGCCACCGGTCGACATCTCGACGCGCGGGCCATCGCCGCCCGACGAGACGTGGATGATCCGCTCGCCCGGATCCTCCTGCTCTTTAGCGCCGCGCGTGCGTGCGGTCTCCTTGTAGACCTTGTTGCCGATGATCGCGGCTTCCGCGATCTTGGCGGCGAACAGCTTGATCGCGCGGATCGCGTCGTCGTTACCCGGGATCACGTAGTCGATCTGATCCGGATCGCAGTTCGTATCGGTGATCGCGACGACCGGAATCTCCAGCTTGCGCGCCTCGTCGACCGCGATGTGTTCTTTGTGCGGATCGATCACGAACAGCATGCCCGGGAGCTTCGACATGCCCTTGATGCCGCCGAGCGACTTGAGGAGCTTGTCGCGGTCGCGGCGGATCATCACCTGCTCGCGCTTGGTCAGCGCGAACAGCGTGCCGTCCTCTTCCATCTTCTCGAGGCCGCGCAGGCGCTCGAGCGAGCCCTTCACGGTCTTGAAGTTCGTCAGCGTGCCGCCGAGCCAGCGCTGCGTCACGTAGTGCTGACCCGAGCGCGTCGCCTCTTCGACGATCACGTCTTGCGCCTGCTTCTTCGTGCCGACGAACAGGATCGACTCGCCCTTACCGGTCGTGTCGATCACCGCCTGGAACGCCGACCGGAACAGCTTGACCGTGTGCTGCAGGTCGATGATGTGGATGCCGTTGCGGGCGCCGAAGATGAACTGCTTCATCTTGGGGTTCCACCGGCCCGTGTTGTGTCCGAAGTGCACGCCCGCTTCGAGCAAGGCCCGCATGCTGATCGGGTTTTGCGCGGTCGCTTCTGCCATCGTTTCCATTGTCAGTACCTCTCCGTTGTTAACCGCCTGCACCGTCACGGATCTCGGAAACCGCTTGCGCGGCCACGGCCGAAGATCTCGGATGCAGTGTGTATTTCCCCGTTCATCGAGGAGCGGGGGATCTACCACGCTCGCCGACGGGGCGGCAAGGGCGGTGTTGCCAATCAAGTCGTGAGCTTAGAGGTACTGGTAGCCGGCGAGCAACGCGATGCTCGTGACCGAGATGCCGACGCTCGTGCCGGCACCCGTGTCGATGCTGTAGAAGCCCGGGTTTACCTCGACCGAGACGTTGAACACGTGCTGCGTGTCGCCCATCGAGTAGCCCGCGCGGAAATCGAGCCCAAAGCCGTTGACCCCGCAGTTGTCCGCGCTCGTGCAGTTACCGCCGACCTGGCGGTACGTCGACAGACCCGCGCCACCGCCGACCCAGATGTGAGGATCGAACCAGTACTGCGCGCTCGGACCGAAGAACGCGTTGACGAGCGTGCCGTTCTGCGGGCCAGTGCCCGACTTGACCTGAACGCCGGCGATCCGCGCCGTGATAGCGAGGTTCGGGCTCATCCAACCGCCGAGACCGAAATCCGCGCCCGCGAGCGCAGCGTCGCTGCTATCGCTCATCCCGTTCGCAGAGGCGCGAGCGTAGCCAACGCCGAGGTTCGCTTCGAACGTCATGCCTTGGTGAAAGGCCAGCGGGTCGGCCGGCATCGCGTACGTCGGCCCTCCGTACGCGGGACCTCCGGACGGAGGAGGCGCATACGGCTGCGCGAGAACGGCCGAAGGAATGAACAACGCGAGTAGTGCAAGCTTGCGCATGGTGGAATCTCCCAAGACGGCGGCCGGCGGACCATACGTGGATTCGCCGATCTTGGGGTGCCATTACCGTCGTTTGCCGTAGTTATCACTCTCCGGCCGGGGCCAGCTCGCCCGCGAGGTGTGCGACGAGAAAATCGCGGACGACCGCGACCCGGGCCGGGACGAACGACGCCGAAGGCATCACGATCTGGATCGGCGCCCCCGGGAACACGTAGTCCGGTAGCACGCGCTCGAGCTCTCGTGCGGCCGGGTCGCGACGCGCCACAAACAGCGGCGCCTGCCCGATGCCGAGGCCCGCGCGGATCGCACGGACCACGAACGAGAAGTCGTCGGCGCTGACCGGTCCATGAACTTCGATCGATTCATCGCCGTTGGGGCCCTCGAGGGTCCAGGTTGCCTTGCCGGCGCGGCCGCGAAACATCACGCAAGCGTGCTTCGTCAGATCCGCGAGCCGCCGAGGTCGGCCATGCCGCTTGACGTAACTCTTCGACGCGAACAGCCCCGAGCTCGTCTCACCCACCTTGCGCGACACCAACGATGAATCGGCGAGCTTGCCCGCGCGGATGCCGAGGTCGATGCCCTCGGCCACGAGATCGACGATGCGCGCCGTCAGCACGAGCTCGACCTGGATCGACGGATAGGTCACGAGAAATCCCGCGAGCGCTTCGGGAATGCCCATCAGCGCGACGTCGACGGGCGCGGTGATCCGAACGACACCGCCGGGCGCCTTGCCGTGCTGGCTCACCGCATCGGTCGCCTCCGCGAGGGCACCGACCGCACCGCGAATTCGTTCGTAGAGCTCGCGACCCGCCTCGGTGACGCCGCGCTGCCGCGTCGTTCGCTGGATCAACCGCACGCCGAGGTCGCGCTCGAGCCGCGCGATGCCGCGGGTCACCGACGACTTGGGTAACCCGACCATCGCAGCCGCGCTCGTGAAGCTGCCGCTCTCGACGACGCGCGTGAACAGCGCCAGATCGTTGTAGTCCATATTGCTAGTATAGCAACAATTAGTTGCATTGTTGCTGCCTTGTGCACACCACGTCGAAGGCACATGTTCGGGGTCATAGAAGGAGAACCGCCATGCGCTGGAACATCGACCCCTCTCACTCGACCGCAGAATTTTCAGTCCGCCACCTGATGATCACGAACGTCAAAGGGCGGTTCGGCACCCTGTCGGGCTTCGTCACCTACGATCCCGAGAAGCCGGCGGCGACCACGATCGAAGCGACGATCGACGCGACCTCGATCGATACCCGCGACGACAAGCGCGATGCGCACCTGCGCAGCGCAGACTTCTTCGATGTCGAGAACCATCCGAAGCTCACGTTCAAGTCGACGAAGGTCACCAAGAGCGGTGATGGCTTCAGCGTCGTCGGGAACCTCACGATGCGCGGCGTGACCAAAGAAATCACGCTCGATGTCGAAGGCCCGAGCACTCCGACCAAGGATCCGTGGGGCAACAACCGGATCGGCGCGTCGGCGAGCGCGAAGATCAACCGCAAGGACTGGAACCTCAACTGGAACACCGCGCTCGAGGCCGGCGGCGTGCTCGTCGGCGAGCAAGTGAAGCTGTCGCTCGAAGTCTCGCTGGTCGCCGAAGCCGCGAAGTAGTCGCGCGACTTGGAATCATCGAACCGGCAGCCTCGCAGACGATGTTAGGCTCGCGCCGTGAAGCGCGCGGTCGTTGCGGGTGCGGTGGTCGTTGTCGCTATCTTGCTGCTGCTGTGGAAGCACGGCTCGAGCACCGATGGTGAGCACGACGATCGCGTAGCGACTGCACACACGGCGGGTGGCGAGAGCTCTCGTGGAGCATCCGCGGCAACCAAACCGCCGACCTGGTTCGGCTTCCAGGGCCTCGCCGGGAAGCGGATCGCCGGAGTGGTCACGTTCGAGGCCAAGCCCGTCCACGGTGCGGTCGTTTCGCTGCACTCGCTGCTCACCGATCTTGCAGGAGCCGCGGTGGAGACGCGCAAGACCGGCGCGGATGGTCGCTTCGATTTTGGCGAGCAACTCGCAGCGAATTACACGGTCGTCGCCGATGCCGAGGGGATGGCGGCCGCGATCGTTCGCGTCGATCTGTCCGATCCGATCGCGAAGCCAGCTTCCGATCACCTCGTGCTGCGCTTGAGCGGCTGCGAGGTCTCGGTCGCGGGCACGATCTTCGATGCGTCGGGGGGACCGATCGCGGGCGCGCGCGTCCGGCGCGAACGCGTGATCGGCGTCGATACGGATGCGACCGGTGCGTACAAGCTGTGCTTGCGATACGGCAGCTCGGAGCTCGAGTACTCCGCCGACGGCTACGGTGCCGTGATCCTCACGCTCGAGGCGCGGGGCGCGATGAAGCAGGATCTCGTGCTCGTCCCCGAAGCTTCGATCACCGTGCACGCCGTGCGCGCGGACAATGGCAAGCCGGTCGCCGACGCGCAGGTCTGGGTCGGGCCTCAGGACTGGGGGCCCGACCGTGCACGCGGTGCCGAGGCACTCACCGACGGCGCTGGGAAGGCGCGAATCTCGGGCCTGGTCCCCGGCCGTTATCACGTCTGGGCCAACGCCCCAGGGCTCGTGGCGAGAGAACCGGCAGGCGTCCTCGCCGAGCTCGGAGCGCCGGCGGAGGTGATGGTACGGATGATCGGCGCCGCGCGGATTCGCGGCGTGATCATGTCCGACAAAGCAACGGTCGTAGGTGCGCACGTCAGCGCGATCCGGAAGTCGCCGATGGGGCGCTCGCGAGAGTCGATCAGCCAGGCCGACGGCAGCTTCGTGCTCGACAACGTACCGCTCGGCGACCTCGTGTTCGCCGCCGGACCTTACGAGGTGAAATCGCCGGCACATTTCCTCGTCGAGCATGCACGGGACTACGACCATGTCGTGATCGACGCCAGCAGGCTCGGATCGATCCAGGGCCGCGTGACACGCCTCGGTCAGCCCGTTGCCGGCGCGCAGATGTGCTGCATACGTTCGATCGCGAGCTTCAACACCGCCGCGTTCAGCGACGCCGACGGCCACTACGAATACAAGGGCGTCCAGCCCGGCGCGTACGAGCTGACGGCGCAGAGCGAAGAGGCCGGCGCGTTCACGCTGCCCAAGAAGCTAGCGCTCGCGGCGGGCGAGGATCGCACGTTCGATCTCGAGCTCGAGCTCGCGGGCACGATCGAAGGTGTCGTGGTCGATCAGCAAGGTCACCCGGTGCCCGGTGTGTTCGTGCGGTGGATCTTCGAGAAGACGGGTGACCTCGGCAGGTCGATCACCGACGCGAACGGCCGCTACCGTTGCGGCGCGATGACCGGTGGCGGCGTATATCGCGCGTCGGTCTACCCCACCGCGGGCATGCAGAAGCCGTTTCCGACGGCCGATGGTTCACCGTACCCCGCGGTCGAGGTCAAAGATGGCGCGTCGGTGATCCGCGACGTCAAGATCGCGATCGAGCTGCAACAGCTGACGATCAGCGGACATGTCGTCGACAGCGCGGGCCAGCCCGTGACCGACGCGCATGTCGAAGCGCTCGCCGCGAAGGATGGTGTGACGCCGCAGTTCAACCCGTGGATGAAGCTGCCGGCGACATTCACCGACAAGGACGGCGGTTTCACGTTGACGGGCCTGACGAGCGGCACCTACGCGCTGCAAGCGCGCTCCGGCGACGGAGCGGAGACGACCGTGCCGAACATCGCAGCGGGTGCGAGCAACGCCGTGATCACGCTCGAACGTGCTGGCTCGATCGAGGGCAAGCTCGTCGGCTTTCCTTCGGCACCGGTGATCTATGCGCGCGTGATCGGGGTCGTGAAGCTCACTCCCGGGCTCGTCGACGGCGAGACGTTCCGGATCCCCGGCCTGCGGCCCGGTCGATACATCATCGATGCGCAGACGACCTACGAGGGCGACGCGCAGATCGTCGAGATCAAGGCCGGCGAGACGGCTCATCTCGTGATGACCGCGCATGGCCGCGGCGCGATCGACGTGGCGCTCGTCGAGTTCCGGACGCGCAAGCCGGTTCAGGGCGCTTCCTGTCATGCCGTGATGGCCGCTGGAGGGGAGCAAGGCGTGACCAACTGGGATCCCACGACCACAGCTCGGCCCGATGCCGCGGGCCACGTGACGATCGATCCGGCGCCGGCGGGCAACGTGACCGTGAGCTGTCAGATGGACTCGTTTCGCTTGTCGATGCCGGCCACGGACGTGATGGTGACGCCGGGTGCGCATCTGTCGGCACAGCTCCTGACCGTGGAGATGATGCAAAACGACGCGGTTGGGACGATCGGCGTCGAGCTCAGCTGGAACATCACCGCGCCGCGGATCACTGGAGTGGTCGGCGGCAGCTCGGGCGCCAAGGCCGGCCTCGCCGTCGGTGATCTCATCGTGGCTGTCGATGGCACCTCCGTCGAAGGGCTCGACGGCCCCGGCGTGAACACGCTGATCGTCGATCGTCCGCTCGGAGCGAAGGTCGCGATCACGGTCCTGCGCGGCGTGGTGCGCAAGACGGTGACGGCCGAGCTGGTGCCATTCCCGATGTAGTTGTCTGCGACAGAGCGCCAGCGCCGAAGATTTTCTGCACACTCGCGAGGCGCCTGGGGTTATACCCGGCGAGCTGGGCACCCCGGCGTAGCGATGACAGACGACCGGCTGACGGAGCTCTACCGCGCGTACGGCCCGGTGATCTATTCCCGTTGCCGGCGCTTGCTCGGGGACCACGAGGCCGCGGAGGACGCGACCCAGGAGACGTTCATGCGCGTGTACCGGCACATCGACAAAGCGGATTCCGGAGAGGCCCGGAACTGGATCTATCGCATCGCGACCAACTACTGCCTGAACGAGATCCGGAATCGCAAGCGCCGCCCAGCACCCGCGGACCATGAACCCGACGAGATGCTCGGCGAGGATCTCGCAGTCGTGCTCGCGGATCGCGATCTGGTCGCCCGCATCATCGATCGCTCGCCGCAGAAGCTACGTGCAGTGGCGTGGCTGCACCATGTGGACGGGCTCGACCAGTCCGAGGTCGCACGGGTGCTCGATGTCTCGCGACGCTCGGTCATCAACTGGCTCGCAGAGTTCGCCGACAATGCGCGTAAGTTCATCCAGCGAGGTGCAGCGTGAGCCATCTATCGAGCTTCGCTCTCGACGACCTCGCCTCGGGCCAGCCGGGCGACACCCGAGCCCTCGCGCACCTCGAGTCGTGTGCACGCTGCCGCGACGATCTCGAAGCGACCCGAGGAGCGCGCTCGCAGTTCGCGCGCGTGGTGTTCCCGCGCACGGTCGGCAGGCTGCGGCCTCGCCGGCGTTGGTGGCCCATCGTCAGCATTTCGGCAGTCACGGCCATCGCCGTGATGCTGTGGCTCGGCCATCGCGATGTGGCGCCGGTCGACGATATCGCGATCAAGGGCGGTCCCACGTTCCGCATCTTCGCGAAGCGCGGCGACTCGGTGTTCGCCGTCCACGACGCGACGCAGCTCGCTCCGGGCGATCAGATCCGGTTCGTGGCTGGCTCGCACGGATCGGCGTATCTGCTCGTCGCTTCCATCGACGGTGCAGCAACCGCCACGATCTATTACCCGTTCTCCGGCGAGCGTAGCGGCGCGGTGAGCCGCGAGCCAAGCGAGCTCCCCGACAGCATCGTTCTCGACCGGGCTCCCGGACCGGAGCGCGTGTTCGCGCTGTTCTCGAACGAACCGATCGATGCCGAGGCCGTGAAGCGCGTGCTGCGCGAGATCGGAGCGAGAGGCGCGGCCGCCATCCGTCAGGCGCGCTCGCTCGACGTACCTGCGGTCCAGGCCTCGGTCGTGTTCGAAAAGGTGACGCCGTGATCCGTGGCGTCGCGATCATGGTCGCGCTCGCGGTGTGCACGACCGCAGCTGCCGAGACGCGGCGTGTCGCGGTCGTGATCGGCAACAACGCCGGTGACGATACCAAGGCGTCGCTCCGCTATGCCGAGCTGGATGCCGACAAGCTCGCGCGGGTCCTCGTCGAGCTGGGTGGCGTGGCTCCCGGCGATCTGTTCCTGTTGCAAGGCAAAGACCTACGAGCGCTCGAGTCCACGCTGGGCCGGGCGAAGGCGAGGATCGCCGGCTATCGCGGTCGCCTCGATCACGTGATCGTCATCTTCTACTTCTCCGGTCACTCGGACGGCGTCGCACTGGAGCTCGGCCACGACCGCTTCACGTTCGCCGCGCTACGCGACTGGCTGAGGGACGCCGGCGGCGACGTCCGCCTCGCGGTGGTCGATTCGTGCAAGAGCGGCGCGCTGCTCGCGAGCAAGGGCGGGACACCCGGGCCCGCGTTTCACATCCGGCTCGCCGACGAGCTCGCGAGCACCGGCGAGGCGCTGTTGACCTCGAGCGCCGCCGACGAGAGCGCGCTCGAATCCAGGGAGATCGGCGGCTCGTTCTTCACCCATCATCTCGTCTCGGGGCTGCGCGGTGCAGCGGATTCTTCGGGCGATGGGCGCGTCACCCTGACGGAGGCATACCAGTACGCCTACAAGCACACGATCGCGACCTCCGGCGCGACGCTGGAGGGACCGCAGCACCCCACCTACGACTATCGGCTGAGTGGCGAAGGCGAGCTGGTCCTGACCGAGCTCGCATCGCCTTCGGCCAGCCTGACCGTCTCCGATGATTTCGACCGTGCCCTCGTCGTCGATGTCGTTCGCGCACAGGTGATCGCGGAGCTCGGCCACGGCGATCCGACGCGAATCGCGATCGAGCCGGGGAGATATACGGTCCGAACCTGGCGCGGTGGCCGCACGTTCGAGGCCACGATCGCGGTCGCCGCGAACCAGCAACGCATCGTCGCCTCGAACGAGCTGGCGGCGACGACGCTCGTCGGGTCGTCGACCAAAGGCGACCTCACAGTCGAGCCGCGGCACGTGCGTGCGATCGAGATCGGAGTCGCCGCGGGAGGTCAGGCCGCGATCGCGAAGCAGGTCGCGCTGCTCGACTCGCTCCACGCGGACGTCCGGTTTCCTGCGCTTCACGGCGCTTTCCTTGCGATCGAAGCGAGCTCGCGGCGCGACGGATCGGTCCGCGAGACCAGCGGGTTCGTGTTCGTCGGGTTCCGGGCCGGACGGCCCCTCGGTCCGGTGAACGCCGCATTCGGGGTCGACGTCGGTGGCGGTACCGTCGTGCAGGATCTCGGCAGCAGGTGGACGACCGGGGCGTTCGCGATCGGCGCGCTCGGCGAGCTGTCGCTGCCCGTGGGCCGACGGGTGGCGGTGTCACTCCAGGCTCACGTGCCGGCCACTCTCCTCAAAGCGGACGGCCACATCGCGCTGGTCACGCTACCCGCGGCGTGGCTTGGCATCGTGATCGCCCGATGAGTTTTCGTGCGCATCTCGGCCTCGCTCGGGGTGGTAGCTGTTCGAGGACCACATGATGATTCGTCTCTTATTGCCGCTGTTGATCGCGGCGGCCTGCAACGGCGTCAAGACCAACGCGACCACACCGGACGCGCCGCCGGATGCGTCGCAGTTCTCCGACGCGATGGAGCCACCGATCTCGCCCCACGATGATGAAGGTGGCGAGGTTCGCCTCGAGTGGATCCACGATAGCGCCGGTCGCAACACCGCCCGCGCGACGGCGTTCTTCTACAAGCAGGAGAATCCGGCCTGGCACATGCTCCCCGCGTTTCCCGGCTGCGTCGACGTTCGCGCGCGCACCACCTGGCCGCTCGCGCAGGGCGCCGCGACGTATGTCGACGTCGGCAGCGTGTTCGTCGAATCGCAGCACGGCTCCGCGCTCGTGCTCGCGAAGGACTCGACCGGGCGCGATGGCGGCACGGCGACGGAGGACTTCCTCGGGCGCCCGCACGATCTGTGGTGGAAGAAGCTGCCCGACTTCACCGCCAACGACGGCGACACGTACTACCCGCCGGATGCGCTGTACAACGTGCTGCTCGCCGGCACGAACGAGTGGCCGGCGAAGGTCTACGCCGGCGTCGCCTACATGCCGGCGTCGTTCACGCCGGTCACACCGCCGGAAGACACGAGCTTCGGACTCCCCGCCGGGCCGCTCGCGACCACGTACACGCGCGGGACCAACGCGAACCTGCCGGCTGATTGGGGCGGGTCCTACGAGACCGTGTTCACGAGCCCCAACTTCGTGGATAGCAAGGGCGTGGAGCTGCCCATCGTGGTGTGCCGGTCCGACCTCGAGGCCGGCGCGACCACGGTGCCGTCGGCGTTCGTCGACCTCATCCGCAGCTACGCGACGGGAACACTGATCCGCCAGGTGGTGGTCGATCACATCGTCGAGTTCAGCGACGGATCGCCGCGTGCGACCGCGAACCGCAAGCGCCTCGACGTGCTGGGCATCCGGTCTTACACGACGACCTGGTCCGCGATCTGAGCAGTCGCGACGCGCTCGAATTCCGGTATCTTGCGCGCGCATGCGGCACTCGATCGCGATCACCATCCTCGTCGGCTGTTCTTCCTCGGCGCCGCGGATCACCGTGCCGGCACCGCCGCCGACCGGCGAGCCGACGCAGGTCGTCGAGAAGCTTCCGGATCCCGCGCCGCCCGTGGTGCGGCTCTCCGGCGACGTGACGCCGATCCGGCAGCGCCTCGAGCTGACGATCGTTCCGACCGCAGATCACGTGACCGGGACGACGCACGTCGATGCCACGGTCGTGAAGCCGACGCGCGTCGTCTGGCTCGACGCGACCGACCTGAAGATCTCGCGGGCCACGCTCGACGGGAAGCCGGCGCGCGTGATCGCCGGCGGCAACGACTTCGTCGGGATCACGACCGATGTGGAGCTCGCACGAGGGCCGCTCGCGATCGATCTCGCGTTCGAAGCAGGGATCGATCGCACGCGGAGCCGCGGCGTGTATGCCGAGAAGGAAGGTGCGGAGACGTATGCGTACACGTTCTTCGAACCGATCGATGCGCGACGCGCGTTCCCGTGCTTCGACGAGCCCGCCTACAAGATTCCGTGGCAGCTGACGTTTCACGTCAAGCAAGATCACGTCGCGCTCGCGAACGCCGCCGTCGCGTCCGAGATCCCGGAGCCCGCGGGCATGAAGCGCGTCGAGCTCGCGGAATCCAAGCCGATGCCGAGCTATCTCGTCGCATTCGTCGTCGGTCCGTTCGAGGTGATCGACGGTGGTACCGGCGGCCGCGCGAAGACACCGATCAGGTTCGTCGTGCCGAAAGGCCGCTCGGGCGAGCTCGGTTGGGCCAAGCAAGTCACGCCGCGCGTGGTCGCCGCACTCGAAGACTACTTCGACATGGACTATCCGTTCGGCAAGCTCGATGTCGCCGTCGTGCCTCGCTACTGGGGAACGATGGAGCATCCGGGCATCGTCGCGATGGGCCAGCCGCTGACGCTGATCCGGCCCGAACAAGAGTCGCGCTCGCGCAAGCAGGCGTACGCCAATATCCTGGCGCACGAGCTCGCCCACTACTGGTTCGGCGACTACGTGACGATGGCGTGGTGGGACGACACCTGGCTCAACGAAGCGCTCGGCGAATGGATGGACATGATCATCACCGATGCCGTCGAGCCCGGCTGGCGCTATCCGGACGACCGAGTCGGCTATGCGCTCGCTGCGATGAGCGCGGACGAGACGCTCTCGACCCATCCGATGCGGCGTGAAGTCACGACGAAGGAGGGCATCGCGACTTCGTTCGACAACGACATCACGTACTTCAAAGGCGCGACCGTGCTGCGCATGTTCGAGGCATGGACGGGCTCGACGCAGTGGCGCGACTTCATCCGCGGCTACTTGCGTTCGCACGCGTGGAGCAATGCATCGGCCGATGACTTCATCGGCGCGATGAAGTCGCTGCGCGATGGCAAGGTCGCGAAGGCGTTCTCGAGCTTCCTGTCACAGCCCGGGGTCCCGCGCGTCGAGGTCGAGATGCATTGCGAACCGCACCACGAGGCGATCGTGCTGCGCCAGCGCCGTTCGTTGCCCGCGGGCCTCACCGATCCGGCGCCGCAGCCGTGGGACGTTCCGGTGTGCGTACGGTTTGGAGATGCCACCCGCGTCGACGAACAGTGCGTCGACCTCGCCGAGGCGGAGGCGCGGATCGATCTCATCGTACAGAAGACCAAGGTGCACTGGTGTCCGACGTGGATCGTCGCGAACGCCGGCGCGCGCGGTTATTATCGCTCGGTGATCGATCCGAAGGGCGCGCTCGCGCTGCTCGATCTCAAGGCGCCGACCGCGAAGGTCGCCAAGCTCACGGCTGCCGAGAAGATGATGACGATCGCGGATCTGCGCTCGATGGTGCAGCGCGACGAGCTCCCGATCGATCGGCTGCTCGCGCTCGTGCCTTCGATCGTGGCGGATCCCGATCCCAAGGTCGCCACCTGGGCGCTCGAGGCGGCGAGCTTTCATGCCGACGCCCTCGAGGACAAGCTGTACCTCGCGGACCGCGCGTGGCGAACGCGGACGTTCGCGTCGTCGGCGCGTCAGCTCGGATGGCATCGCGACAAGGCCGACTCCGACGAGCGTCACCAGCTTCGCCAGCAACTCGTCCCGATGATCGCGCGCCACGATGACAAGCTCGGAACCGAAGCCGAGAAGCTCGCCGAGCGCTGGCTCGCGGACCGCGCGGGAGTCGACGATGATCTCGTCGGAGCTGTGCTGCGGGTCGCGGCCTATCGCGGCGATGCAGCGCGGTTCGAGCGGTTCCTCACGGCCGCCAAGGCCGCACGCGATCGCTCCGAGCAGAATCGCATTCTCGGGGCGTTCGGAGGATTCCGCGATCCCGCGCTCGCGACGCGGGCCCTCGATCTCGTGCTCGGCCACGACTTCGATCTGCGCGAGTCCGTGTCGATCATCTACGGCGTGCTCTACGATCGCGATACGCGCGACCTCGCGCTTCGATGGCTTGCCACGCACATCGACGAGCTCCTCGGCCGGATGCGATCCGACGAGGCCTCCGGCTTTCTGTCGGCGATCGCCGGCGCGTCGTGCGATCCGAAGAGCCGCGCAACGATCGGCGAGCTGGTCACCGCTCGCGCTGCCAAGGTCGAGGGCGCGCAAGCCGCCACGGCACGGGGCCTCGAGCAGAGTGATCAGTGCATCGCCGAGCTCGGCCGCGAGCTACCCTCGTTGACGCGCTTCCTCGTGAAGTGAACCACAGTCGCGGTGCGCTGAAAGAAATGCGACACCTGCGACAGCTGCGACAAGCGTCGAAACTTCATAGAACTCGCGCCCGGCAGTGGTACTGCATCGGCGTTCGAAAATTTATCGGAGAGTTCATGCGCATCACGCTTTCGATCATCCTCATCGCCGCCGCGTGCGGCTCTGGCAAGTCGCCCACGAAGACCTCCCCTGATCCGGCTCCGGTCACGACGCCCGAGGTTGCCGCGCCCGCGCCGGGACCAGCGTCTGCGGCGCCCGATGTCGCGCCTGCGCCGACCAAGCCGGTGTCGAACAAGTCGCTCGCAGAGATCGGCCTCGATCCCGCCGCGCTCGATAAGACCGCGGACCCGTGCGAGGACTTCTATCAGTTCGCGTGCGGCGGCTGGATCGCGAAGACGCAGATTCCGGCAGACAAGCCGACCGCAATGCGCAGCTTCGTCGACATCCAAGACCGCAACCTCGAGTACGAGCACGACGTGCTCGAGAAGGCGCGGACCAAGCCGGGCAACGACACGATCGCCAAGCAACTCGGAGCGTTCTACGGATCGTGCGTCGACGAGGCCGCGATCGAGAAGGCCGGCATCAAGCCGATCAAGCCGATGCTCGACGTGGTCGGCAACGTCAAAGATGCGAAGTCGCTGACCAAAGCGGTCACCGTGCTTCATAGCCAAGGCTTCAGCGCGCTGTTTCCGATGGGCCCGGTGCAGGACTCCGCGGATGCGCGCAACGTGATCGCCGGCATCGATCAAGGCGGCATCGGCCTGCCCGACCGCGATTACTATCTCAAGGACGATCCGCAATCGAAGACGCTGCGTGCCGACTACGAGACGTACGTCGCCGACATGCTGGTCGAAGCAGGTCACAAGGCCGATGCAGCGAAGCAGGAAGCCACGGACATCGTCGCGCTCGAGACCGAGATCGCGAAGGTCTCGAAAGACAAGGTCGCCCGCCGCGATCCCAAGGGCACGTACAACAAGATCAACCGCGCCGGCGTGGCCAAGCAGATGAGCCACTTCGAGTGGGACGTGTTCTGGAAGGGCGTCGGCCTGAAGGACGTCAAAGATGTGACCGTCAGCTCGCCGGAATTTCTCGCGGGGCTCGACGCGCTGATCGTCAAGACCAAGCCCGAGATCTGGCGCAACTACCTCACCGCGTACGTGATGCGAGCGGCCGCGCCCATCTTGACGAAGAAGCTCGAGGAACGCGCGTTCAAGTTCTTCGCGAAGATCACGGGCACCGAGCAGATGGAGCCGCGGTGGAAGCGCTGCACGGGTCGGACCGATGGTGCGCTCGGCGATCTGCTCGGCCAGGCGTTCGTGCGCGACAAGTTTGCGGGCGCGAGCAAGTCGGCCGCCGAAGACCAAGTCCACGCGATCAATGCGGCGATGAAGGCGAACCTCGCGGCGTTGCCTTGGATGGACGCGACCACGAAGGCGAAGGCGGATCAGAAGCTCGCCGCGATGACCTATCAGATCGGTTATCCGAAGCGCTGGAAGAACTACAGTTTCTCGATCGATCCCAAGGCGTGGGGAGCAAACGCGATCTCCGCGGACAAGGCCGAGACCGCGCGCCAGCTCGCGAAGATCGGCAAGCCCGTCGACAAAGACGACTGGCAGATGACCGTGCCGCAGGTGAACGCGTACTACGACCCGCAGCTCAATGGCATGGTGTTCCCCGCCGGAATCCTGCAGAAGCCGTTCTACAGCGTGGACTCGTCGATCCCGGTCAACCTCGGCGGCATGGGCGTGGTCGTCGGTCACGAGCTGACGCACGGCTTCGATGATCAAGGCGCGCAGTACGACGCCGACGGCAACCTGACGAACTGGTGGCAGCCCGAAACGGAGAAGCTGTTCAAGCAGCGCACGCAGTGCGTGATCGATCAGTACAGCAAATATGAAGTTGCCGGGGCGACGAAGCTCAACGGTGCGAACACCGTCGGCGAGAACATCGCAGACATCGGCGGCACCAAGCTCGCGCTCTCGGCGTATCGGACGCTGCGAGCGTCGGCACCCGACACGGTCATCGCGGACGGGTTCACCGAGGATCAGCAGTTCTTCCTCGGTTACGGTCAGGCGTGGTGCGCGAAGATGCGTCCCGAGTTCGAGAAGTTTCTCGCGACCATCGACGTCCACTCGCCTCCGAAGTGGCGCGTCAACGGAGCCGTGTCTGCGACGCCGGACTTTGCGAAGACCTGGCGTTGCAAGGTCGGCGCGAAGATGCGTCCGGCGAACCAGTGCGTCGTCTGGTAGTTATCGGCAGGCGCCTTCGATGCACTGCGAGTCGGGCGGGCAGCTCGTAAAGCACGCCTGACACGTCGTGAACGCCGGTCCAACACACCACGCGGTCCTCGCGCCGCACGTCGTCGGGCACAGTCCGCCTGCACCATCGGGACCGCCGCACTTGTTCGTGCAGCTCGACGGCGGTGGTGGTGGCGGAGGCGGAAGCGCAGCCTGGCACGTATGAGCCACGCAGCTCTTGCTGCAGCAAGCCGAGCTTGCCGAGCAGGACCTTCCGTTCGCTCTACAAGCAAGCTCCTCGGGTTGCGCCGAGGCCGCATCAGAGCCGGTCTGCAACTCGCTATGACAGCCCACCGAGACGAACGCCACGAACGCCAACGTCAGCAGTCGCAAGAAATTTGTCATGAAGCACGCTAGGGCGACGCGTCTTCAGCGGTCAAGACAGCGACCCCTGGGGACTTGCGCGGCACTGCACACGTTCGTGTGAACACGCGCGTTGTCAGCGAATCACGCGAAGGCGTTGCGCACGATCGGATCGGCGAGCTTGAGCGCGGTCACGCGCGACGTCGGATCGGCTCCGCCGAGCACGGCGATCACGAGCTCGCCGAACGGACGACGCGCCTTGCGGTTATCGACGATCCGCTGACCGAGTGCACGCACGAGACCGCCGGGATCGATGTTCGGTAGCTCGATCGGTCCCGGCTTGAGCGCGGGTGCATCGCTCCACCGCGCGATCGCGTGCATCAGCGGCGCTTGCTCGGACCAGATCGTCGTCAGCTCCTGCAGACCCAGCGGACGGCGCGCGAGCCGTTCTCCGAGCGCTGCGAAGCCGAGCCACGCGACCCACATCCGCGCGAGGATCGGCGGCACCTTGTCGCGAGGTGCGTACTGGCGCGGACCGTACAGCTCGTTGAACCGCATCGAGGGCGTCAGGTGAAGTGCGGTATCGAGGGTCGCAGCCGCGGGCGCTTGCCACGGCGTGCCGAGGATCGCCGTGAATGCGGTGCTCGCTTGATCGCGTGCGGTCGCGAACGCAGCCGTGTCTTGTGCCACCCACGCGGCTTCGAGATCTGCGGTCGCGAAGATCGCATCTGCGATCGCCTGTTCGCGCGCGACCAGTGCGTCGTCGGCGGGCAACTGCGTGCCGATGATCGCCGGATCCTGGATCGATGCGATCTCCGCGAGGATCTCGTCGTGACCGACACCATCGTCACCGACCACGACGAGCGGACAGATCACGCTGTTGTAGTCGACAACCATATGACCGCCGATTCGGAACACGCGGTTGAACGGGAACAGCCGGCACGATGCAGGCTTCGCGGCGCGGCCGTCCTCGACTTCGACCCGGCAGAGGCCGTCATCTTCGAGGAACCAGCACCGATCGCGTGGGTTGAACGCGGTGACCGCGTCGCCGCGCCGCCGAACGAACGCAGCGATCTCCGGCCTGCGTGCGACGAGCTGGACGAGCTGCCCCGCCGTGACGTCGATTCCGATGCCGTGCCCTTTGCAGCACGCGCCGCAGCCTCGGCACTCGTACCGGAACCGCCGGTCGGGCCATGTGAAATAGACGCTCACTCGCGCAGTATGCCTGTGAACGGCCGATTGCTATCGAGACACGGCGCTTGTCGCGGTGGTGCAAGCAAAACCAGCTGATCGAGTGCACAGCGGCGGGGCAAGCCGGTTCGAACCCGTGGCATGGTGGTTGCTGTGTTGCGCACCATGTCTCGGTCGTGGTGTCTTGCGATCCTGCTGTCGACGGTCGCAAACGCGCAACCGGCGGCGTCGCCACCTGCGCTGCCGCCTGATCAGTCCGCTTATTTCAGCCCAGTCGACACTTCGGGATGGCCGATCGGCCTATCGATCGATGACCTGCGCGAGCTCCCCGAGTGCGGAGCCGTGCTCGCGCCACCCGAACCGGGCGCGGCGGTGACCTGCAGGCCGCCGATCATCGTCGGTTCGCCGCACTGGGCCTTGGGCGTCGATTGGACCACCGGCGCGACCTTCGGCGATCTCGCCACCGAGAACGGCGCGGAGGGACTCGGCGTCGAGCTGACGTTCCCACTGCTACGCTCGTTCGAGCTCGGTGCCCGCTACGAGCTGCTCGATGTCGGCTTGTCGAGCGCGCCCAGGGTCCCCGGCAGCAATGACCTCAGCAACCAGTTCTTCGCGCTCGCGAAGGTCCGACTGTTCGACGACGAGATCCGCCGCCACGAGTGGACGATCGGCGCCGGCGCGGGATACGCGCTCCGCGGCGATCTACTCGGCGGATCCGCGCCGATCGTGCGTGGATCGATCGCGCGTGCGCTCGGGATGTACGTCGGCCAAAGCAACGCAGTGACCGCCGCGGTCGAGCTGTCTTACGAGCAATCGCTCGGTCCCCAGAAACTGTCCGCGGTGCTCGCGAGCCTGCGCTTCGGCTTCGAGATCAACATCCGCAAGCCGCGAGGTCTCGGCGAGCGCGCGCCGACACCATGGCTTCACACCACCTCGTTCGAGGTGTTCGCAGGACCCAATCTAGGTGGTGGACTCAGCCTCGGCCTCCGCGCATCGCCGTCGTTGAGTCTCGAGACCAGCGGTGCGTTCTTGTTTGGATACAGTGGCGGGGCGGAACATGGCATCGACGGCGCCGCATGGTCGCTGCAGACCGGTCCGCGCGTGTTGCTGCCGTGGCCTGCCGAGTACGCGCCGCTCTACGCCCAGCTGCAAGGTGGCGCCGCCTGGGTCGCCGATGATCCTCACGGTGAGTTACACGCGATCGCGACGGCCGAGCTCGGGCTCCAGGGATTCGTCGGGTGCGGCGCGGTCGATCTCGGTGGGTGGTTACGCGCGAATGTCGATCACGGCGTCGACGTCATCGCCGGTGGGGCCGTCCTTCGCACGGTGTTCGGCTCCGGCGTTGGGGCGGTCGGCGGCCATCGCATCGGCGGGTGCAACGGTCGCGAGCCGCATCTCGCGACGGCGCCGCCGATCGTCACAACGCCGGAACCCGGAGTGCCGAGCACGAGCTACACGGTCGATCTGAATCCGCCGAACATCGGCGTGCCGAACGTCAACATCGATGTGAACGCCGGCGGCACGGTCTCCATTCCGAAGCCGCAGCCGGTGGTCGTCGAGGTCGATCTCGGTGCGGTGTTCTTCGGCATGCAGGTCCGGATCGATCCGCGCGTGCTGCCGTTCGATCGGTTGCGCGGCGCTGGCTGGATCACCGTCGAGCTCAGCGGTCCCGCCGATGGACTCGCGCAATTTCAGGGACAGCTCTCGGCGACGCTGTCACGCAGCAGCATCCGCGTCGATGGCTGGACGAGCATCGTGACCGACGGTTCCGTCGTCCACGCCCGCTTCACGATCTGGCCGCCGGGGACTCGCCCGTAGCCTATTCGTCGTCGTCGCCGGCTTTGCTGCGCCGCGCGACATTCGCGACACGCGCGAGCTCGCGATGGATCCGCGCGACGCGCTCGACCTGGCCCTTTGCCGGAAACCGCTCGTAGAAGCCCTCCGACCGGAACTGCTTGCCGATCTCGGTCCACGGCGAAAGTCGCCGCGCCCACCGCTTCACGCGATCGTCGGCCTCGGGGTCCTCGGCGGCCAGGTCGGCGCACACGCGCAGCATCGCCTTGATCGTCACCGGCCGCGTCACCATGTAGCTCGCGTGGCCCCACGCATCGCCCCACGCCTTTTCGGCGGCGCGCAGGAAGTCGCGAACCATCTCGTAATATTTTTCGGCTTCGCGCTGCCAGTTCGGCTTCTTCTTCAGCTTCTTCCAGTCAGACGCGACCCACTTGTGGACCTCGTTGAACAGCTCGGCCTGGAGGATCCACTTCTCTTGCTTGCTGCGGCCGCCGAGCCGATTGATCTTGTAGCGGAGCGGGCTATCGCCTTCGCGATACAGGTGATCGACGACGCGCGCCGCGAACTTCTTGTCCGGCGCCGCCCACGAGACCTTCTCGTAGAGATCGACGAGGTGGCTCTTGTTGATACGCGTCGGCGTCGAGTTGATGATCACGAACATCTCGGTCGCGAAGTCTTCGCTCTTGCCGTCGAAGATCACGCACGGGACGTGGATCGTTGCAGCGTCGTCGGGCCGCTGATTCTTGAAGAAGTGCAGCGCCGCGAGCCGGTGCTGGCCGTCGATGATCAGGTACTTGCCGCGCGGCTCCTGGAGATTGCCGACGTTCGTGAACGGCTTGACCGGATCGAACTTGAGCTTCTCCTCGGTGAACAGCAGCACCGTGCCGGGGATCGGCGGTTGGCTCACCGCTGTCTCGTAGAAGTTTTTGATCGCGGTGACTTTGGCGCGGCCGAGCTGGCGTTGAAACGCCGCGTCACTCGCCTCGATGCGCGAGATGAACTGCGCGACCTCGTCGCTGTCCGCGATCTCCTCGCCCGCGAGGCTCGGTTCACCTTCGGCGTAGAAGCGGCTGATGAACCGGACCTTGTCGAGGATGTCGTCGGCAGGGTACGCGCAAAAATAGAAGACGCTGTCCTTCTGGCGGATCTGGGTCGCGAGCACACCCCATCCTAGCGCAGCCGGGAGCGGTCATGGGCCGCCTCGCCGGCCATGACTCAGTCGATATCCCAATCGATGTCCGACATGCTCTTGTCGTTTCGAATATCGACCGCGCGTGTCCGATCCTCTTTGCCCGGCCCCGGACGATGGGCGCGTTCGATCGCCGCGATGTCGATGGTCGCCAACGCGGTCGCATCTTCGAGCTCGTCGAACTGCTGCGATCCCGACGGCACGGTATTCGCCGGCAAGAACTTCGCCGCGTTGCTCGCGCGTGTGGCCGCTTCGTCGAGACTATCGAGCATCTTTGCGTCGACGTTCGCCATGCGGGTCGGCTCGTCGAACACCGAGCGCGACCCTCCCGACGGCGGTGCCGATGCGGCCGGATTGGAGCGCAGTGCGTTGAGCAATGCTTCATCGACGTTGCGCGTCGGTTGATCATCGAACGGCCGCGGCACCGGTCGCTTCGCGGGCGGCGGTTGCGAGTTGTTGTGCGGCCGCGGCGGTGGCGCAGTCCCCGGCTTGCTGCGAGACGGCGGTGGCGGCGGCTGCGACGGTACTTTCATCCGAGCGGACGAGGGACTCGGCGGCGCGACACTCTGGCGCTTCTGGCGCCGAGCCGAGTTGGCTTGCGCGAGCCCGACGACGACGGCGGGCTTTGCCGGCACGTCGGCGCGCTGCGGGATCGAGTGGATGTTGCTCGGCGCTGCGACCGGGCCACCGTCCTCGTCGAAGTCGAAGTCGTACCTCGGCGCGGCGGGCGCGACACCCGGGGCGCTGCCGATATGAACTTGATCGTCGTCCTCTTCGTCGGCGAGCCGACCGCCTTCGTCGCGAAGCATCCGCAAGATTCGCGTGCGCTCGCCTGCCGATAGCGCGTCGCGGCGGCCGTGACCGGTGTGCGTGTGCTGCGTGCGCTGGCGCTTTGCAAACT
This sequence comes from Myxococcales bacterium, assembly GCA_028287115.1. GTDB lineage: Bacteria > Myxococcota_A > Polyangia > Haliangiales > Haliangiaceae > JABFXX01. The sequence continues at coordinate 52,078 of JAQBQF010000364.1, forward strand.
CCGAGAGCGGGACCGGCGCGTCGAACCGCTTCGACTTGGTGGCGGTGGTCTTGACGTCGGTCTTCGGCGGCGGTGGCGGCAGCTGGCCGACCTGCGAAGCGCCGCGCGTCGAGAAGATGCTCGTCGCAGAACGGAGCCACTTGCGCGGACCGCTGACGGCTGGCTCGCCGCCCATCGGCATCGGGAGCGCCGAAGGGCTGCGCTGCGGTTCTCGACCGACGCTACCGCCGAGGATCTGAGCGGCCGCACGCGCTGCATCTTCCGGACACTCGTTCGCGCGCGGGATCAACCGGCGCACGATGTCGTCGGTCTTGCCCATCTGATGCTGGTGCGGCCGATCGACGAACCGGATCCCCATCTTCTCGAGCCACGACACCGGAGGATCGGCGCCGATCAGCACGAACGCACCGTCATTCGGATAGCGCTTCTGCGTCCCGTCGCCGAGCGCGAGCGTCACCGACTCCGCGTCGAACGCGAGGACCTGCGAGCCGAGCTTGGCCTTGATCCGGCCCTCGCTGGCATAACGCTCGATCGTCGATTTGTTCTTCGGAGCGGCGCGGTTAAAGCCCTTACCGCGATACGAGATCATGACGCTTGCGCCGGCGTCGGCGAGCGCGAGCGCGGCTTCGCACGCGGAGTCACCACCGCCGACGATGAGGACGTTGCGGCCGCGCCAGTCATCCGGGTCTTCGAGCAGGCTGAAGACTTTGGGCAGGTTCTCGCCCTGGACTTGAAGCGTTCGCGGCTTGCCGCGCGTACCGATCGAGAGCACGACGCGCTGCGCGCGATACGTCGCGACCGTCGTACGGATATCGAATACGCCGTCGGCGCTGCGCTGGACCTGCTCGACCGACTCGCCCTGCCGAACCTGGATACCGACGCGATCCATCAGCTCTTTCCAGATCGGGATCAGCTGTTCCTTCGAAGAATCGAACACGGGCAGCAGCGACAGGTTCGTCGTGTCGTAGGGCTCCGCCATCACGAGCTTGCCTTTCGGATAGCGCGCGATCGTCGAAGCGATCTCTTGCTCCTTCTCGAGCACGACGTACGACAGGCCCTTCTGGATGCAGGTCAGCGCCGCCGACAGCCCGCCTGGACCCGAGCCGACGATCGCGACATCGACCATGTTGTCGGCGCGCCCGAGCACGCCGGAGCGCATGCCGCTTCCGAGCATGTGCTCGACCACCGAACGCCCGAGGTTCGCGGCGTTCTTGACGAGCGGCTTGCCGGCAACCTCGCCGATCAAGTACTGGCCCGGCACGGCGGTCTGAAAGTTCTCGTCGATCTCTGGAATCTTCAGCGGCGGCGGGACGCTGCCTTCGGGGAACATCACCAGCGCTTCGGTCGGACACGCGAACATGCACGCTTCGCACTGGATGCAGTCTTGAAACCGCAGCACGCGGCTCTTGTTCGCGACGAGATCGAGGACGTTCGTCGGGCACACCGCGACGCACGCATCGCAGCCGGTGCAGCGATCATCGTTAATGTCGTGGACAAGGATCCGCGGCCCGACCACTTGGGCCGGCGCGAGCACCGAATGGTGTCGCTTGCGCGCGGAGAGCACCGTGAACGTCGCCATCACAAGGATGGCGAGGCCCCCGAGCGCCAGCGGGACGACCCAGGTCACGGCCCTAAGAATAGCGCAGATCTGGCGACGTGATGCATCGCGATCCGAGCACGAAATCTCCGTAGTCTCAGAGGATTACGCGTGAACGTGAGTCCGAAAAAACGTCTCGACCTCTTGCATCAGCCCCGGGAGGTCCCGTCCGTCGACGGAAATCGGGGCCCCGATCGTCACGGTCACGGGCTTGCCGGTCTGCATGACCCGCGCACCGCGGGGCAGGATCTCCATCGTCCCCGAGATCGCGACCGGCACGATCGGTGTGTGGGTGTCGGCGGCGAGGTGAAAGCCGCCCTTCTTGAGCTTGCCGATCTGGCCATCGCGCGACCGGGTGCCTTCGGGTGCGAGATAGATGCTGACGTCATCGCGAATCAGCCGCGCCGCGTACTCGATCGATTGCACGGCGCGCAGGTGATTGGAGCGATCGACCTCGATGAACTCGGCCGCGCGCAGGCCGCGACCCCATAGTGGGATCTGAAACAGCTCTTTCTTGGCGAGCATCCGGATCGTTCGCGAAGGCAGCGCCGCGTAGAGCATCGGGATGTCGAGGTGGCTCTGGTGGTTCGACATGTAGACATAAGCGCGATCGGGTGGGACGAGCTCGGCACCGCGCACGGTCAACTGAATATCGAGGACGTCCACGACGCGCCGGCCAAACCACCGAACGCGCTCGTCGACCGTCTGCCGATCGAGCGACCCGCGCACGAGATCGACGAGCGATGGTGCCGTGACGCGAGACATCGCACCGAGCACGCGAAGGCTATCGATGAGGCTCACCCGCGTACTGTATCCGCACGACGTGCGCCGAGGTGGGAGACTCAGCGCGTATCGAGCCGGATCTCCTGCGCGTGTTACGCTCAGGTATGTCGCGCGCGCTGGCGGTATGCACCGCTTGCTTGCTGGCGTTGTGCGCACGCACAGCCGCGGCCGACAAGATCGATCGCAGCGTCACGCAGCTCCACGACTCGAGCTACAAGGTCCGGCTCGCCGCGGCGCTCGCGCTGTCGAAGTCGAAGGATGCGCGCGCCGTGTTCGCGCTCGCCGACGCACTCGACGGCGATGACAATCCGACGATCCGCCGCGTCTCCGCGCTCGCACTCGGGAAGGTCGTCGATGCGAGCACGGCTCCGGATGCTCGCGAGCTCGCCTTCGACGCCCTCGACAAGGCGGCCGGCAGCGACGGCGATACGACGGTGCGCGATACGGCGACGAAGACCCTCAAAGCGCTGGCGGCGCTACGGCGGGTGCGCCCCGCGGCCGTCAAGAGCGACAAGCCGGAGGTCTTCATCAACATCGATTCGACGACCGATCCGACGAACCTCGCGCCAACGGGTGCCGGCGATCGCGTCACGAAGATCGTCAAGCAGAGCATCGACAAGACCGGCTATGCGACGAGCTGGCCCGGCGGCCTGCCAACCTCCGCGGAGCTCTCGACGAACAAGTCGCGGGCCTTCATCATCGCCTCGACCGTGAAGAAGATCGAGATCACCAAGACCAGCGGCAAGACCCAGATCGCGTGCACCGTCGCGATTCGTGTCGCACCGTGGACCGGCGTCGATGGCGGCGAGAAATGGGAATCGAACAAGTCTGCATCGGCCTCGGGATCCGCGAAGGCGATGACCGGCAACACCGATCGCGAGATCGCTTCCGGCACCCGCGATTGTCTCGAGGCCGTCGCGGAAGATGTGACGTCGCGGCAGGTCGTGCCGTTCCTCAAGCGCCTCGCCCAAGCGGGGATCTAGAAGCTGCTCCCCCAGCCGGCATCGGGAGTGCCCCTGACGCAGGAGCTCGGGATCAAGTGCAGGATCTTCGCGGTGCGCGCCGGAAGCAGCGACCAGTGCAGCGTCGGCTTTTCGTGGTGCGCGGTGTGATGACCGACGTTGAGTAGCAAGCGGCTGACGAAGCCGAACTCGTTCATCGAGCCGTCGTACGTGATCGTCGCGGGGACGCCGTCGTGCTGCGCGAAGGCGATCCAGCCGACGAGCCACCGCAGCACGATGTTCGGCACGATGAACACGGCGACGGTCGCGATCGGATCGATCACGAAGAGCCCGGCGAGCACGGCAAGCTGTGACAGCGTCTGAACGATCAGGCGCGTGCGCAACCGGCGACGCTTCGCGGGAAATTGCGCAGCGATCGCAAACGCGTCGGGCACGGTGAGCGCGTCGGCGCAGACCACGAACACGATGCGGCGAACCAGACGCGAGCGGCCGCGCGCGATCGCGAACCGATCGGCGCCGGCGACGTCCACACGCGAGTCGAGATACTGCAGGTGATGACCGAGCGAGTGCTGCTGCTCCCACACCGCGGTCGTGTGGCCGGAGGCGAGCGCCAGGATCTGATCGTAGATCGCATTCGCGACGTCACTGCGGAAGATCGACAGGTGGCCCTGCGCGTGCTGGTGCGCCGGGGCAGGCAGCCGGCCCGCAAATGACAGCGGGACGATCAGCCACAGCCACCCGTGATCGAGCCACAGCGCCGCGACCCCGAGGCCGACGGCCGCAGTGATCACGAGCGTCGGCGCGAGATCGAGCCGATACTTGTACAGGCCGCGATCGTCTGGGCGCACGATCT
>JAQBQF010000030.1 GCA_028287115.1 Myxococcales bacterium
CCGTCCGGCTCGGCGCAACCGAGCTCGTCTCGAGCGAGCGGCTCACGCTCGAGCAGATCTTCCACGCGGGGCTCTCGCGAGCCGAGGTCACGCGCCTGCAGCGCCAGCTCGCCGAGGCGTCGTGAGCGCGTAGTGCAGTTGCGTTCGCTGACCCTCGCGATTACGTTGACCGCGTGCGTCGCACATACCGCCGGACCGAGTGTATCGGTCGCGAAGTCCGTGCAGCTCAACAAGACCGGCGAGGTCGTCGACATCAGCGCCGCACTCGTGCCCGATCACGTCACGATCGTCGATTTCTGGGCGGAGTCGTGCGGTGCTTGCACGGTTGTCGCGGGCAAGGTCGAGGCGCAGATCGCGAACGAGCCGCGGATCGTCGTCCGCAAGGTCGATGTCGGAGATGGTTTCACGGCGGTCGCCAAGGCCAACGACATCTCGGCGCTCCCTCACTACAACGTCTACGACCGCCGTCGCCGATTGCGCTACATCCTGATCGCGAACGATTGCCTGCGCGCACCGCAGCTCGCCCGCGAGCTCCTCGCCGAGGAATAGGCAAAATCCGCAACTCCGCGAGACCTCGCCGCCGTTGCAACCTAGAATGCGCCGGTGCGACACGCAGTCATCCTCGCAGGCGGTAGCGGCACGCGGCTGTGGCCCGCGAGCCGGCGCGCTCGTCCCAAGCAACTGCTCGCGATCGGTGCGAGCAACGAGCCTCTCGTCGTGTCGGCGATCTGCCGAGGCAAGGCGGTCAGCGAGCACACGGTGATCGTCACGGCGCGCGACCTCGTCGAGCAGACGCGGCCCCTCGCGCCCGGTGACACGATCATCGCCGAGCCCGTCGGACGCAACACCGCGGCTGCGATCGGTTATGCCGCCGCGCTGATCGAGGCGCGCGATCCCAACGCCGTGCTCGTGATCTTGCCGGCTGATCAATACGTCGCCGACGAACCGGGTCTCGCGCGCGCGATCGAGACGGCGATGACCGCGGTCGACAACGACGATGCGATCGCGACGATCGCGATCCCTCCGACACGACCCGAGACGGGCTTTGGCTACATCGAGGTCGCGCCCGACGACACGGCGGCGGTGCGTCGCGTCGTTCGCTTCGTGGAGAAGCCGGACCGTGCGACGGCCGAGCGCTACGTCGCCAGCGGCCGGCACTTCTGGAATGCCGGCATCTTCATCGCGTCGGCGCGGCGCCTGCTCGCCGAGCTCGATGTTCATCTGCCCGTCACGGCGGCAGCGATGCGCGAGCTCGCGCGGGTCGATCCCAAGGAGCTGGAGCAGCACGCGGCGCGGATCTACCCGACGCTCCCGTCGATCTCGATCGATCACGCGGTGATGGAGAAAGCGTCGGGTGTGGTCACCGTACCCGCCGCGGTCGGTTGGGACGACGTCGGCTCGTGGGCCTCGCTGCCCGCGATCCGCGGCGTCGATGCGACCGGCAACACGACCGTCGGCACCGCGCTGGTGATCGACGGCACCGGGAACGTGGTCGTCAGCGACGATGACACGCTCGTCGCGACCGTCGGTCTCGACGACTTTGTCGTGGTCAAGAGCGGCAATGCGATTCTCGTGATCCGGAAAGACCAGGCACAAGACGTGCGCAAGGTGATCGATGCCCTTTCCGCGCGCGGTCTTGCGCGGTATCTGTGATTCGTGAATCCGCGCATCTTTCGCGAGTACGACATTCGTGGCGTCGCCGATCGCGATCTCGATGATGCGACGGTGCGAGCACTCGGAATCGCGATCGGCTCGCGCGTGCCGGACAAGACCGTCGTCGTCGGGCGCGATCCGCGGATTCACTCGCCGCGGCTGTTCGGGGCGCTAACCGACGGCATTCGGGTCCATGCGAACGTCACCGACATCGGCGTCGTGCCATCGCCGGTCGTTTACTTCGCCGCACAACATACGGACGCGCTGACACCCGTCGCTCCTGCCGCGGCCGTGATGATCACCGGCAGCCACAATCCGCCCGAGGACAACGGGTTCAAGATCATGATCGGCAGCGAGACGCTGCACGGCGCGCAGATCGCGGCTCTGCGTGACCAGGTCGCGACGCTGCTCGGCCAGGACGCGCCGCATCCGCGTCACGTGATGCAGTCGCGCGACGTGATCGGCGCATATCTCGATTACGCGGTCTCGCAGCTCGCGCTCGGCGCGCGCCGGTTTAAGGTCGTCGTCGATGCGGGCAACGGTGCCGGCGGTCCCACCGCGTGCGGGCTGTATCGACGGCTCGGGTTCGACGTCGTGCCGCTGTACTGCGACCTCGACGGGCGCTTTCCCAATCATCATCCGGACCCGACGCAGCTCGACAACCTGCGCGATCTGATCGCGACCGTCGGTGCGGAGAACGCCGAGCTCGGCATCGCGCTCGACGGTGATGCGGATCGAATCGGTGTCGTCGACAAGACCGGGCGGATCCTGTGGGGCGATCAGCTGATGATCCTGCTCGGCAAAGCGGTGCTCACCGAGGTTCCGCACGCGAAGTTCGTCGGCGAGGTGAAGTGCTCGCAGTCGATGTACGACGAGCTCGCGAAGGCCGGCGGCGAGGTCGAGATGTGGAAGGTCGGCCACTCCCTGATCAAGGCGCGGATGAAGGAGATCGGCGCGCAGCTCGCGGGCGAGATGTCGGGGCACATCTTCTTCGCACATCGCTGGCTCGGCTTCGACGACGGCGTCTACACCGGCGCGCGCGTGATCGAGCTCCTGTCGCGGAGCAAGCGCACGCTGGCGGAGCTCGCGGCGGAGCTGCCGGTGATGATCAACACCCCGGAGATCCGGATCGATTGCCCCGATGACAAGAAGTTCGCGGTCGTCGCCGAGGTGACCGCACGCTTGCGCAAGGATCCGCAGGTCGTGCGCATCGTCGACATCGACGGCGTCCGCGCGCAGTTTGCAGACGGCTGGGGTCTCGTCCGCGCGTCGAATACCCAGCCCGCGCTCGTGATGCGTTGCGAGGCCGCCACCGCGGATCGGCTCGCCGAGATTCGCGCGCTGATCGAGGCGCACATCGCCGCCGCGCGCACTTCGTAATGTTCGCGATCGGCATCGATCTCGGCGGCTCGAACTTGCGAGCGGCGTCGTTCGCGGACGCGACACCGATCGCAAATCATCGCGAGCCGGTCGGCGAGCCGCGCGATCCCGAGACGATCATCGAGCGCCTCGCGGGCATCATCGAGACGCTCGCCGCGCCGGAGATGGAGCGAGCCGGCGAAGGCCGGGGAGCGGGGCGTGCCATGGAGGGAGCCGGCGAAGGCCGGGGAGCGGGGCGTGCCATGGAGCGAGCCGGCGAAGGCCGGGGAGCGGGGGCGCACGGGGGATCCGTGCCCGTCGGCGTCGGCGTGGCGGCGATGCTGCGCGACCGCGAGGGCACGGTCGCGAATTCGCCGCACCTGCGTTGGCGCGATGTCCCGTTCGGCGAGTTGCTCGCGCGCCGGCTCGGTCCGCGCTTCCGGCTCGGCGTCTACAACGACGTCAACGCGATCGTGTGGGGCGAAGCGGTTGCGGGTGCGGCGCGCGGTTGTCGCGACGTGCTCGGGGTCTATGTCGGCACCGGAATCGGCGGTGGCGTGATCGCCGGCGGCACGCTCGTCGAAGGCGCGAGTAACTGCGCCGGCGAGATCGGGCACGTCAAGGTTCGCTGGGACGAGGCCGCGCAGCCCTGCGCGTGCGGGCAGCGTGGCTGCATCGAAGCCTACGCGGGCGGCAGCTACGTGCAGCGCCGGATCTTGCGCGAGCTCTCGCTCGGCGCGCGATCCTCGGCGGCGCGGTTCGCAGGTGGGCTCGAGCGCGTCAACCCCGGCCACGTCGACCTGGCCGCCGCCGATGGCGATGAGTGGGCGCTCGGCCTGTGGACCGATCTCGCGCCGCTGCTCGCGGTCGCGATCGCGAACGCGGTCGCCGTGCTCAATCCCGAGCGGCTCGTGCTCGGCGGCGGCCTGCTCGCGCGCTGTCCGACGCTCTACGAGCTGGTGGTCGCGTCGCTCGTCGTCGCGGCTCCTGCGGCTTCGCTCGAGCGCTTGACGATCATGCTCGCCGAGCTCGGTGACGATGCGGGCCTCGTCGGTGCCGCGCATCTCGCGCGTGACGGCGTATCGATCATCAACGCAAAACAGGCGTGAAGGCAAAAGCCCTCACGCCTGTCAGGTCGTGAAACAGTCGACTACTGGCCGGCGACGGTGAACGTGCCCTTGACCGCCGTCAGTTTGATGCCCAGCGAAAGCGCGTCCGGTTGTACGCACGATGCTGTCGAACAAATGTCGGGCGCCAATAGGCTCTTAATCAACTGGTTGTTCTGGATCTCGGAGACCGTGACCGCGCAGTCCTTCGGAGTGGTATCGAACAGACCGAGGATCGTCTTGCCCGTCGAACCATCCACGCAGCCGCAGGCCGGCGGCATGGTGGGCGCGGTGCAATCGCGCGCGATGATCGGGACCAGCTGCTGCTGGATCGCCGGGAGGACCTTCGTGTTGAGGTCGTCCTGTGTGAGCGCACCGGCGAGGACGGCCGAGCCGACCGTCGTATCGGTGACGCCCGTGAGCTTCGCGCGCGCCGCGATCAGGTTGAGCGTGATCGCTTGGGTTCCGCCGAGCGCGATCTGCAGCGTGATGTTGCCGGGACCCCCGGTGAACACGCCGCCGACGATCTTGCCCGCGAGCGCCGCATTGGTCGGCGAGTTCGACGCGATCGTGAACGTGCCGGTGCCATCGAGGTGATGTGCGCACGTGGTGTCGGCCGAGCCGTTGCACGGCATCGGCATCGCGGTCGTTTTGTCACCGAGCAGCACCTGGAGGCCGGCAGCCGACGAGCTCTGCAGGTCTTTGGTCTGGAAATCGACCAGCAAGATGATGCTGCCTTCGTTGACGGCGAGATCGAGGGTGTCCTGGATCTTGAAGCCCATGCCGGCGAGGGTGCCGAGCACCATGCCGAGCTGGTTGTCGACCGTGCCGTCGGGCACGTTCTTGTCGCTCGCGCCGAGATCGAGACCGTACTCGCGCGCGGTCGCGTTGGTCGTCGGAACGAGCGCCTTGTTGGCGACGAAGTGATAGTGCGTGCCCTCGGGCACGATCACGGGGTCTGGGCTCGGACTGCTGCTGCAGGCGACGAGCGACACCGGGACGAGAGCAGCGAGCAAGGACGGACGAAAAAAGGCCATGGTTGGGTTCCCTTACTAGATCGTGTTATGCGCGGTTCTATCCCAGACCACGCGCTCGCACAATAACGTCAATTCGGCCCTGGTGACCGTGATCTCGGCCATACTCCGCGCCGATATGCGTAAGCCGGTGCTGGCGCTGATCGCCGCCGTCGTCCTCGGTATCTTTGCGTTCGCCTGGTGGCGGCACGCCGGGTCCGTGTCTTCGTCACAGTCTCCCTCTGCGGCGACGAAGCCCGGGGCGCAGCGTCAACCGAGCGAGCCACGACCGGAGCGCGAAGCGCCGGCCGCTCCCGTGCTCGTCGACGACGATCCCCGTGGGACATTACGCCTCGAGGGTCAGGTCCTCGACGCCGACGAGCACCCGGTTGCCGGCGCGATCGTGGTCCTCGGATCCAATCCCTCTCGGACCACCACGACCGAGCAAGACGGCGGCTTCGCGTTCGACGCACTGATCGGCAGGCCGTACACGTTGGTCGCGCGCGCCACGCAAGGGATCGCGGGTCCGATCACGGCGAAGCTCACGGAGAAGAGCGATCCGGTCGTCCTCCATTTGCGACCCGCCGCACATGTCACGGTCACGGTCGCCGGGGTCGATGGCAAGCCGATCGATGGCGCGACCGTCGAGCTTCGCGGGATCGACACGCAACGGACGACGACGAAGGCGGGCATCGCGACCTTCGCGACGGTCGTTCCCGGCGGCTATCAGGTCGCGGCGTGGGCCGACAAGATGGCGCACGCGATGACCTGGATCCAGGTAAGCGCGGGCGACACGACCACCAAGCTGACACTGTCGGCAGGCGCCGCGGTCTCCGGCCGAGTCGTCGATGACCACGGCAATCCCGTCGAGGGCGCGCGCGTCACCTATCACGGCGCCTCCGATTGGAGTCAGCAAGCCGACGAACGTTACGACGCGATCACGACGACGAAGGACGGCTCATTTCGGTTCGCGGCGATGCCGGGCGGTTCGTTTCGGTTTGTCGCGGCGCACGATCAGTTCGCACCCGGCACGTCGTCGCTCGTCACGCTCGATGGCACCTCGGAGCACACCGGCCTCGTGATCACGGTCTCGGCGGGCGCGACCGTGCGCGGCCGTGTCGTCGATGCGACGAAGCAGCCGCTGCCATCCGCCCGCGTGCGGATCGGCATCTCGTCCCGTCGCGGGATGATCTTCGAGCCGCCGCGTCAGGCGTACACCGACGCCAAGGGCGTGTTCGAGATCAAGGGCCTGCCGAAACGCGAGCTCGCAGCGGTCGCGATGCACGAGTCCGGCGCCTCGCAGACGGCGACGGTCGATGCGACCCTTGGAGACGTCGGCGATGTCACGCTCGTCGTCGACGTGACCGGATCGATCTCCGGAATCGTCGTCGATCCGCAAGGTCAGCCTGTCGACGCGGTGCAGGTCTCCGCGGGCCCGAACTTTCGCGATCAGCGCGCGACCAGCGACTTCACGCAGTGGCGGCTGCGCGGGTTTCCGCAAGACCTGACCGATCCGTCCGGCCACTTCACGCTGACCGGCCTCGCGCAGGGCAGCTATTCGATCACCGCGGTGCGCGCGCACGCGGCGAGTCGCGGCCGCGCCGGTGCGACCGAAGGCGTCGTTGCCGAGACGGGAACGAAGGATCTCAAGATCGTGCTCGCGCCCGAAGGCGGCGTGAAGGGCAAGGTCGCGTTCGCCGACGGCAGCACGCCCGCGGCCTTCACGGTGTCGGTCGGGATGACGCAACAGTCGTTCCTCGGCGACGGCACGTTCGAGCTCGACGCCTTGCCGCCGCAGAAATACGAGCTCTCGGTGCGGGGGCCGAGCTTCCAGACCCGCGTCGTCGAGGTCGTCGTGGAGTCGGGCAAGACCGCCGATGCCGGCACGATCACGGTCGCGAAGGGCCGGATCCTCGCGGGCACCGTCGTCGCGGACGGTCAGCCTGTCGCCGGGGCGACCGTGTATGCGGGTCGCATGCTGTTCGGCAACGGCACCAGCAACAGTGCGAACTTCGGACCGATGGGGCAGGGGACAAAACAAGCGACGACCGAAGCCGACGGCTCGTTCTCGCTCGCCGGCTTCAACGACGGAGATCTCGCGATCACCGCGGAACATCCGGCGATCGGGCGCTCGAAGGCGATGCGCATCCCGACCGATCTGTCGAATCAAGGCGAGCTCGTGCTCGAGCTGCAAAAATTCGGCGCGCTCTCCGGCGTGCTGCGGCAAGCTGGCAAGCCCGCCGAGGGCATCCTCGTGAGCTGCCAATCCTCGACGACACCCGGCGCGATCTACGGCGTCGCGTCCGGCGCCGATGGCGCATATCGCTACGACCGCCTCGCCCCCGACACCTACAAGGTCTCGGCGACCGTCGGCATGCCGATGATGGGCATGAAGTTCTATTCGAAAGAAATCGTCGTGCCGCCTGGCAAGGAGGTCACGATCGATCTCGCGGTCGAGCCCGGCACGGTCACGCTGCAGGTCCAGCCGGTGCCGAAGGCCGGCAAGCTCGGCGTCGCGAGCGTATGGGTCGCGAGCGGCAACGTGTCGGCCAGGACCGCGACCGAGCTCAGCGTCCGCATGGCGGCGTCGGGCCAAGGTGCGTCGCAATGGGTGATCATTCGCGCCGGTGAGCCCGCGCGGATCGCCGAGCTGACGCCGGGCAATTATTCGGCGTGCGTCGTGCCGTTCCCCGCCGAAGTCCAAGGCATGGGTGCGATGGGCTACG
>JAQBQF010000050.1 GCA_028287115.1 Myxococcales bacterium
TTCTATCTGCAGCGGCAGATCGATGCCGGCCCGATGATGGGCTTTCGCACGCGGCTCAACGAGCTGCTCGGTGACCGCGGGAAAGTCTCGGTCAACGATCTCGTGATCAAGGCCGTCGCGCTCGCGCTGCGCCGCGTGCCCGACTGCAATGCCTCGTGGGAAGGCGACGCCATCCGCAAGTTCAACCGCGTCCACATCGGCGTCGCAGTCGCGATCGAGGACGGGCTCGTGACGCCGGTCGTGCGCGACGCCGATCAGAAGGGCATCGGATCGATCGCCGCGGAGGTCCGCGATCTCGCGGAGCGCGCGAAGAAGCGCCAGCTCAAGGGTCACGAGATCACCGGCTCGACGTTCAGCGTCTCGAACCTCGGGATGTTCGGGATCGAACGGTTCACCGCGATCATCAATCCACCGGAAGGCGGCATCCTCGCGGTCGGCGCCGTGCTCGACGAGCCTATCGTCAGGGGTGGTCAGGTCGTCGCCGGCAAGCGGATGACGGTCTCGATGTCCTGCGACCATCGCGTGATCGACGGCGCGCTCGGTGCGAAGTGGCTCGCCGCGTTCGTCGATCTGATCGAGCACCCCGAGTCGCTGGCACTGTAATGGCGGATCCGTTCGACGTCGTCGTGATCGGTTCTGGCCCCGGTGGCTACGTCGCCGCGGTCCGCGCCGCGCAGCTCGGCCTCAAGGTCGCCTGCATCGAGCGCGAGAGCCTCGGTGGCATCTGCCTCAACTGGGGATGCATTCCGACGAAGGCGTTGCTCCGCACGGCCGAGGTGCTCGAGACGTTCCAGCACGCGAAGGAGTTCGGGATCACCGTCGGCGAGGTCAAGCCCGACTTCCCCGCGATCATCGCGCGCAGCCGCGGCATCGCCGACAAGGTCAGCAAGGGCGTCGCGTTCCTGTTCAAGAAGAACAAGATCCAGACGATCGTCGGTACCGCAAAGCTCTTGCCGCGACCAAGCCCCCCGAGATCGAGCGCGCCAGCGAACGCCGGCGAACGGGAATCGCCGCCGCACCAGATCGAGGTCGTTGCGGCCGACAACAAGCAGGTCATCGAAGCCAAGCACGTGATCCTCGCGACCGGCGCGCGCGCTCGCTCGCTGCCGGGGATCGAGATCGACGGCAACCGGATCGTCGAGTACCGCAAGGCGATGACCCTGCCCGCGCAGCCGAAGTCGCTCGTCGTGCTCGGCGCCGGCGCGATCGGGGTCGAGTTCGCGTCGTTCTATCGATCGCTCGGCACCGAGGTCACGATCGTCGAGTTCATGCCGCGCCTCGTCCCCAACGAGGATCCCGAGATCTCGAAGGAGCTCACGCGCGCGTTCGACAAGCGCGGGATCAAATCGATCACCGATCACAAGCTGACGTCCGCGAAGCCCTCCGGCGACAAGGTCGTGATGACCGTCGAGCCGAAGGGCGCGCCTGGAGCGCCATCGCGAGACGCGGCCGAATCCGCATTCACGCTCGAGGCCGACATCCTCCTCGTCGCGGTCGGCATCGCGGCGAACACCGAGAACCTCGGGCTCGAGGCGCACGGCATTGCGATCGATCGCGGCTACATCAAGGTCGACGGCGAGAACCGCTGCGGCGACAACCTGTGGGCGATCGGCGACGTGATCGGGCGCGGCCTCGCGCACGTCGCTTCGGCGGAAGGCGTGTTCGTCGCCGAGAAGATCGCGAACGTCCACGCGGAGCCCGTGCCTTACGACGCGATTCCCGCATGCACGTACTGCTCGCCGGAGATCGCCTCCGTCGGCCTCACCGAAGACAAGGCGAAGGCGCAGAACATCCCGATCAAGGTCGGCAAGTTCCCGTTCTCGGCGCTCGCGAAGGCACGCGCGGCCGGCGATACGACCGGCTTCGTCAAGGTCCTCTGGCACGCGGAGACCGGCGCGCTGGTCGGCGCGCACCTGATCGGACCGGCCGTCACCGACCTGATCTCGGAGCTGACGCTCGCGAAGACGACCGAGGTCAACGCCGAGAGCCTGATCCACACGATCCACGCGCACCCGACGTTCTCCGAGACGATCAAAGGCGCGACCGAAGCCGCGCTCGGCCACGCGATCGATCTTTAGGGTGCCGCGAAGCAAGATAATCGCGGTTTGGCATTCCACGTGCCGCCGCTGCAGATGTACAGCCTCGCGCAGCACCCTTCGACGTACATGCACTGTTGCCCGGGGTTCGCGCAGCCGAGATCGGGCGCAGGCTGCTGGATCGGACAGTCTTCGTCTCTCGTCGGCGGCATGCAGCTCCACTGGAGAGCTTGCGGTCCCGGGTTCGCACCCTGGCAGCCGGAATTGCCACCGCACACGCAGGTACCTTGGGCGTATTCGCATCGTTGCCCTCCCGGCACGCCGGCGGCCGCACATTGCCCGACCGCGGGGAAGCTCGCCGGGCAAGCTGCACGTCGCACGCTGACGCCGTCGAGCATCCGAGCGTCGAGGACCGGGTCCGCCGAGCGGGCATCCAGCGCCAAAACCGCATCATCGTGCAGCTTGCGCGGAGCCTGGGCCGTCTCGGTCGAAACGCTCGGACGTACCGGCGTCGGCTGTGCACATGACACGACGAACGCCGCCACGATCACGCGCCCCGTGATTGTCATGGCTCGATCGTAATCGCAGATACGAGGCTGCTAACGAAAATTCGGGGGAGGCAGATTCCTAGCGAGCTCGCAACGAAGCACGCAGGCGCGCGGGTGACTCGATGCGGCTCTCCTACCGCCGGCGGGTGGTTTGCGGTATCCATCCGGGATGTCCGAGTCGCGCGTTCACTTGCCGGTCGTGACCGCGGGCCTCGAGCCGACGA